>JABJED010000015.1 GCA_018665025.1 Gammaproteobacteria bacterium
ATGACCTGCGGCGCTTTTTGATGAGACTACTGCGACCAGTTCTTCGTATTCAACATCGATCATTTCGGCTGCGTCACGCGCCATTTGCCGAGAATCCGCGATAACAACCGCGACGGGGTCGCCTACGTGCCGTACTTTCCCAAGAGCAAGGGGCGGGTGTACGCCCGGCTTCATTTCACCGCCGTCTTTTGAGTGGATCATCCAGCCGCAAACCAACGTCCCAAGCGCAGATTCAGCATAGTCGGCTCCTGTTAAAACCAGACGAACGCCAGGCATTGCAGCGGCTACAGTGGTGTCTATACTCGTAATGTTGGCGTGAGCTACCGGTGAGCGAGCGAAGATCGCGTGGCATTGGTCTGGAAGGTTGACATCATCTGTATATCGACCTTCACCGGTGATGAACCTAATGTCTTCCTTCCGCCTGATTGATTGTCCAGAAACCGCCACAATTTCGCTCCTTGTATGGGGATGCACAGTGCGATGCTAGCAGCAGTGTCACGTCATGGAAATACCATCAAACGTTAGCTCGACCTCTGTGATGTGACTCAGTATGATCCTGCCTTGCTCATTCCGTGGTGTTTTTTTGCAACCAATTCAGGGAAGTACACCAGTGACCCGAAAGGTCGATTTATCAACCAAGCTTTACTATGGTTTCGGTGCTGTTGCTAACGGTGCTAAAAGCAATGGATTCAATTACCTGCTGCTCTTTTATTATAGCCAGGTTATCGGGTTACGAGCAGACCTTGTCTCGCTGGGCATTCTTATTGCGCTGGTGTTCGATGCCATATCTGATCCGCTGGTGGGATATATCTCCGATAACACCCACTCGAAGCTCGGACGACGTCACCCTTATATGTATGCAGCAGGTGTTCCTGTTGCGCTTGCCTACTATTTTCTCTGGTCTCCTCCTGCGTGGGATGAGACAGGGTTGTTTCTCTATTTTGTCTGCATGGCGGTCCTGATCCGCACCTTGATCACTTTTTATGAGATTCCAGCGACGGCACTGGTCGCAGAACTGACGGACGACTACGACCAGCGAACGGAAATGATGAGTTTTCGGTTTTTCTTTGGCTGGTGGGGTGGATTAACGATGGCGGTGATGAACTACCTCGTGTTTCTACCTGAAGAGAAAGGCGGGTTGGAATACGTTCAGGGCTGGAGCAATTACGGTCTGACTGCTTCGATTGTCATTTTCATCTCTATCTATGTGTCTGCAATCGGTACTCACAAGCATATTCCGCATCTTCGAAAGCCGCCAAGTAGTGCGCCGTTTAGTTTTACGAAGACAAAGAAGGAAATTAAGGAAACACTGTCCAATCGGTCTTTCTTCGCACTGTTTGTTTCCGCCCTATTACAGGCGGTTGCAGCAGGGGTGTCGACGTCACTGTCGATTTATTTTTCCCGACACTTCTGGGAACTTACCACTACCCAGATCGGCTACATGAACCTTCCTTATTTCTTTTCGGCCTTTATCGCGCTGATGCTAGCACCCAGGGTCTCCCGCTGGTTAGGTAAGAAAAAAGGCGGTATGACGGTTCTGGGTCTCGCTTTTGCAATGGCGCCGATGCCTTACATTCTTCGAGTCCTTGGCCTGTTCCCGGAGAATGGAACCGACACGCTGTTCTGGACCCTGGTGGTTTTTAATACCGTTGAGGTCACGCTGATTATTATGTCCTCATCCCTGATTGCCGCGATGATCGCTGACGTCGTTGAGGACAGTGAGGTGAAAACAGGCCGAAGGTCCGAGGGTATTTTCTTTGCGGCTAACAGCTTTGCTCAGAAGGCCGTCAATGGGCTGGGTGTGGTCGTTGCCGGACAGATACTGGCGATCATCCAGTTCCCCACAAAAGCGAAACCCGGCCAGGTGCCTGAAGAAACGTTGTTTGACCTGGCTTATATTTACGTACCAACGCTGCTTTTCTTTTACCTCTTTGCGTTGGCTGTTCTCAGCGTCTACAAGATCAACCGGGAGGATCATTCCGAGAATCTGCGAAAGCTAGCTGAGGTAGATAATGCTAGGACTCTGATACCCTGAGTTGGGTTTCAGCTAGTGGCTTGGGTCCCTGCCGGACGCCAAGTCAAAAAATTAAATAGGAGAACGTTATGGAACTGGTAGTGATTGTTATTATGTTGGCTTTGGTGGAGTACTTTGTGCTGGGGGTGAGAGTTGGTCTCGCCAGGGGCCGGACAGGGCTTGAAGCACCTGCTGTAACGGGAAATGAAGAGTTCGAGCGATATTTCCGAGTGCACTACAACACGATTGAGCAGCTGATTTTGTTTGTCCCGGGGATCTGGTTTTTTGCTCAATATGTCCATGTTCTTGGTGCTGCGGCAGTCGGCCTGGTTTTTATTATAGGCCGGGCAATTTATGCGGTTAGTTACGTAAAAGATCCTGCAACGCGTGGTGTGGGCATGATGCTCACCATGCTCTCCTGCTGCATTCTGGTCCTCGGGGCGCTTGGTGGAGCAGTATGGGCCGCCGTTAGTTAAGGAACAGACGCGTATTCTTGGTTCTGGCAGTTACTTGTCACCCCTTGTCTCAAGCTGTACTGTCTGAAACCAAGTTAAAAAAAGTAGGAAGGATCGATCGCCAATGAGTGACAAGACACCGAATCACTTTCTGACGGACATGAAGTGTCCCATGGGCCTTGAAGATGTTGACCTGTTCGCACCTGGTGCGCAGGAACACTGGTATGACGCATACCCGATACTCCATGGTGAATCACCGGTCCACAAGCTGGCAGGTGAGGGTTTAGCAGCTGACACGGATGCTTTCATCCTGACCAAGCATGAAGATATCAACACAGTCGTCAGGGATCCGGATCGTTTTCCTCCTATCCAGTCTGGTGCTATCAGGAAATTGGCTGAGTCAGGCGTCAATGTAGAAGAAGTGCCGAACCTGAATGCCATGCAGGCGTCCATGGTGACGCTGCGACCGAACATGGATCTTTGGCGTACTCATAAACAGGAGCTGACAGATCCGTGGGTTGGGCCTGGGGCAAGCCGCCATGAAGCTATGATCACAAAGCATGTGGATGACCTGATCGATAGCTGGATCGATCAGGAAGAGATTGACTTCATCAAGGAATTTGCAAGGCCCGTGCCTCAGCGTGTGATGGCGAGCGTGCTAGGATTTCCGTTGGAAGATATACCGCAACTGGGCCTATGGGGTGAAGCCCAGGTGAAAGCGTTTGTATACGGGCGGGGCCATCAGAACAAACTTGACGATGAAGAGATTCGTGAACAGTTTGTATTGCTGGATGGGTTTAAGGAATACGTTCAGGAAAAAGTGAAAGAAAAGCGGGAGAACCCTCAGCAGGACATGATTACGTTCCTCACAGAGGTCACATACTCTCCGCTGGGCAGGAAGCTCACGGACCTTGAAGTTAATGGAATTGTCTACGCCATGATTATCGGTGGCCTGGAAACTACTCAATATGCGATAGAGGAACAGGCGCAGTTGATTTGCGAGCATGAAGGTCTGTTTGATCGCCTGAAGAACAATCGTGGCCTGGTCAGGCAATTCACGGAAGAAGGTATGCGCATGCGCTCGCCGACGCAGGGGCTATCGACCCGGCAGACCAGCCAGGATGAAGTGTTCCAGGGTGTGACGGTGCCGAAAGGGTCGGTATTGCATCTTCGCTGGGCGGCGGCAAATGTGGACCCGGACGAATTTGAATGTCCGTTTGAGCTGAGGCTGGATAGGAAAGCTGTCACGAGGCACCTGACATTTTCAGCCGGACCTAGAGTGTGTCCTGGTGCGGGTATCTCAAGAATAGAACAGCAGGTAGCATGGAACAGGCTGCTCGATCGCCTGGATGGCATCGAATATGGCAGCGAGAATAAATTTCTGCATCAGCCCGGTATTATGCTCGGGACCCTTGAACTGAATCTCAAGATTAAGAAAGCAAGCTAACTGGAAATGACCATGCCGAACCATTACACCATCTATGGTGGTGCACTTAGCTATTTCACTCGCAAGCTTGAGGCGGCGTGTCTCTTCTACGGCCTTGAATTTGAAATGTGTAACAAGAACCAGAGCGATCCGGCCATAATTGAGGCTCGATCCGGTACCCACCAGGTACCCGTGCTTCAGACGCCTGAAAATTGGATGATTGGCGATACCACCCCCATCATGCACATGCTTGATGGCCGCTATCCAAAACGCCAAATGTACCCGGCTGGCCCCGAGGCAGTGCTTGTACAGATCGTTGAAGAGTACTTCGATGAGTGGGTAGCAAGGACCATGGTGCACTATCGATGGCACTACCCGGAGAGTGCGGAGTTTGCATCAAAAATTATGGCTGATGGGAATCCGGCCATCGCCGAGAGAATGCTGAGTTGGGGGCCAAGAGCCTGCAGGGCTACGGGCACCGATTCAGATGTTCAAAGGAAAGCAGCGGAAGCAGAGTACCTGAGGATCCTCGAGGCGGCAGAAAAGCAGTTAGGTGAGACGCGTTATCTTATGGGCGAACGGCCTACGGCTGTTGATTGCATTGTGCTCGGGGGGCTCCGCGCTCATACCTATATGGATCCGGTACCAAAAAGAGTCACGGCGAACTATCCGCGAGTAGTCAGTTATTCCGAAGGCGGATTAGATCAATGGGATGGGTCGGGTGGTCTGCCTGCGTTCCCGGAAACCACCGCGTTTGGTGAATTTGTGCTTGGGGAGATGGTCGATACTTACCAGCCTTACGTTCTGGCAAATGGGGCTGCGCAGAAGGTGGGTGCGAAAGCTTTTCATGCAGATATCTACGGCGAGGAAGTGAGTTACCTGTCGCGGCCCTATCCTGAAACTTCCCGGGGAATGATTATCGACAACATTAGATGTTTACTTGATCAGCAGGCGCAAAGTGAAGTGAATGTTTGGCTGGAATCGAAAGGGCTCCGCGCCTTTTCCTGGACGTTAGATTTTCGCCCTGAAGTGGCACCTCAGTTATAGAAGGTAGTAAATCTTATTTCTCCAATTCATCTGGCCGGTATTTAACGCCAAGTTTGGAGATGTGTGGAAGTTCTCTTGTTATCAAAGCTTGTCGGAATTGCGGCCAACGGTCTTGCGTCGGTCGTTTATTCCACGCGCGCTCCGCGACAGCGAGTAGTCTGGGAAATGTGTAGTAGTCCATCAGCTCTGTTGTGAATACTGTCTCGCTCCACAGTTGGGCCTGAATGCCAAGGACCTGACTTGACTGACCTGCTGTCAGCGCCCAGCAATCGAGCGGGTCGAAATTGTAGATTGATTTTGTATTGACGTAGCCAGCCCACGGCAGCCCGGGTTCATCGGCGTGCATTGCATATGGCATATCCAGATATAAAAAGCTGGCATTGGAGATGACCAGGTTTTGGCCTCGATCTAGAAGTGAGTCGATGGTGTCAGTGTTTGCGTCTGAGGTTAGCCATGCATTGTAGTAGCTGTTGGTCTCGCCGCTGCCCGCAGCACTCATCTCATGCCAGAATCCCGTCTGGATGCCAGGTGACACCTGCTCTGCGATCCCCGTGATGAGGTTGTAATGGTAAGCCATCAGTGCCTGTGTAGCTTCCCTCGCCTGTTCCGGATCTTCGACATCCCAAGCTGTATTCCATACAGGTAACCGTCTGCAGGCGGGGGAATGTAGCCAGGCGCCTTCTGGTACCTCGTCACCGCCAAAATGAATCCGGGACATGGGCAGTTCGGCAGCGTCGTACATGGTTTTTATTTCTTCCAGTATGACCTTTGCCAGCCGGTAGTTATCGGTCATGCCGACGTTAATGACATTCCCCGTGTAACCTTGCGCTGACCTGTATTCAGAGGTGTCCTCAGGGTCGGTTAGCTGCCACTGCTCTGCCTGACCAAGGGATTGAATGATGGCATTGGCGTGACCCGGCAGGTTGAACTCAAGAATGACTTCGACGTGATGTTTCTTCGCATGTCGAAGCAAATCGACAAACTCGTTTCGAGAAATGAACCCGCCATAGTCCTGGTGATCGTCTCCCCATGCGGGATACAAGGCCCTTAGTGTGCCATCCGGTTTGTATCGATGGTACGAGCGACGGGCGCCAACGATGGTGAGTTCAGGTACAGATTGAATTTCCAGGCGCCAGCCTTCGTCGTTGGAAATGCCTAATTGGAGTCGGTTCATCTTATAGGTCGACATGACCTCTATCGTTTTCTTTATCTGGTCCAGGGGCTGGAAGTGTCGTGCAATATCAAGAAAGAAAGCGCGATGTTCAAAGTCAGGTGTGTCGGCGACTTGAACTCTGGGGAAGGTACAACCCACTTCCTGAAGACGGATTAATTGGCGAAATGTCTGTATGCCATAAAACACCGCCGATTCGTCCTGCCCTACAATATTGATGCCGTCAGTGGCAGTGTCCAGTTGGTACGACGATTCGATGGAAGGTTCGATCGAGAGGTAAATTGGGGTGCCTTCCCCAAAAACACCCATTTGAAGTAGCAGTTTTCTGAGATAAGTGGCTTCGCTATTGAGAGAGGTATCAGCGACATACAGGCTGGTGACGTTAATCTCGTCGGAGGATAGAATCTGTTCTCTTGTCGCAGGGATGATTTCGTCCGGGGCTGACTCAAGCGATGTAGCAAGGTGTTGATCTTGTTGCGGAGTGTCGGCTCTGACCCAGGTATTCCGTGGTCTGGTCAAAGGTACCAGGTCTGGTTCAAGTAACACCGGGGCGCCAAGCAGGTGTTCGCTGCCATCAATTAGTCGGGTTACATGAAAACCCTG
>JABJED010000490.1 GCA_018665025.1 Gammaproteobacteria bacterium
GCAGATCCCTCTGCAGTCGAAAGCAAGACCTTGGTTTTGGCGAGTGGAAGCAAGACGGAGTTCTACGACTCTGAAAGGGATAGTTGGACAGAAGCTTATATTTGCCAAATGGGAGAAGGTTGGCGTGGAATCAAGGGTAGCCAGTGGGTATGGGTTCGTGAAACCGTGACAAAAGAAGAAGCCATAACCGGCAGTCAGAAAAAATTTCGTCTGCAATTTAATCTGCCTCTTAAAAGTTCAGGCTCTATTCATAGAGCAGAAATGTTGCTGCGCTCCGATAACACCTGTCACATCACGGTAAACGATGTGCGTTTGTTGCAGGAATATGGTGGTGCCGAATATTCCGATCCTTTCCTCATCGATATTGATCAATATGTTCATGCTGGGGACAACACCATAACCTTCGATTTGGTCAGCTACGCCAAGCCCGATGCAAAAGCCCCGGAAGATAACCCTACCGGCCTCATCTACCGCCTGCACGTCGAATATTCATGATTTTTTTTGATCTTTTACCCTGCAATGGACAGGACGCGAACCGTGTGGACTTTACGATTTTCAGGTCAGGCATATCACGCAAATAAAGCGGGATAGGCCAAATTCCCTAGTCTAGCCAACTTATTTCAAACAAAGGGTTAACTCCTTCCTCATCGCGCTGGTTTTGGGCGATATCTCACGGTAAATCAATTATTGACAGGGTAGGGCAGACTGCTATAATCCCGACTTCTATGGCCTTTGTGTCTCAGGTTGCGGCTAACGTCTTATAGTTACAAGGCTAAAGGGCTTTTTTGGAGGGCAGTTCGGGTGGCTTATTGTCGCCTATATAATATAGTAACGTTTCTTCTGTTTTTCTGTCTAGATTGGCGGAGTATTTTAAATGGCTGAATATTTTTATATTTCATTGTTCGCGGTTGTTGCCCTCGTGGTGATTGGTGCTTTGCTGGCGTTATCCACGTTGCTTGGCCCGCGTAACCCGACTCCACAAAAATTGCTGCCTTATGAGTGTGGCATTGTTCCAACAGAAGAAGCCAAGGGAAGGTACCCTGTACGTTTTGCCACCATCGCAATGCTTTTCATCATCTTCGATGTCGAGGTGGTGTTCATGTATCCGTGGGCAGTGGCGTTGGAAGAACTCAAACTTTTCGGTTTGATTGAAATGCTTATTTTTATAATCATTCTGGGAATCGCATACGTCTACATTTGGGGACGAGGAGGATTAGAATGGGATTGATTGATCAAGCGGTCGATGCTTTAGAGACCGAAGTAGATAATTTAAAATCAAATGTTAAGGACACTGTGGAGGCGATGGGTTATGAGTACTCCGGCTCCCTATACGACACGGTTTTAACCACCAAGCTGGGGAAAGTGGTTGGCTGGGCACAGAAAAATGCCCTTTGGCCCGCGACCTTTGGCCTTGCGTGTTGCGCTATTGAAATGATGGCGATGGCAAACTCTCGATGGGATGCCGCGCGTTTTGGTGCAGAGGTTTTTCGTGCTTCGCCGCGTCAAGCTGACTTGATGATTGTGTCGGGCCGGGTTTCCCAGAAGATGGCTCCTATCCTCAAACAGATTTACGATCAGATGCCGGAACCTAAGTGGGTGATCTCAATGGGGGCTTGTGCTTCTTGTGGGGGTGTATTCAATAATTATTCGATTGTGCAAGGAGTGGATCGTGTCGTGCCGGTTGATGTTTATGTTCCGGGATGTCCTCCTGGTCCAGAAGCATTGCTCTATGGCGTCATCAAGCTCCAGGAAAAAATTATGATGGAAGCTGGCACTGACAAGGCCAAGAAGAGGGTGGCATGACGAGTGAAGAAATTATTGAGAAGGTGAAGGCGAGGCTTGCCGATGCCATTCAGGATACTGATTTGCCACAAGGCGATGCCGTGATTTTTGTTGCACCGGATTCCTGGCACGCTGTTGCTGAATTTCTCAAGAACGATGCAGATTTAAAATTCGACTACTTCTCTGATGTGCGCGGTGTTGACTACCTGCTTGAAGAGAGGGAGCCGCGCTTCGAATCGGTTTACCAGCTTTATTCCATTGACCATCAGCATTCTATACGGGTGCGTGTCGGTATAGATGAGGACAACCCTTCGGTTCCGACCGTTTCGGATCTATGGAAAGGGGCTCTCTATCCCGAACAAGAATTGTTCGATATGTTTGGCATCAACGTTGAAGGGCATCCGACGATGGAACGTTTAATTATGCCTAAAGGCTGGGAAGGCTTCC
>JABJED010000491.1 GCA_018665025.1 Gammaproteobacteria bacterium
CAAACACATAATTTGCTCAACAAGAGCGAAGCTGAAATCGCCGAGTTGGGTGTTGGTAGAAAGTTTCAGAAACCGACTGTGTTTGAAGCGCTGACGGTATTCGAAAACCTTGAACTAGCGTTACGTATGGATAAGGGTATTGTCGCTAATCTCTTCTATTCCCTGCGTAGTGATCAGGCTGACCTGATAGCTGGTGTGGTTGATACGATCGGTTTGCAAACACAGATATTTCAGCAAGCTGGAGCCTTGTCCCATGGTGAGAAGCAGTGGTTGGAGATTGGTATGTTGTTGGTTTCTGAACCGCGTCTTTTGTTGGTCGACGAGCCCGTTGCTGGGATGACAGCACAGGAAACTGAAAGTACTGCCGAACTTCTGACGGGCCTTGCCGGTAAGCGAACGGTCATTGTTGTCGAGCACGACATGGCATTTGTGCGCAGTATTTCGCGTGAGGTGACGGTGTTGCATCAGGGCGCGGTGTTGGCTGAGGGGTCAATGGATGATGTGCAGAACAATCCCAAGGTTATCGAGGTGTATCTTGGAGAAGCGCCATGATTGAGCTACAGAGTATTAACCAACTTTATGGAAGCTCGCAGATTTTGTGGGATCTAAACCTGAAGTTGAGCAGAGGAAGTTGTACCTGCCTGATGGGTCGCAATGGCGTGGGAAAAACGACGTTACTCAAGTGCCTCATGGGGCTGCTGACCATTGAATCGGGTGAAATTATTATCAATGGACACAATGTAACGAAGGAAAAGACAGAGTTGCGTCCCAAGTTGGGTGTCGGGTATGTCCCCCAGGGACGAGACATTTTCCCGCAACTCACTGTTGAAGAAAATTTGAAAGTTGCGCTTGCCGGAAGAAGCGATAAGTCCAAACGGATACCTTCTTTTATTTTTGATTTGTTTCCTGTGCTGGCGTCGATGATGACGCGACGTGGCGGAGATCTATCCGGTGGGCAGCAACAGCAACTCGCAATAGGACGTGCGCTGGTCATTGAACCGCAATTGCTAATTCTTGATGAACCGAACGAGGGAATTCAACCTAATATTGTTAACCAGATTGGCGATGTCGTTACCTTACTCAATCGAGAGCGAGGAACCACGGTGTTATTGGTCGAGCAAAAGCTGGCGTTTGCTCGACGAGTAGGCAACGATTTCTATTTGATGGAGAAAGGTGAGATCGTGGCGTCAGGGGAAATGGATCAACTCAGTGACAACCTTATTCAGAAGCATCTTGCGGTATAACCTGCTCGATTAGTCCAAATTCCAGGTATGTTTATGACGATTGCTCATCCAGGCGCTTATGGTTTCAGTATTGGAGTGTTTTTGCCTCCGGTATTATTATAGTGTAGTAATAGACAATTTGACCCCAATAGGTAATGTAAATAACACGTGAATCTGGTTTTACAGCAACAATCCACCTGGTCTGCAAAGCTTTCGCTGCAGTTAGAAAATATTCAGGGCCGGACCAAACTTGTTCACCAGAAACATTTCGGACCGCTGCGTGTTCAAAAACAATTTTCCCAGGATGATGGTAGTTGTCACATTTATGTCCTGCATCCTCCAGGAGGGCTTGTCGGTGGTGATAGCCTGACGGTTCAGATTCGCGTAGGTGCTGATACCCAGACGTTGATTACTTCACCGTCTGCCGCTAAAGCCTATCGCTGCGCAGAGAATGCGCTCTCTCAACGTGTCAGCCAGGTGATTGAAGTCGCTGAAAATGCACATCTTGAATGGCTGCCCCAGGAAACGATTTTCTACGATGGCGCAAAAGCGGAAATTGGCAATCAGGTAAGGCTGCACAGTAGCAGTAGTTTTTTGGGTTGGGAGATCCAAATGCTGGGAAGGCGTGCTTCAGGAGAGGGCTTTGCGAAAGGCGCCATTAACCAGTCTTCACGAATCTGGCGCGCGGATAAACTATGCCACCGGGAATGTTTGAAGGTGTCGGGGGACAACCAAATTTCAGCCTGGGGGCTAAACAGTGCGAGCGTGCTTGGCACCCTTGTCGCCATACCGAAGCAAGGTGAGGTGTTGTCATTGGAAAATGCGGTTTCGCGAGTTCAAACGCTATTGAGTGGGCAATCCTGGGGCGTGACGCTCAGGGGCAGTACTTTATTATTGCGTTACCTTGGGGATTCTGCCGAAACCTGCAGGCTGGGGTTCGGGCAGGCCAGGAAGCTTCTCGTGGAAGATGGAATATTCAATGGATCTACGATGGGCTACGAGCCTCGAATCTGGAAAACATAGGTATAGAAAACATAGGTATAGAAAACATAGGTATAGAAAACAAAAGGCACCGATATGG
>JABJED010000492.1 GCA_018665025.1 Gammaproteobacteria bacterium
CGTTGCTTGATAATCTCGCTAATTTCGGAAGGATTCAGTTGTTGCATATCCTGTTCCCCAAAGGAAAGTTAAATTCTATTCGTACGTTCAAATTCTGTTTACATCGCGGCTCAATCAAGCCGTTCTTACATTATCTAACCAGGCTTCTGAATCTAGCTAAGCACCAGAGATAGCTTTTCCAGCCTACCTTTCACCGAGTCATCGATAACCGTATCCTCTGCGCGAATGACGACACCGCCAATCAGCAACTTGTCGACCTCGGTTTCAATATTAATGTCTCGTTGCAGCATGCGTTGCAGCGCCGCACCCAATTCAATTTTTTCCTGATCAGATACTTCGAATGCGCTAGTTACCTCTACGTCCATGGTCTTTTCATGGTTCGCTTTTAACAACTCAAATAGCTCAGCAATAGTCGGCAGCAAAGCAAGTCGACCATATTCGGCCAATACGCTGACAAAATTCTGGCCGTCCTGGTTAAGATCATCACCCATCAACTGCAGAATAAGGCTGGTTTCGTCTTCTGTCGTCAGTGTCGGGTTATCGAGTGCTTCTTCTACTATAGGTTCCGAGACTGCTGCAGCCAGCAGGCTCAGCATCCTGGACCAGGTTCCAAGGCCGTCTGTTTGATCCAGCCCCCTTGAAAACGCTGCTCTGGCGTAGGGCCTGGCGATCGTTGGTAATTCTGCTTCAGCCATCCTAGCCTCTAGAGTTGCGCACTAAGTTTAGACAGCATCGCTTCGTGTGCAGCACGGTCAACAGATGTTTCAAGAATTCTCTCAGCACCCTCAACTGCCAGCTCACCAACCTTCGCCCGAAGCTCTTCCCTGGCGCGATTGATCTCTTGATCAATCTCTGCTTGAGCGCCCTCTACAATACGGGCTGCCTCATCAGTTGCCTTGGCTTTAGCTTCTGCTTCAATCTGCGAAGCTCTCGTTCTGGCCTGAGCAATCAGTTCTGCTGACTGCTTCTTGGCTTCTTCGAGTTCAAGGCCTGCTGATTCGTTGGCTTGTTCCAGCTGCTTCTCCGCGGCCGTTGCTTTCTCTAGTCCGTCAGAAATAGCTTGCTGGCGTTCTCTCATAATTGACGTGAGAGGCGGCCAAACATATTTCATGCAAAACAAGACGAAGAGGATGAAAGAAATCGCCTGCCCCAGCATCGTCAAATTAATATTCACAGTTCACCTCTGGCTTTAATTAAGCGTCTCGCGAGAATCTATAGCGCAAAGATCATGTAAAGCGAAATACCTACTGCAATAATAGGCACAGCGTCAACCAGCGCGAGTACGATAAATAGTTGCGTCAGAAGCATAGGTTGTAGTTCCGGCTGACGGGCAACACCTTCAAGGTATTTACCGCCCAGAACACCAATTCCAACTCCACTACCGATGGCACCTAACCCCATAAGGATTCCACCTGCGACCAAGATAAGCTCTTCCATTAATTACTCCTACTTTATAAGCCGTTTTTTAAAATCAGTGTTCGTCTACTTCACTGGCCTGGGACAAATAAACTATCGTCAGGATCATGAAAACAAACGCCTGTAAAACAATGATCAAAATATGAAAGATCGCCCAGGGCAGCGATAGCGCCCATTGCGCCCAGAAGGGCAACAAAGCAATCAAAATGAAAATCATCTCGCCGGCATAGAGATTGCCGAACAAGCGGAGCCCGTGAGACAGCGGCTTAGCCACCATGTCCACAAATTCCAGAATAAAGTTAAACCAGTACATGCTCCAATGAGGTATTGGATGCGTCACCAGGCTGGCGCCGAATTTTATCGGACCTTTCATTTTAAAGTTATAAAAGAGCACCAAAAAAAACACAGAAATTGACATGCCCAGGGTCGCGTTTGGATCGGTGGTCGCGACCACCTTCATGTAGGGAATCCCCGTCATCGACGCCACATAGGGGATCCAATCAACAGGCACTAAGTCCATCAAGTTCATCAAGAATACCCAAACCAGGATGGTCAACGACAAAGGGCCAATAATCGCATTCGGTTTGTTTCCGAAGACTTGCGTAATGTTGTCTTCTACAAACTCTACGGCCATTTCGCAGATATTTTGCAGCGTGCCAGGAACACCTGCCGTCGCACTTCTTGCCGCCATCGTGAATATGGCAAGGAACAGTCCGCCAAGGAATATCGACCAGAACATGGTGTCCACATGGATTGACATGAAACCCATTTCAGCAATATCTTCAGGTCCATGGGCAAAACCC
>JABJED010000493.1 GCA_018665025.1 Gammaproteobacteria bacterium
AAAACCATCAGGACCGGTTTCCACCGAGCGGATACGTTCATTGAAGTCCGCCAGTAATCGTTCTTCGTGCAGGAGTTTGCCATCGCTGACTCTCAGCCGCCGAATTGCCTGACCGGATAGCGCGCCGATGAACAAATCACCCTGCCAGGCAGGGAATGCACTACCGTCGTAATAAGTGAGGCCTGAAGGTGCGATCGATGGACTCCAAACCACGACAGGGTCTACGAACCCTGCAGCGGTCTGCTCGTCCGACATCGCGCGTCCAGAATAATCAAAACCCCAACTCAACAATGGCCAACCGTAATTTCCGCCGGCTTCTAGCGAGTTCAGTTCATCACCTCCCAAGGGGCCGATGTCCAAAACCCATAACTGACCATTGTCGTCCAAAGCGAAACCACCCGGTGATCGAAAACCGGTTGCCCACAATTCTGGCTTTGCGTTGGGATCTTTGACGGCAATGGCGTTGTCTGCTGGGACCGTGCCGTCCCGATTTATCCTGATAATCTTGCCGATGTGCCCATCGACGCGTTGCACCATGCCACTGCCGGGCTGGCCGCTAGACCCGATTCCGACGATGAGTGTCTTATCTTTAAGAAATTGCATGCGTGTGATGTTCGGGCCACCGGTTGGCGCAGGCGGAAACGTGCTGAACAGTTCCTCACCATCAACAAGCCGGTTGCCTTCCAACTTTGCCCTATAGACGACTCCGACCCTCGCGGTTGCCGTGCCCCGTGTATAGGTGAGATACAGATACGGGCTGGTATCGAAATCTGGATCAATTTTTATATCGAGGACGCCATCGTAAGGGCTCGCTGACATCACCTCCGGTACGCCCTCAAGCTCTGCAACAATTTCACCGTCACGAACCATTTTGATCTTTCCCCGCCGCTCAGTAAGTAAGGCGGTACCGTCGGGGAGCCAGGTCATCGCCCATGGGAAATTCAACTGGGTAACATAGTCTTCGACCCAGTATTTTTGTTCGAAAGCACCCGCTTTGGTTTCGCCAGGGTCTTCGGAAGAACAACCGATAAGTACCAAAAGAATCGAGGTAAGAATGGCCGTTTGAATTCTTTGCTTAGTCATATATTTTTGTTCCTCAGGTCAGATTTCGCCCCGACGGTAGCGGGCCATACTTTGTGTTGATTGTTTTGTGTTGATCCTTTGTGCCACTACATTAACGTAACAATTTTCAATTGTCATAGTGATTCAATTCGTTCTTTGTGAACCTAGGCAACGGGGTCCCGAAGAGCTCTGCGCCTTGGCCAGGCATGGAACACAACTCGACCAAAACGGTGCGTGGATTTTGTTAGATATTGGCTTTTTTTTGGCGTGTGACAGTTTCCAGTAGCACCGTCGCGGCCTGCTTGTTGGCACTGGAAATGGTGCCCATGCCGCCACGCAATTGATTGATATCCCCGATTAGCGACCAAACTGCGTGTGCTTCCCTGTGAAAGGGTAGTTTTTCCATCTCGATAAACCAGCGCGTGATGTTCGGGTACTTTTTATAGTCAGTGCAATTAGCGTACTTTTCCTGATTTTGCCCTAGCTCTTCATAGGCGCTGATATCGGCTAGCGTCACTGTTGGACCGGCAATAAAAGTTGAGTTAGCCAACATGCTGTCGATGATTTCGAGTGCGTCGTTTACGACTCGTGAATTATTCTGTAAACCGGCAAAGGTGTTACGCCTGAACCAGGTTTCGTCAGGGTTTTCCACCTCGAATACGGCGGGCCAGAGCGCTCGGCTCCATTGAACGACCACCTCTCGGGTATTGCGGTGGTGAAAGTGAAGATACTGATTAACCTTTGCGCGGGCGACCAGGTCCGTTGGCCAAAGGTCGTTCCAGTCATATTTCTCACATAAATAGATCAGGATCGCGTGGCTTTCCCAAAGTACGACGCCGTTATCATCGATGGCAGGGATAGTTCCGCGTGGATTCACGGCGGTTAAGTATTCCGGCTGCTTCGCGGCCTTGTTTTGGCTCGTCATGACAAATTCGAACGGTAATTTTTTCATCAAGCAAGTCCACGCAACAGCGCGGACGGGTTGAGAGTTGGGCACACCATATAGCTTTAACATTGATCACACAGGCCGCTAATGTTCTCGATCTTCTAGACTTTATACGGGAGAAGTCGTGAGCTGTCGATGCAATGCGCAGTGCACTGGCCAGTAGAGTGCTGATCATCGCCCACCGAAGTGACTGACTATCGCTCTTGGCAGATCACTATCGCCCGCAGATGGTGTGCCCGAAGATGGTGTATCGCGACTGGCCGGAATATGTGTATGCTCTGACCACTAATTGGAATAACTCCAGCGCTTTTCGGCGGCGATTGTCAGTTTATAGGCCTGTATTGAATAATCAGTGCAGAATGGAAATTAGCCAATTCTCATCGTTCCAGTCCTTCACCGGCGGAATGCATCGACTTGTGCTATCACGGTAAAAAATAAGGATCGGTTATGCATGGTTTAAGAATTGGCGTTTGTTACGACTTTCGCAATCCACCGGATTCCGGGGTCGCACATCAATCGCTATATAGCGAAATAATGGAGCAAGTAAAGTGGCTTGACCAGATTGGGGCTGATTTGGTGTGGTTTACGGAACATCACTTTGTTGATGATGGCTATCTGCCCAGCTGGATTCCGGTGGCTGGCGCGATGTCTGCGGTCACCAGTCACGTTCGGTTTGGGACTGACATTTGCCTGGCGCCATTCAATCATCCACTTCGCCTGGCTGAAGACCTTGCTGTGCTTGATAACCTTTCTGGAGGCCGGGTCGAAATTGGTCTTGGTATGGGATACGCACCGCACG
Source organism: Gammaproteobacteria bacterium (assembly GCA_018665025.1). Classification (GTDB taxonomy): domain Bacteria; phylum Pseudomonadota; class Gammaproteobacteria; order Pseudomonadales; family Azotimanducaceae; genus UBA9659. Next base: position 2,808 of record JABJED010000493.1, read on the forward strand.
AGTTCCGTGGCTTTGGATTCCCGGTTAGCCGTCGGGTATCTCTGATGAATGAGGCTATTGAGGTACTGCAGCATTGTTTTACGGGTGAGAAATTCAGTTACAGCGGAAAGCGTTATCAATTTGAAGACGTCATTATCACGCCCGGGTACGTGCAGGACGGTGGTCCACCTCTTTGGGTTGCTGCCATGTCTGAGGCGGGCGCGCTGCGCGCTGCTCATTACAACACTCATTTTTTACCCCAGGGTTTAAAGGCCAATTCCTTTGATCCTTGGGTAAATGAACTTGAGGGCAGTGGGAGGAAAACCCGTGATTATCGCGTCGGCATTATCCGCAGCATCCTGGTGACAGATGATCGCAACACTGACTGGCCCCTGGTTCGGGCAGCGGAAAAATATCGAATGCAATTGTATCAACGATTTTTTAAGGAAAGTGGTGAAGGCTTTGGCGACAGTGGCGAGCCGGTGCCCCAGACTTGGATCGTTGGCAACGAGGATGAGTGCGTTGAGCAACTGGTCGATTTCATCACTAAATTTGGCGTGACGGATATTGTTACCATGGCAGTCCCGCCCGGGATGCGGGCAGAACAGATGACTGACAGTTTACAAATGTTGTTCACGCGTGTTGCTCCGCGCGTAAAGGCCTTGGTCGCGCAATAGCGCCTGGCTTGCTGTTGAGAAAATCATAGTGACTGGTTTCGTCGGGCAGGCGATGTCTGCGCACTTTTATCTCACTTACGGTCCCACGTGGCGCTCAGTCAGAAAAACGCGCGTCAGTGAGCCTTGTTCATTAGTTTGTCAATTTGATTTTAAAACCGGTGAAAATACACCGCATTCTTCAATTGGTCGAAATACGGGCTAATCTTATTGCCATAGCTGGACGTATGGCTTTGCTTAAAACCTCTATTTGTCCAGGCGTTTTACGTCTTCACGGTATTTGGGTACAGTGACTGACGAAGCCATGCTAAAAGGATCCGAAAAATGCCCACTGCCTCAGCTCAGATTCGCGCCAGTTTAGATCATCCCTTAATCGACGGGGATTCCCACATTATTGAATACACACCAGTCCTCATGGACTACATCAAGCAGTCTGGAGGCGGCGATGCTGTGACTGATTTCCGTTCGAATATGCGCGGTGGACGAACGGGTCCTGGCTGGTACCAGATGAACTGGGAAGAGCGACGAGATTCGCGGTCGATCAGGGCGCCCTGGTGGGCGCTACCCACGAAAAATACACTGGATCGTTGTACGGCGATGTTACCCAAGCTTTATCACGAGAGGATGGACGATTTTGGTCTGGATTATGCGGTGTTGTATCCGACAGTAGGTCTTGGCTTTCACAGTATCCCTGACCAGGAATATCGCCAGTTAGCTTGTCATGCGTATAACGAATACGCCGCTGCAGCCTATGATGAGTATGGAGATAGAATGACGGTGGCTGCAGTTATTCCCATGCATACACCACAAGAAGGTATCGCAGAACTGGAGCATGCACATTCGCTTGGGTTGAAGGTTGCGATGATTCCATCTTTTATAAAACGTCCGGTACCACGAGTGGCCAGGGAATATCCTGAGCTCTCAAACGAAGTGTTCTGGTTGGATAACTTCTGCATTGACAGCGAGCACGATTACGATCCTTTCTGGGCAAAATGTGTCGAACTTGGCTTTCCTGTTGCCGCGCATTCGGGCGGTATGGGTTTCCATGATCGAAGCTCAATCTCTAATTACATGCACAATCATATGGGACACTTTGCGGCGGCGGGCGAGGTGTTGGCCAAAGGCATGTTAATGGGCGGCGTCACCTACCGATTCCCTGATCTAAGAGTAGCCTTGCTGGAAGGCGGCGCTATAAATGGTGCACGCCTTTACACAGATATTGTAGGGCGATGGCAGAAACGTAATCGGCTGGGGCTGGAAAATCTAAACCCTGCAAACATAGACATGGCCACGGCAAAAGAGCTGTTCGAGAATTATGGTGACAAGGCAACGCTAGCGAAACTTGAGCAATTATCGATGACTTTGGGTGTCGGTGGTCATGATATCCCAGTGGATGTCCGTGATGACTTTAAGGCAATGGGTATAGCAAAGGCAGAAGACATTCGGGACCGGTTCATTCCGAACTTCTATTTCGGTTGCGAGTCTGACGATCCTTTGGCCTTCACAGCTTTCAATCGAAAGGCGAATCCCTTTGGAGAGCAAGTACGAGCCATTATGAGTTTTGACCTTGGTCACTGGGATGTGCTGGATATGGGACACGCGGCGGCTGAAGCATATGAGCAGCTGGAGCACGATCTTATTACTGAGGAAGATTTTCGTAACTTTGCGTTTAGTTTCTCGGTTCAGTTATACGCTGGGTCAAATTCGAAGTTCTTCGATGGAACGAGAGTCGAAGCAGAAGCTAGGGCCGAGTTAGCTGCCAGATAATCCGTTTGGGTCTTGATGCATGTCGATCTCGCGGGTCGATGGTCGTTTGGGTCTGGCAGGGCGATGCCAGGGCAGATTCGATCCCCGGTTAGTCGACAAATCTCAAATAACGATGCCCGTGGCGTAAGCTTCAGCGATCTCTTCATCGGAGAGTTTTATCACCTCACTTAAAACCTCGAAGCTGTGTTGGCCGAGGCAGGGGGCTGGTCCCTGAGGGCTGTTGTCGTAGCTAGAGATACGGTATTGGTGTCCTGCGTAGGGAATGGTTCCCATCTCCTGGTGATTGAAGTAGCGATAGAACTGGCGATGTTGATATTGAGGGTCTTGCAGAAGATCGCTGCTACGTTGGACCATGCCAGCGGGCACACCCGCGGCTTGCAAGATAGCCATAACATCCGCTGCGGTCTTATCTGCCGTCCAGGCTTTAATGCCGTCGTCCAGGCGGTCGTGTGCTCGCAGACGGCCAGAGTTATCAGCGAGTGTTGAGTCGCTTGCCCAATCTGGCCGATTCAGAGTGCTGCAAAGTGCTTGCCACTGTTGATCAGTATCTACCGCAATCGCGCACCAATTGTCTTCTCCGGCACACGCATAGCAACTTTGTGGGGCCGCATAAACAGACCGATTGCCAGTGCGTGTAGCGAGATGACCGTTGGCTTGCAGATCGAGTAGTTCAGGGGCCAGGAAGTGCAGGGCGGTTTCAATTTGGGCTACATCGATAAAACAACCTTCGCCTGTACGGCGACGATGATCTAGAGCAGCCGAAAGCAGCGCTGAGATAAATCGTGGTGCAATGGTGTCGGTATAGGCAATCCAGGGACCGATAGGCCCTCGATCAGACCAACCAGTCATTTCATAAAATCCCGCGATGGCTGCGGCATGATAGCCGAATCCTGCCAACTCAGCGGCGGGTCCGGTTTGTCCCATGAGACAGGTGCTGATCATGATGAGCTTCGGGTTGAGCTTTCTGACTTCTTCGTAACCGAGTCCCATTCGAGATATAGCGCCGGGAGCGAAGCTTTCGATCATGACATCTGATCCGACAATCAGTTGTTTCGCTATCTCTATTGCCTGAGGCTGCTTGAGATCTAGTGCCAGGCTTTGCTTGGACGTATTGAAATCGCCGTAGAACTGCGAGCGATCCCAGCCTTCGATATTGTCTTTGTAAGGACCATTGACGCGTAACACATCGGGGCGTAGCTCGCTCTCCACTCGAACCACCGTAGCGCCGTGATCAGCTAAAAATTTCGATGAGATGGGCCCAACGCCTACCCACGCAAAGTCTGCGACTTTTAGACCAGAAAAAGGTAATAGATCTTCCTGGCCAGCGGGTTCTTTAACCTTTGCAGGTTTCTCAAGTTCGGCTCGTATTTCCTGGTTATGCTCACCGAGCTTAGGCGCGTTATGGCGGATAGACATTTTATACGCAGAAGGTTTGGCCCAGAGCCCGGGTGTGTTCACCGTTTTGTCTTTGAGCTCTAGATCCCGCCAGTAGTCACGTGTCTGGATGTGCTCGAGTGACAAAAGCTCCTCCAGCGTATTGATTGGCGCCAGGGTGATGCCCTTGTTCAAACCAAATTCGAAGAGCTCTTGCTTTGTGTGCAAGTGTAAGAAAGACGCAAGAAGTTCTTGTGCCTGATAGAGGTTGATCGGTGCATTGTCGAGTTCGCGAATATTGAGGTCATAGTTCTTCCAGTCAATGTTCCGGTAAGTAGCGTCGGCAATCCCATCCTCTATCATCCATTCGAGACAACCCTCCATGACGGAGCTGGTGGGTAAAGCGACGACCCAGCCGTCGGCGGTTTCATAGACGAGCTCCATTTTAAGCTTACCGTTGGCGATAGTGGATCCGCCGCGCTCAAAATCGAAGCCCTGGATAGCGTATGCATCCATGGCGTTTAACATCGTCCAGGTCATCACGCTTTGGGCTGACAAGTCCACGAATTGAGAACCACCAGTCCGTCGCATCCTGGTTAGTGCGACCAGTGCCCCTGAAGCGGCTTCAATACCAGCATGGCGCCAGACTTGTGGAACGCTAATGCGAACGGGTGATCGGTCTATTGGGCCCTGCAATGCGACGGGCCCACCCATGGCGGCGATCACGAGGTCATTGCCGTGGAAGTTTGCATGTGGACCCGTGGCGCCGAAAGGGCTAAGACAGACGTGCACTATATTGGGGTTGAGTGCCGAGACCTTGGCAAAGTCGAAATCTAACTCTGCAAGTGTGCCATTAGGTGCAGACTCGAAAATAATGTCGGCACGCCGGATCAGCTCGTCTAACACGGAGCGATCTTCATCCGAGTTTGGATCGACAGTGATGCTGCGCTTGTTTCGGTTGTAGGCAATAAACTGAAGACTCGAAAGGTCGTTAGCTTCGTGCGCGTCGTTGTAGAAAGGTGCTGCTCGTCGTGATGAAGCCCCCTCGGGTAATTCAATCTTTATGACCTCTGCGCCCAGGTCACCTAGAATCATCGGACCAATTTCACCGCGCTCATCGGTGAAATCCAAAACGGTGTACGGCTCTAGCACCTTCTCTCCCTTAAGTTTGTAGTCCAGGCATTAGTTGATAGCCAGATCTGAACAAACTTTGGCGGCAGTGTCCAATCCTGATCAGGATGTTTTAACGAATATGGATGCCTATATCAGCATAGGCATAACCGGGTCGGGGTAACGGAGGCGTCATTCCAAAACGAAGTCTGGCTATGGTGGCCTAGCCACTTCTTTTGACTCCTGTAAATAATAGGGGGATTATCGTTGATCCCTACTAACCCCTAACTAGTTGAGATCAATATGGTACTAGAGAAGCTGACTTTTAACGTGAAATTTGCTTAGGGTATTGGTCAGGCTGGTGAGGGTATGTTTGGCACTGGGTTGGGGTTTTTCCTGCTCTTTTACTATAGTCAGATACTTGGATTGAGCCCAGGTTTGGCGGCATCAGCCATTGGCTTAGCCGTCATTGTGGATGCTTTTTCCGATATTTTTGCGGGCTCTCTATCGGACCACTGGCAATCCAAGCAGGGCCGAAGACATCCGTTTATGTTCGCGTCATTCCTGCCATTGTCGGCGTGTTTCTTTTTGTTGTTCTTTCCACTGGTAACTTCTGATTGGGCTTTGTTTGCCTGGCTGGCTGTTTTTACTAATCTGGCGAGAACGATGATGTCCCTTTATCACGTGCCTCACATCGCTCTGGGGGCCGAAATAACAGAAAATATTGAAGATAGAACGGCGCTGGTCGCTTATCGGCAGTTTTTCGGCAACATCGGTGCTCTCTTTGCCTTGCTGTTGTTCTTTCTGGTTTTTTCTCCTTTCTTTAGAAGTGACGGCGCTGAGGGTCGTTTCGTACCCGATGCTTATATTCCGTGGGCTTTGTGTGTTGCCGCGACCATGGCGGCTACCATTTTTTGGAGTGCCTGGGGTACGCGATCGGTTATCCCTTTTCTTCTGAAGGTTGAGGCTCAGCCACGGGCTTCGATAATGACTGTTTTTTATCGACTTTTCAGTGACTTTAAGGATGTGACTAAGAGTAGGAATTTTCGGTTTCTGTTTACCGGCGTGCTGGTGGTCTACATTATGGTTGGTGTCACGGGAACCCTGGACATTTATATGTTCACTTACTTCTGGGAGCTCGATGAGAAGATCATCATTCCAGTGCTGATCGCTTACGCTGTCGGTAATGCCCTTGGCACTTTCGCTTCCGTCAGGTTGTTTTCCAGGTTTGGTAAGAAAGCTTGCCTGATTTTTGGTGGACTTTGCTGGGCATTTTTCCAGACTCTGCCGGTTGTGTTGAGACTGTTGGAGTGGTTTCCTGACAATGGTGATGCCCTGCTAATGCCACTTTTGGTGGCGTTAAAGGTGATTCAGGGTTTCTCAACGGCGCAGGCCAATGTTGGTTATGGCTCGATGATGGCGGATGTTTGTGATGAGCATGAATACGAGACCGGTCGCCGCCAGGAAGGTGCTTTTTTTGCTGCTGTGGCGTTCTCAGCTAAAGCGACCAGCGGCTTTGGCGCGGTCATTGCCGGCTGGGCTTTAGAGTTTATCGACTGGCCCGTAGGCCCGGAAATCAGAACCGCCTCTGATGTAGCCCCGCAAACGTTATTAAACATGGGTATTTTTTATGGGCCCATAATTGCGGGGTTAGGTTTCATTTCAGTTTTGTTTTATACCGGTTACAAGTTAACGCCGGCACGCCATGCTGAAATTCTTGTTGAGCTCGGTGTTAGGCGAAATGCAGTTGTTGACCCGCCCAACGGGTAATCTCGGTGGATCAATTACACAGCTATATCCTGTCCTGGAGGACAACGCTGATTAATTTACGATGAAATTCAGACCGAAGAGCGTGCAGTGGTGTCCCACTTCATCGAACTGCCCATCCATTTCGTCGTGCAGATTGGTTAGGAACTCGAGCTGAGCCGGGTCCGCTGGCCGATCAGTCTTCTTCATGCCTGAACCAATCCCTGACGACTCTGCGCAGCAGTTTACCGGTTTCGTTGTAGGGAAGTTCTAAGGTGAAGTGAATCGCCTCAGGCACACGAGACGAACGAAGATGTTCTCTGATGTGACTCCGGATTTCGTCCTCCGTGATGCTTTGCCCGGTCGCTACAACAACGGTGAGAGCGACAACTTCGCCCCATTCCTCGGAAGGTATGCCAACTGCAGCCGTATCGGCGATGGCGGAGTGTTGGTGAAGCAGGTCTTCAATCTCTCCGGGTGAAATATTCTCGCCGCCGCGAACAATCACATCGTCAGCGCGGCCGGACAAGAAGAGATAGCCGTCATCATCCAGGTATCCCGCGTCGCGGGTCGGAAACCAGCCGTCAGCGTCCAGCACGCTGCGTCCATCGTATTCGCCAGATACCTGAGGGCCGCGAACATAGATTTCGCCAGGCTCGAAGGACCCGAGTTGTTTGCCGTCCTCGTCTCGAACCTCTATTTCGACCGAAGGCAAAGGCTTCCCGACCGAGCCGAGTCTGGCATGCACGGCCGTATCATCGTGATCGACCGCTGCTCGATGGTCATCCGGATCCAGAAGGGCGATGGTTGAACTGGTTTCAGTCAATCCATAGGCGTTAGTGAAATTAACGCCAGGAAATAACTTCAATGCCAGCTCTATCACGGGCACCGGCATCTTGCCGCCACCGTAAGCGATGGACATTAGAGTCGAAAACGTTTTGGGGTCCAGCTTGGCGGTGTCGATTTCCTTGATAATTCGAGTCAGCATCGTAGGAACGACAAAGGCGCTGGTAACGCCTTCGTTGGCTACCAGGCGCAGCCATTCGGCAGCATCGAAGTCTGGCAGTTGCACGACTCGGCGACAGGCGTAGATGTTACTCATCGCTGCAGAAATACCGGCGATATGGTACGGCGGCACTGATACTAGCGCAGCTTCGTCCTCAAGCGCACCCATAAATTCTACTGACCCCAATATGTAGGACACCAGATGTTCATGGCGTAGTAATGCTGCCTTGGGAATGCCTGTGGTGCCGCTGGTGAAAAGTTGCACTGCGACGGCTGAAGGATCTTCATGCCAAGCGACTTCCACCTCTTCGCCGTTCAGCACGTCGCTTAGAAAATCGGCAGAATCCTGAACAACCCAACCGTCAAAATCATAGGTTTCATTCCGCGGACCAGAAATAAGGTAGGCCGGACTGATGCGATCAAGCAGAGGGGTGAACTGCTCCTCACTCAAACGATAGTTGAGTGGTACATAAGGTATACCGGCTATAGCTGCGCCCATGAGGGCTATCGGCGTAGCGGGGCTCGATGTGTCAAGCAAACATACAAACTTGCAGTTGCCGGTAGAAAAATAAAGTGCCGCACGCTTTGCTGCACTGAATAATTGCGCGTAAGTATAGTGCTTGCCATCGTAGGTCAGCGCAGGGCGGTCCGGGCAGGCTTCTGCTGCCATCTGCAGGAAAAGGGCGATGTTCATGTGAATGTTGTTCCAGAAGTAGGCTAGTCGGAGGAGGGCAGCTTCTTTGTGTCTTTAGTCATTAGTTCTTCATCGTTGCAGTAAAGCGAACCCTCGCCTGTTTTAACACAGAGCACCTCGATAGATTCGCTAGCGTTAATGTAACGTTTGCCAATCACACAGCCGTCCATCTTGTCGGATACCCCTTCGACTCGATCCGATGACTCATCCAGCGCAATACCGCCGCAGGTTAGCTCGTCGCTGTCTGCGGCTTTGATAATCATGAATTCGGCCTCGCATACGGCGCTCTTTAGTCTTGTTCCGGGTTTTAGCATGTTGGTCTCCGTTGATATCAGTAGGGCGAACGCAATAGTAAATTAAAATGGCAGGCTCGGCACTCGCTTTGCATCACTGTCAGCCGGTAAAGTCCTTCGCAAGGCGAAATGTTCCCGGTTTGAAGTCTAAATGCCCGCGCCAGTATATCCCTGCTTAGAAAAAGACAAATGATCGAACCACGACATTTTTCCGACAGGGTGCATCGGTAGGTGCCGTTGGATCCACGCAAGCGCTGTGGAACGACCAACGAGAGACAGAACCGTCAGTAACTGAGTCATAGCACTTTAACATTGAAACTTCGGTAGGGGTTTGTTCAGGCAACCAATACCATTCATGTTCAGGTCTATAGGTGAAGCGTGTTGTTTCACCGACACGATCATCGTACACACGATAGCCAGTGATATAGGATTGATCCGAGAATGACGGCCAGGCACAAAGTACGAATGGATTCTGACGAACCGTCTGCATCGGCTTGGCAAGATTGATCGACATAAAACGTCGTGACATCTTCGCATCCGCTTCAGCGTCGGAGTAATGTTGCTCGCGACCAAAGTTGCGAAGGTTTCTGGTGAGAAGCTCGCGGCACCGCACGCGACCGCTATTGTCGTTTAAATCATTGTGCACAAGGTTGGCATAGCTAGCGTTTACACCCGGGTTCTTTTTATCCTGATCCTCGGTGCGATCCCCTTCGTAATCTTTGTCGAATACATCATGATTAAAAACTAGCGCATCCTTCGCGTCTGGGAAAAACTCAAGCAGGAGCTTTTCCATCTCGGGGTAATACACACGTTCAACTTCTGCTGCATCGTAAAAGTTTTCACACTCCGATTCGAGGTGCGCAAGAGAGACGCCAAGTTTGTCCATGCATTCAGGGCTGGATGGCGATAAATCAGGGTAGTACTCCTGGATACGTCTCGCATCTCGTAGCACCTGAGGAAAATACAGACTGCGTCTAACACTGTCTTTCTCATCTTTGCGCAGTGCCTTTGCCTGCGCCTCTCGAGCTGGGTCCTGCCACAATCCATTGCTCGAGACGATCGAGTAAGACGGTTGTTCGTCGATCGTGTAACGCAGCGGAATCGCAACACCGCCTTCCGGTGCCTTAATGTTGTTGTCTCTAATATACGCAAGGCATTCTGCATATCGACGAAAGCCGAGCCCCCATTTGGTCGCGATGGGGCCAGGCGGCGCACTTTCAACCATGTCGATTACAGCCTGCCCTTCACCACCTGCAATCTGTTTAAGTGCAGTTTCTATCGCTGCCTCTGTTCCAGCATCTCCGTTACGATCGAAAGACATATAGGACAAGCCACCGTTTGCCGCATTGGGTGGTGGTTGACCCTCCGTGCGCTGGAGCAGTGGGACATAAGGTTCTACCTCGCTCATCGCCGCCGCCTGGATTGCGTCAAAA
>JABJED010000494.1 GCA_018665025.1 Gammaproteobacteria bacterium
AAGGGTAATAGGACAAAGCCCTCCCCAAATTCGAGAATAGCGCAAAGGCCACCGCTCGAAATAAACGGGAACGGATGCTCCTCATCTATCGTAAAAGGCGTTAATACGTGCAGAAAATGGCTCTTGAAAAAGTTTGAAAGCCACCCCACATCCGCCTGATCCAATTCCTCTATCTGGGGAAACCTGATTCTGTGTTCCGCCAGTTCAGATTGCAGGTGACGCCAGCTTTCCTGCTGTACCTGCATAAGGTAGTTAGCCTTTTCTGTTACGACCATCAACTGCTGAATTGCAGTCAGGCCGTCGGGAGTCACATATCCATCACGCCGGGCCGCCGACCGCCTGAGCTTAGCAACCCGCACCGCATAAAATTGATCAAGCACACTGGAGGAAATAGAAAGAAAACGCACACGTTCGAAAAGAGGGTGCATGGGATTGCTGGACTCTTCCATTACCCTCTCGATAAATAGCAGGTCTGAGAGTTCCCGGTTGAAAAACCGGTCGCTGGTTCCACGAACGATAAGCGACGACACTTCGTCTTTTGTCGAAATGTGTTGTTCAACCGGCGCGATGACGCGGGTAAAGGGCAGCCTACCCCATAATTTGGCGAAAACTTCCGACACTAGTTTGCTCCACCTGAGGGCGGTATTTCTTTCTCCCGCGAAACCTGATTATCCAGCAAATTAACATATCTTCGGAGCCTGCTATCCGCCGGCTCAAGCTCGGATACTATTTCCAGATACTCCTGCAAGGGAAGGTCATTTCCGGGGAAGGGGACCAGGGTGCCGCGATGCATCACCTGCAGAACACCATCTTCGATCACAACGTTGGCGAGACTACCTCCGTAATGCTTAGAAATGCCAACATCTATCATGATTACCTTGCCATCAAGCCGGGTAAGGATAGCGCCTTGCGTAGGCGTGTGAGCGATAAAAATGCGACTCACTTCATAGAATTCCAACATCTTAAGTAAGGGCGCCAATTCGACGTCGGCACCATTTTTTGCAAGCCCCCGATACCAGAGAGGCCCGTCCGGGCTATTTGATATACCTGCACCAGCGAAGGAAGCCGAGATTTGCTTTCTCACCAGGCGGTTGATTTTGGACAGCTTTTGATATTCGCCATGAGGATTCATCCCCCCATGAACAAACAGCGAGTCATTTATTCGAATAACCGTATTGTGTGACGCCACCCATTTCGCCATTTCCTGACCAGGCTCCCATAAGGTCCGGTGCTCGACATACCCCAACGGAAACTCTTTCTTCAAACCATCCATGACCAGATCTGGATTCGTGGCGAGCGCTGGGTCAATGGAAATCCGGTGTTTATACACGGCTTCAATATAACGCGCCCTCACGGCATCAGAATTCTTCGCTATCAGCGCAGAATACTCACCTGGGTGAACGTATCGCAGATCATTCTGAATATTCATCACCTCGTGATTTCCGATCAGGACGTGAACGCGACCACCCTTCTTTCTTGCCTCTTTCTCCAGCTTCATCAAATGACGGATGATTCGAAGAGAATCCGGTCCTCGATCAACGACATCACCTAATTGAACAAAGTGCGTTTTGCCACCCTGCCATCGCAACTGTTCATCTACCAGGCCATTCGTTGTGAGGACTTCAATATACTGGTCATAATCACCATGCAGATCACCGACGGCCACTATCCTGTCTACCCCTTTGAAAACATCTTTGGCTGTTGATGTGCAGGCAGCGAGAAGGCCAGAGGTTAACAATAGCCCTATAGCAAGGGTCCTAATCGATAGAAAACTCATGTGCTTCTCATTGCCACTACATTTTTGCTCGGTCCAATGACCTAATTTACCCTAAGTTGTCATTTGATACAGCCGTATGTTTGCCTAGCAGTATCCAGAAGCAGCTCCCGGCGGCGGGTTACCCCCACGGGTAGGCCTGAAGGTATACCGAACTTGCGGACGCGGTCGGTGTCAGCAGCGGGCTACGGCTCCTGGTGCTCAGCGCTAGGTTCTGGGAACCTCTTGGACTATATTGGTAGGTAGATCAATACGCTATCAACCAGGAGGTAACATGAGTTCCTTGATGCTCGCAGGCGCCTACTCAGATCGAGAAAAAGCAGCCGAAACCGCGGTCCGTACTGGTGGTATCAACCTGGCAGCAACGTCTGCCGAAACAAACCACCTGCCATTCGCATCCCTGGTTTTAGCAGTGACTGATGAACTGGGTTTGTTTGTCAGTGACGCTGATGCAGGAAGCTATCTGGTCTGTGAACGCCCCATAAAGAACACGCCACTGCTTCAGCTCACAAAGGAAAACCAGCCCGGCAGTATTGGTATATTTACGATGGTCGCCAATGCTAGTCTCGGTGCTCGAGAATCCGACCAACACTGGCGTGACAATCACGCCCCGCTGGCACTGGAAGTTCATACGGCGATGACTCATTACTACCAGCTTAGCGTCCTTCAACGATTTAACGGACCGGTGTGGAACGGTTTTGCACTCTGTTGCTTCAGGAATGAGGACGACCTAAGAAACCGTTTTTTTAACACCCCGGAAGGCGAAACCGCCATCGCAAGGGACGTTGCCAAATTTGCCGACCCACGAAAATCTCCTCGCAGAGTCCTGACGACCTTTGCACGAGCCAGCTCATAGTGTCGCCATTTTCCAGGTCAAAAATTGCCGTGTATTCACAACTTTTTGAGCTCGTTCTGCGATTTCTTTATCATATAATATGACCTCTAACGCTCATCTAACGGTTACCAGAAATGGTCGAAGCACCTGATTGGAAGAACAATGGTATCAAGGTCGTCTCGGGTGACCATCTTGACACCAACACACCGCAGACCCCGGGAATGAATCGCGCAGCGGCCATCAACTACGCGA
>JABJED010000495.1 GCA_018665025.1 Gammaproteobacteria bacterium
CAGGATCAGTGCCCGGCCCGGCCGTGCAATCCCTCCCCGGCGCATCACAAAGAAAATAATGGTGCAGGTCCCCAACATGTTTGCAGCATAGGCCATCGCGATACCACTCGCTCCGCCGTCAAAAATATCGCGCACCATCAACGGCAGAATGACCATATAAGAAGAAGCAAAGAAAAGGCCAACACCAAAGATCAGGATAATCGCTGGCCGTATTTTCTCGGACTGCCAGGCAACCTGCAGACCTGCCTTGATGTTCTCGAGCGGCGACTCGTGTGCGGTATCACTAGACTCTACAGGCATGGCAGGCAGACGTTGGGTCGTAACGGCAGAACACATCATGAAGAACGACATGAAACAGAGGACTCCAATCGGGCCCATCACATCTGCGCTGGAACCAATCGCAAAGCCAAGAATCTGGATGCCAAACTGTACCCCAATGACCAGGATAACAACCCCCTGCACGTTTTCACCGGCGACCCGGTTAAGCATGGCATCCCGCGCCGGTTGGGCGAAAGCGCCAAAGCAACCTGCAAGAACCACCCAGCAAAGCAGGAGTTCGTAGGTCACTATGTCCACATAGAAAAAAACAGCAACAATCAGTGGCGGCACAGCCAGCAATGACGCCAGTATGACTGACAACCTGCGCTGGTCGACCCGGTCACCCAGCCAGCCACCAAACAGGACCAGGAACAACATCGGCAAGGGTCCTGCCATCTGCGCGATCCCCACCTTGATCGGTGACTCCTGCAGATAAACGGCAATCAACCAGGGGAAAAGCACCGCCTGGATCCCTCCCGGCACCAGGAAAAATGCGGTACTGCCCAGGTACCATTTCAAATCATGGGTTAACTTCATGAGCTGGCAGCCATTTTCCTGGAGAAATCCCGCCGGGTTCGCTCGTCAATGGGCGCCGCAAGATATCGCCTGAGTTGATCAACACTCAGTTTGCTATGTGCTTCTTTGAAGAATGTCTGTAATGGAATTCGGTCACCGTCGTAAGGCCTGTGAGCATATTCATCTCCTGCCTGCACATCACCCGTCTCGAGCACCCTGCAGTAGGCACCAGATCGTCCGGCTTTCATGAATTTTTTAGCGAACTGCTTGTCGCCCATCCGTGAGGCAAGGGTACTGCAGGGTATACGCGGCGCACTTACCTGAAGGGTCACCGATTCAGAAACCAGAACATCCCCAACACATATCCCACACAAATCCTGTCCGGAGGTAGTGAAGTTCTCGCCAAATGTTCCCGCAGGAACGTCCTGACCCAGCGCCTCTGCCCACCAGGCATAGTCCTCGACGCTATAAAGGTAGATGGCCTGGTCTGGCCCCCCATGGTATTTCCTATTGCAGATCGCATCGCCCGGCAACCCCAGCTCGCACACAGCAATCTGCCCTTCAGACCGTTCCTTGAAGATGCCTGTCTCGCGTTTCCTGCCGTTAACCGTCAGTAGCGTGCGAGACCCAATATTGATTTGTTCAATGCGCACAGCGCCACTCCAACATACTGATTGATGATGCTTAGTATGCACTTTTGAGCAGAATGCTGGATCATGTTTCATCGATGAAAAATTGGAATGTAACACTGTCCAATTATTCCATTATTTGACATGCCTGCTACTGATACATTGCCCGCTCATATAACCAAACGAGGACAGGACATGTCTGCTTACCTGAAGGAAATAGAAGCCGTAGAAAGACTACGAGGGGCACAGGGTGAAGCCTGGAACGGGATCAACCCGGAGTCCGCAGTACGAATGAAGTTGCAAAATCGCTTCAAGACCGGCCTTGATATCGCGCAACACACAGCGAATATCATGCGAAAAGACATGGCTGAATACGATGCAGACTCTTCAAAGTACACCCAGTCACTGGGTTGCTGGCATGGATTTGTCGCCCAGCAGAAAGCGATTGCCATCAAGCGTCATCGCGGCACGCTGGATAAGAAATACGTTTACTTGTCTGGCTGGATGGTAGCCGCACTAAGATCCAGGTTTGGTCCACTTCCTGACCAGTCTATGCACGAAAAGACAGCTGTACCGAGCCTTATCTCAGAAATCTACACGTTCCTGAAGCAGGCAGATGCGGTAGAACTGGAGCGCGTATTTGCGGCCCTGGATGACGCCCGCGAAAATGGCGGTGACGTAACATCCCTGCTCAAACAAATTGATGAGTTTGAGACACATGTGGTGCCTATTATCGCCGATATCGACGCTGGTTTTGGTAATGAAGAAGCCACCTACCTGCTGGCCAAGCAGATGATCGAAGCGGGCGCCTGTGCGATCCAGATCGAAAACCAGGTCTCTGAAGTGAAGCAGTGTGGCCACCAGGCCGGTAAGGTGACGGTTCCACACGAAGTATTTCTGGCCAAGATCAACGCTGTTCGTTACGCCTTCCTGGAGCTCGGTATCGACAACGGTATTATCGTTGCCCGCACTGACTCTCTTGGTGCAGGCCTGACCCAGATGGTACCTGTCTCTAAAGAGCCAGGCGACCTCGCCGCACAGTACAACAGCTTCCTTGAAACAAAGCCTGTTCACGACATCAGCGAACTGCTAGAAAATGACATCACCATCCACCAGGGCGGCAATCTGGTGAAGCCAGTGAGACTGGATAA
>JABJED010000094.1 GCA_018665025.1 Gammaproteobacteria bacterium
TGAGGAAAACCCGTGAACAGCGACACAGCCAGTGCACCGGATGCTTCCATTTCCATGACCCTGTCCTGAAGCGCCTTGTTTGGGAAATCATCGGTACCCTGACGCATCACATGTGGCAGCATTGGGCAGTTACCCCACACCATCCTGGGTTCAACCTCACCCTTCAAAGAACGAATGAGTATTTGTGCGGCTCGCTCACCGGTTCCGTACATGTCGATATGAGGATAGGTATGATAACCAGCGATGACCGTTGCATTTGAAACCATGGCTGGATAGAGATTTGCATGCATATCAAGGCCAACGCCGATGGGAACATCCGGGTAGGCTTCGCGTAAACGAACCAATAATGAACCTTCACCATCCTCGCGGGTATCTGTGACCATTGCGCCGTGCAAATCGAGCAACAAGCCATCACAACCCTCGGCCGCCTCAACAATACAATCTGTAATGTATTGGTAGGCAGTATCGGAAACACGACCCGACGGGGGAGCGCCTGCAGCAATCGGCGTGATGATCTCCACGCCGGCCTGCTCCGCAACGGCTATCATTCCTGCCATGGTAGAACCGCGACCTAATGTTGCCTGATACGCAGCCTGATCCCTGGGTGGCAACTCACCGCTACCGAATCGTTCCAGTTCCGTGGGTACGGGCGAGAAGGTATTGGTCTCGTGACTCATCATCGCGATCAGTAGTTTCACAATGTGCATTCCTTATGATAATTCATCGTGTCCTCACGTACTCCCGTCACCGCTTCACTGCCGTGTATTTACAAGCAAAGCAGCCATGGATGGTTGCAATCAATCATTAATGTCGCGCGTGTGAGTCAGCCGGGCATCACACACTCATCAGCAAACACAAGGGCTCCATCTGTATTGTCGGTGCGATGATTGTTGCACCGACAGTTGAAATGTAGCGTTGATAGCCTTGCTCATTGGTGAGGTCGTAGTTTGCTACTAAATATCCGGCCATATCCCTGTCTTTTTTGGGTATTGTCACACTGCACGATAGCTGATTTTACTGCTTTTAGGTGATGTCTCATTACAGCGCTTTCATCTTGCCGTTGGTTAATCACAGAATCGACACCGCCAACCTTAAGGATCTGCAGAGTTGATACTTCGGGGATTGACTGGATGCGATAGCGGCATTGGTCTCTCTGCTGTGAGAATAGTTGTACTGAAACATCCGCTTTGCCCATGGTGTCGTATCACCACGAACGAGACGGCCCCCATCCGCAACCCAGACTTCTACGCAGTTCGAAAGCAATAAGTGATCCCTTTTTTCCAAGCCTGGTAAGACTCGTGTGATTGTTCCCTGCTCATTCAATGGCTATGATGCTGGCTCCTCGTTTAGGTATTCGCCATGCGTTTACTGTGTCTATTATTCGCCGTGAGTCTAATCCAATTTAGTCATGCAGAAACAGATCATGTTGCTCGCCAAGACAATTTGGTCATTGTGCTTTCCTGGGATGGCATGCGCCATGACTACCCTGAGCGCGGCCACTATCCAGCGTTGCGACGGCTAGAGAACGACGGCGTCCGTGCCGGCCGCCTAACGCCTGTTTACCTTTCAAACACATTTCCTGGCCATGTATCACTCGCGACTGGAGCAGCGCCTCACGTCCATGGCATTGTCGACAACGTCTTTTTCGATCGAGAGAAGGGCCTATATTCCTACAGCAATAATGCTGACTGGATGACAGCCGAACCACTTTGGGTGACCGCGGAACGTCAAGGTGTCAAAGCCGCGGTCTATTTTTGGGTAGGTTCAGAAACGGATTGGCAAGGCACCGGCGCGAGTTACCGAATGGCTCCCTTTGATGGCTTCCGGAGCGAAGCCGAAAAGGTCGACCAAATCGTTGCTTGGATTGATCTACCCGAAGACCAGCGTCCCAGACTGATTATGTCTTACTGGAACGGCGCCGATACCACCGCACACGTGAAGGGTCCTGATCACGAAGACGTTGCAGAGGTGATTGCCGAACAAGACGAGCAACTAGGTCGATTGCTAGCTGCCATTGACGCACGCCAGCTATGGCCGCGCACAACGTTAATCATTGTGAGCGATCACGGCATGACAGAAGTAACCGAGTCTGTTGAAATTCACAGCGTCCTGGAGGCCGCCAAACTTGATGTTCAAATCACTGGCGGCGGCGCGGCACAGCACGTGTTTCTGAAAAACATAGCTGACAGGCAGGCCGTTCGAGACATTCTGCATCGCCAACCCCAGGTAACGGTATTCGAAGGCAATGACATCCCAGCGCCCCTGGCGGCACCAAATCGAACCGGAGATTTTGTCGTTACCACCCAACCGCCTTACACGCTGAGTCGCGAAGATTCACTTTTGTCCAAAGCAACCGCTTGGATATCACCGCTGATGGGCTGGAGCAAAGGTTCGCATGGATACGACCCGGCGCTACCTGATATGGGTGGTATTTTTTTCGCGATGGGTAACGATGTTACCAAGGGGAAATCTCTACCTGATGTTCACCAGTTGGAAGTCGCGCCAACCGTGACACGGTTACTCGGTATCGAACCGCCGACTAGCGCAAGCCGTGCCGGAATTTCGCTGAAGTAAATGAGCGAATGTCCGGGCAGGCCCAGTAGCTGGATCCTTCTTTATATTGACCAAATTTTCAGTCAGCTAGCAGACGCGATTAAGCATCTCACGAGTACAGCGTGTCACTCGCACGGTCTACGATATATTTCTGAAAGTGAAAAACGGTGGTTATTCTTCCTAACCACA
>JABJED010000496.1 GCA_018665025.1 Gammaproteobacteria bacterium
AAAAGCTTTTGCCTCACCGCCTTGGGCTTCAGCCATCACTTTCGTAATCGCAGCTGTCAGGGTCGTCTTACCATGATCAACGTGGCCAATCGTGCCGACGTTTACATGGGGTTTGGTACGTTCAAATTTTTCTTTAGCCATGCCCTAACACCTTAAATACTATGTAATATTCTTTATGAATACTTGTTAACAATTGCATCGGCAATACTCGCCGGTGCTTCCTTATACTTATCAAAGCGCATACTGTATGTCGCACGCCCTTGAGTGGCTGACCTTAAGTCTGTTGCGTAACCAAACATTTCAGCCAACGGTACTTCACAAACAATCGCCTTGCCAGAAGGCGTATCATCCATTCCATGAATGATGCCTCGTCGTCGATTAACATCACCAACCACATCACCCATATGACTTTCCGGGGTAATAATTTCTACCTCCATAATCGGCTCAAGTAATACCGGAGAAGCCTCTTTAGCACCCTCCCTAAAACCCATAGAACCGGCTATTTTAAAAGCCATCTCATTCGAATCAACATCATGATACGAACCGTCAAACAAGGTAACCTTGACATCAACAACTGGAAAACCGGCTAAGACACCATTTTTCATTTGCTCAATAATGCCTTTATCAACCGCCGGTATATAGTCCTTTGGAACTGATCCGCCGACAACTTGGTTAACAAATTCATAACCCGACCCTTCTGGCAGAGACTCCAACTTAAGCCAAACGTGACCGTATTGACCACGCCCACCCGATTGACGGATAAACTTACCTTCACACTCCACAGTGGAGCGTATAGTTTCTCTATAAGAAACCTGCGGCGCTCCGACATTGGCCTCAACCGCAAACTCTCGCTGTAGTCGATCAACTATGATTTCAAGATGAAGCTCACCCATCCCTGAAATAATAGTCTGCCCTGTCTCATCATCCGTATGAACCCGAAACGAAGGGTCTTCCTGCGCTAACTTAGCTAACGCAATACCCATCTTTTCCTGATCCGCCTTCGTTCTAGGCTCAACCGCAACCGAAATTACCGGCTCCGGAAACTCCATTCGCTCCAGAACGATCTCAGAGTCCATTACACACAAGGTATCCCCTGTATTCACATCCTTCAAGCCAATCGCTGCGGCAATATCCCCAGCATAAACTTCATCAACTTCTTGCCGACTGTTCGCATGCATCTGAACAATACGACCTACACGTTCTTTCTTTTTCTTAACCGAATTAAAAATCCGGTCACCGCTTTTCAAAACTCCTGAATAGACCCTGAAAAAAACCAACGTTCCAACAAATGGGTCCGTGGCAATTTTAAAGGCTAACGCAGAAAAAGGCACCTTGTCGTCAGCAGGTCGTTCAGCCTCAGTAATCTCATCCGCCAGAACACCCTTAATCGCCGCCACTTCAGTTGGCGACGGAAGATACTCAACCACGGCATCCAACATGGCCTGAACACCCTTATTCTTAAAAGCCGAACCGCAGATCGTTGGCACAAGGTCATTTGCGATGGTTTGCTGCCTAATCCCCGCTTTAATCTCAGCGTCCGACAACCCACCTGACTCCAAATACTTACCTAACAAGTCGTCAGTAGCCTCTGCTGCTGCCTCAACCAATCTCTCATGCCATTCCTGACACAACTCAAGCATACCCTCAGGTATTTCTCTTTCTTCGAACGCAACACCCATGTCACCTTCTTCCCAATAGATAGCCTTCATTTTAATGAGATCCACAACCCCCTCAAAATGTTCCTCAGCCCCTATAGGGATCTGCATTACGACCGGCCTTGCTCCCAAACGATCAGCCATTTGCCTGACAACCCGGAAAAAATCAGCTCCGGATCTATCCATCTTATTCACAAACGCCAACCGTGGCACTTGGTATTTATTAGCCTGTCGCCAAACCGTTTCAGACTGAGGCTCAACACCGCCAACAGCGCAAAAAACCGAACAAGCTCCGTCTAAAACCCGCAAAGACCGTTCTACTTCAATCGTAAAATCGACGTGTCCCGGCGTATCAATAATATTGATACGATGCTCAGGA
>JABJED010000497.1 GCA_018665025.1 Gammaproteobacteria bacterium
ACCTTTATGGCGATATCATGTCCGACGGTGCAGCGGGTTTACTCGGGGGGCTTGGACTGGCGCCATCAGGGTGTTACGGCCAGGACTATGCGTACTTTGAATCTGCTCATGGAACTGCACCAGATATCGCAGGCAAGAATGTGATTAACCCGACGGCGACACTCCTGTCTGCTGCAATGCTGTTAGAACATTTGTCTTTTCACTCTCAAGCCAAAAATCTGGTTAATGCTGTCCAGCGGGTTTACGCAACAGGAAAAGTGCTTACGCCAGATCAAGGCGGTAACAGCGGTACCACAGACTTTTCCGATGCGGTGAGTGAGGAGCTTTCAATACACCCAGAATAGATGGGCGTAGGTAGAGGCGGGTAAAACTCAAGAATAGGAGTTTTGTCGAAAGCGATGATTCTGCATCGATGCCATTTGCCTGCCAGCCGCGCTGTAGCGCGGTGAGCCTGTGCCTACTTTTGGTCGCACGGTATTAATAGATTGAAAAACCGGCATACCCTTCGTCTCTAACTTGATCACAGGCAGCAACATAGGCGGCTACACCACCGGCGTAGCCGATGAGCCGGGTGGGTTTACCTTCCACGTTGGCGCCGGTATACCAGCTGGGGGTTTTGGCGATCAGCGTGGTGTTCGCGACTTCGTCATGATGTGCTACCCACTGTGCTTCAAATTCGGCTGTCGCCTCGATGGCAGCACCACGATTGAGGACATAGCCAATGCATTCACTGATCCATTCGACAGAGTGTTGTACGCAGGTGGGCGCATTACAGAATGCACCTGCCGGAGACAAAGGAGATGAGGTAAGAAAAAAGTTGGGAAACCCGTGTACCTGCATGCCCATTGCCGTGCGAACGTCCTCGGCCCAAAGTGCCGCCAGTGAGCGGTCGTCACGACCGCGCACATCGATGTTGGTCAGTGCACCGGTGACTGCGTCGAAGCCTGTTGCACAGATGAGTATGTCTAACGGGATTTCCTGCTGAGTGGTTTCAATGCCGGTAGGCGTAAGGCGCACAATGGGTTCCGCGTTTGTGTCTATGAGTTGCACATGGTCTAGCAAGAACGCTTCATAGTAGTTTGTCTCTAGTGGCACCCGGTGCGTACCAAAACCATGATCTGTTGGCAGTAGTTTTTCAGCGAGGGACGGGTCTTCGATGCGTGCTCGAATTTTCTCACGTACAAATTCAGACACTTCCTTGTTCGCTGCTGGTTCTAGTAACTGTTCTGCAAATGATCCGACCCACAAGGCAAGGTTCCCCTGGGCCCAAAGATGCTCCATATTTTCTCTGCGCTCAGCGGCGTCAACGCTGGCCCATTCTCGCTGTTCGAGGTCAAAGTCAAAGCCACCGAATGTTTCGCGGGTACGGTGACGCAGTTCGCTTCGATCAGCCTGCTGGGGCGCTGCAGTGGTGTACACGTCGTTTTTCATGGGTATCGTGTAATTGGCAGTTCTTTGGAACACGGTGAGGCTTTGGACCTCGGTGGCAATGGTTTGCACAACCTGGATGCCAGTCGCGCCGGTGCCAATAACGCCCACCTGCTTGCCGCTCAGATCAATGTCTTTCTGGGGCCACCGCGTGGTGTGCACAATGGTGCCGGCGAAGGTGTCCTGTCCGTTAATCTCAGGTACGACAGGTGTGCTCAGTGGCCCCATACAGCTGATCACAAAACGCGCAGAGACCTGAGAGCCATCTTCGCTTGTGATCAGCCAGCTGGCATTTTCTGCAGTCCATATTGCGCTGCGCACCCGCTTGTTAAACTGAATGTTCGGGCGCAAATTGAGGCGGTCAGCAACCCAATTCAAGTAACGCTCGGTTTCCGCTTGTGACGGGAATCGTTCCGACCATTGCCATTCATTGAACAGCTCATCTGAGAACAAAAACTGATAGACATTGGAAGGTGAGTCAGTCCGCGCACCCGGGTAACGGTTCCAGTACCAGGTGCCGCCGACATTGCTGCCTGCTTCTAAGACGGTTGTCGAGAGCCCCATTTGCTGCAGGCAGTGCAGTTGATACAAACCGGCAAATCCGGCACCGATTACAACCGCATCGTACTGCGGTGTTTGCAGATCTCGAGCTTCGGCCATGGCTGCTCTCCAAAATTAAACACATCATCCGCTTACAGATTACCTCAGATAGTGTCGACGTTTGAAGGGTCGAGAGAGGGTTTTTCCCCATCCAATGATAGGAAGCTGGATTGACAAGCAAAAATTCGTGCAGCGCAGGCAGCGCAGTCCATTAACGTGTGCCCTTCGGGTTCTATGGGAATTGGGTTCCAGATAGATAAACCAGGAACCGTTCCCATGCTTCGGGATCAGGCCGGGGAATCTGGTGGGGCTGGCTCAGTCTGGCAGTATCTTGCGGCCACAGAACTCGCTCGTTTGGGGTCATAGGCTGTCAGCGCTGCGTTATTCCCTTAGACTAGGGGCTATTCAAACTTAATCCAAAAGTGGTGATGACATGTCAGGTTTCAAGGAATACGACGATTTTGATGCGCTAGGGCTGGCAAAACTGGTCCGAGATGGTGAGGTCAGTGCAACAGAACTGCTTGAAGAAGCTATTGGTCGTACCGAGAAAATCAATCCGGAAATCAATGCGGTTGTGCAGTTTCACTACGACGAAGCCCGGGCGGCGATCGAAACGGGACTCCCGGATGGGCCATTTACGGGTGTACCGTATTTGCTGAAGGATTTGAATATCCTGCTCAAAGGCACGGTCACCTCAATGGGCAGTAGCCTATTTAAAGACTACACAGCAAAACTAAACTCTACGTTGACGGACCGATACATTAAAAGTGGTGTTGTAATCTTTGGTAAAACCAATTCCCCGGAATTTGGTGCGTTGCCGGTATCTGAGCCTCTTCTGTTTGGGCCGACGCGCAATCCGTGGGATCTGAATCGAACCCCAGGGGGCTCGAGTGGTGGCGCCTCAGCGGCTGTTGCCGGTGGCATCCTGCCTATGGCGAACGCTTCAGATGGTGGTGGTTCAATTCGTATTCCCGCAGCCTGTACTGGCCTGGTGGGCTACAAACCGACCCGGGGCAGAACAGCTATGGGACCCGTTATCGGTGAAGGCTGGGGTGGGCAATCGATCAGTCATGCGGTGAGCCGCACCGTTAGAGATTCGGCCGCGATGCTGGATGCAACAACGGGCCCAGAACCCGGTGACCCTTATGCGCCACCACACTTTCCTGGCAAGTTCCTGGACGAGGTCGGTAAAGCGCCGGCTCAGCTTAAAGTTGCTATGATCCCTGAGAAAATTGGCTCAGGCAGTTATTCACCTGAGATTCGCGCTGCGCTGGAAGCAACTGCCGAGTTAATGTCCGGTCTCGGTCATCATGTCGAGGAAGCGACACCCGAGGTTGATGGGTTGGCATTGCAATTTGCCAGTGGTGCTCTCTTAGGTGCGAATTTGGCGTTGAAAGTGACAGAGCAGCTTGAAAGCCTTGGTCGTTCCCTTGCCGATGATGACCTGGAGCCCGGTACAAGAGCGCTCATTGAATATGGCAAAAGTTTGAATGCAGAAGCCTGTGCCAGGGCGTCTCAGATAAATCATGTCTCAGCACGGATCATGGGTCGATTCCACGAGCAGTATGATGTCATCTTGTGCCCGACCTTGAGCAGTCTGCCAGTGCCGATCGGCCAGTTTCTGGATGGCGATCTCGGTGAAAAACTGGGTGCTTTTATGGGTAATACGTCGTTGTTCAATCAGACCGGTCAGCCTTCGATATCACTGCCCCTGGCCTGGAGCGAAGATGGCCTGCCAATAGGCATGATGCTCAGCGCAGCCTTTGGCGATGACGCCTTGCTCTTCCAACTCGCCGGGCAACTGGAAGAAGCCAGACCCTGGCGTGATCGAAGAGCGCCACACCATGCAAACAACGTGATTTGACGTATATCCGATAAAGGCTTTTAGTGCGGCCGGTACCTTCTGCCAATGGGCTTGCAGCACGAAATGTATGATCGCCAGCACTTGTCAGCGTGAGCCTCTATACTAAGTGATATGACAGATTCCGTTTCAACGACTTCTGATTCAGCGATTGGTGCTGTCGGCGTGGACCGGCTGAGCAACCGTGTTATCTGGGCCTACTCTGCACCGCGCATCGGTGTAGGTATTCTTGGCATCTTATTCAGTACTTACCTCATGAAGTTTTCAACGGATGTCTTGCTGATTGCTCCCGCTGTGATGGGCATATTGCTTGCTGCATCACGAATGTGGGATGCCGTATCTGATCCACTGGTTGGCTACTTGTCCGACAACACCCAATCCCGCTTTGGCCGTCGTCGTATCTGGTTGATGGGTTCCGCCATACCAATGGGCATTGGCATGATCATGATTTGGTCCCCGCCCGCTGCGCTGGACGGTGTATCCGTCGTGATCTGGATGGGTATTGCGCTGCTGGTTTATGAAACCGCGAGTACCGCGTTCTATGTTCCCCATGGGGCGATAGGTGTGGAAATGACGCCCGATTATCATGAGCGTACGCGCCTGTTTGGCTATACCCATATGCTGGCGGCAATTGGTTTGCTGATAGGACTCGGTGCGTTGCAGATCATGAATATGTCGGAAGACAAACGAAGTGTTGCGGTGATTCTTTCGGTTGCCTGTGGCATTACTGTTGCAGTGCTGGTGATGTGGTCAGCCTGGGTCCTGCCGGAGCGAACGGACTATCAGGGTCGTGGTGGTGGCGGCGTAACCAAGTCATTCGTCGATATCCTCAAGAACCAACACGCACGCTTGCTGCTTGTCATGTTTGGCATTGAAACTTTTGGTGCCTCCAGCATTGCCCTGCTAGTGCCCTATTTGCTCGAGTATGTGTTGCCGATGAAAGCCTATATGGTGCCACTGCTGATCACTTACGTGATCCCGCAGTTTGCCTTTACACCAGTGTTCATCTGGCTCTCAAGAAAGTACGGCAAGAAACGATTGTGGTGCACAACCATGTGGGCTTCGGCCTTCATGTTTATTTTAACATTCTTCGTAGTCACCCCCGGTGAATTCTCGTACCTGATTTGGCCAGGCACTTTTATCTTTGGTCTTTGTGGCGGCTGCGCAGCAGTGACCGCACCCTCTATCAAAGCCGATATTATCGACTTCGATGAATACAAAACGGGAGAGCGGAAAGAGGGCGCATACCTTGCTGTTTGGAATTTAATTCGGAAAGGAGCGGGGTCGCTAACGGCTCTCGTCACGGGACTGGCGCTTCAGTTCTCAGGCTTTATGCCGAATATCGAACAGAGCGAACAGGTACAGTACTGGATACTCGGCCTCTTCAGCCTGCTGCCGGGCATCTGCTATTTAATTGGCGCGATCATCTTCATGGGTTTTTCTTTTAATGAAAAGGAACATGCAGCGGTTCGGGATGTGCTGGAAGCCCGGCGGGCGGAATAGCCAATGCACCCACCGGGGGTGCGGCAGTCTGTGTTAAAGCCCAACCGAAATGTTCAGCGGGCCTGCCGTTTTGCTGGTGGCGCCCGGATGTGCAGGGTATTGGATGTGCGGCTTTAACTGCTGCTAGCGTTAAGTGGCGCGGTAGCTTCAACTTAAGGAACTGGAAAATTCAGTGAGTGATATTGCTACACGGGAATATGAAGAGCGAGATTGGCCGGAAGTCAGTAAAATTCATGATCTTGCACGCCCCATTGAGCTAGAAGGCTCGTGTGACCCCAGAGCATTTGTGCCACTTGCCGATGACAAAAACGACTTGCAGGAGTTTCTAAATTCACGCAAGTTGGTGGCGTGTTACGAGACTCGTATCGTCGGGTTCATTGGTATTGATGCCAGTACAATCGGGTGGCTCTACGTTGACCCGAAGGAAACAGGTCAAGGTATTGGTCGCCACCTTGTCCGCGAAGCACTTGTTCGGGTCAGACAGGGTGCAAGTGTTTTTGTTCTTGAAGGTAATGTAAGGGCGATCAGCCTTTATAAAAGCGAATTTTTCGAAGTCGTGGACAGGTTCGACAGTGACAATAACGGCTACCCTTGCACCGTCTTAAAAATGTCTCAGCCGATGCCTTCAGGTACCTTACGCCTATAGAGGCCATATGCCTGTTGTACCGATTCTTCAGCAACCAAATAGATTTATAACTTGATATTGCCAAGGCAGAGACACTGCACAGAGTTGTCAGCCTTGCCTGAGATGGCCGCAATTGCGTACCGTATTGATCTTCAGTTCAATAGTAAACTGATCTATTGTTCAGAAAAACATAGCGGGGATTTGATATGACACAAATGGCAGACAAGGTCGCGATTGTCACTGGAGGTGGTTCGGGCATGGGGCGCGCAAGCAGCGTGCTGTTCGCGCAAGAAGGTGCAGCGGTTGCTGTGGCCGATCTTAATGAAGACGGCGGCCAGCAAACAGTTGCAATGATCGAGCAAGCGGGTGGGCGGGCCAGCTTCATCCATACAGACACCGGCGACGAATCTTCTATTATTCAATTGGTAGAACAGACGGCAGCCACCTATGGTCGAGTCGATGCTATGGTGACAGCTGCCGGTATTTCTTACTCAAACTTCATGGAAAAAGACGAAGCTACAGACCCGTGGCTAAACCCTGGTGAAGGCCTGATTCTCAACAAGTCCACTGAGCGTTGGCAAAAGGTGCTGGATGTCAATCTCACCGGAGTGATGATTTGCGCGCGAGAAGCCGCGCGGCAGATGATCGCTGAAAAGCATGGCGGTACGATCGTCAACTTTGCATCTATTGCCGGGTATGGTCCTGCGCCGACAATCGCTGACTACTGCGTGTCGAAAGCGGGCGTCGTAATGCTAACAAAGTGCTTGGCCGCCGAACTTGGACGTTCGGCCATACGTGTTAATGCGGTGGCACCAGGACCTATCGAAACTGGCATGACGCAGTCTTTGATGGAGCTCGGCCGTTTACAGAAACAGGCTGAGGCATTGCCCCTGGGTCGCGTCGCACAACCAGAGGAAGTGGCGAGTGTGGTGCTTTTTCTGTCGGCTGAGGGATCCAGCTACATCACAGGC
>JABJED010000498.1 GCA_018665025.1 Gammaproteobacteria bacterium
GAAACCCACGGCCGAACCACAAGCCAAGGATGACGGCATGCAGTGGGATTTCTACGAAATTTTCCCGAAATCGGTCGTCCCGGTCGTCGAGGAATACACCAAAACTGGTGCGAAGGTGATTGTTGATAACTCAAGGTGGATATTACAGGCAGGATCATTCAAGGAAGCCATAGATGCTGATGAGCGCAGAGCTACCTTGATACTGATGGGTTTGGATGTCAGCATCCAGGAAGTGAAGGTGGACGGTGCCAGCTGGCACAGGATCATCGTCGGCCCGTTCGATTCCGTACTGAAGCGCAGTAGAGCACAAAACAAGCTCGCCCAGGCGGAGATACCCTCTATTCCGATGAAAATTCCATCCTCCTGAAACTTACATTAATAACTTGAAAATTACCGGATTACACCCCATCTTTCTTTTAACGCGATCCAACGCCCCAAAATCCCAGACACGAGACCAAACCCATTGAATCAATTCGAAGGCACAACCATTCTTTCTGTTCGAAAAGGCAACTCCGTTGTCGTCGGCGGCGACGGCCAGGTGACCATGGGCGACACCGTCATGAAAGCCAATGCGAGGAAAGTCAGGCGACTCTATAAAGACAATGTCATTGCCGGGTTTGCAGGAGGTACCGCTGATGGTTTCACCCTGGTAGAGCGCTTTGAAGGAAAGCTGGAAAAACACCAGGGAAACCTCGTGCTGGCCGCAGTGGAGCTTGCCAAAGACTGGCGAACCGACCGCGCCCTTCGTCGTCTCGAAGCCTTGCTTGTGGTCGCCGACAACGAGAATTCATTATTAATAACCGGCAATGGCGACGTCGTCGAACCTAACGACGGTATTATGGCGATCGGGTCGGGCGGCCAGTACGCAAAGTCAGCTGCCCTTGCGTTACTGGGCAATACAGAACTCAGCGCCAGAGAGATAGTCGAGAAGAGCCTATCCATAGCGGGTGATATTTGCATCTATACAAACCAAGAACAAACGATCGAAGAGATCACCTTCTAAAGGAAACACATGTCTAACATGACCCCCAGGGAGATCGTCCACGATCTCGACAAACACATTATCGGACAGGATGACGCAAAACGGGCAGTAGCCATTGCGCTCAGAAACCGCTGGAGACGAATGCAATTGCCTGAGGAGCTCCGAACGGAGATATCCCCAAAAAATATCCTGATGATTGGCCCGACAGGGGTTGGTAAAACAGAAATCGCGCGGCGACTAGCCAAACTTGCAGGAGCACCCTTCATCAAGGTAGAGGCGACCAAGTTCACTGAGGTCGGGTATGTCGGTCGCGACGTAGAATCGATTATCCGGGATCTGGCTGAAGCGGCCGTCAAAATGCTGCGCGACGAACAAATAAAGCGAGCAGAGCCGCGGGCTTTCGAAGCCGCAGAAGACCGAGTACTTGAGGCTTTGTTGCCATCGGCAAGGGACGCTGATTCAGATGAGAACTCATCTACCCGCCAGTTGTTTCGTAAAAAATTAAGAGAAGGGGAACTGGACGACAAAGAAGTCGAAATGGAAGTCCAGGCCACTGCGATTGGGGTTGAAATCATGGCGCCACCTGGCATGGAAGAAATGACCAGCCAGCTACAAAATATGTTCTCGTCTATGGCTCCCGGGAAAAACAAATCAAAAAAAATGACCGTAAAAGACGCAATGCGCCGAGTCACTGACGAGGAAGCCGCTAAGCTTATAAACGAAGACGAGCTTCGAAGCACCGCTGTTGAAGCCGTAGAGCAAACTGGTATCGTTTTCATTGACGAAATGGACAAGATCGCAAAACGGGCAGACCACGGAGGCGCTGATGTCTCACGCGAAGGCGTACAAAGGGACCTCCTGCCCATGATAGAAGGCAGTAATGTATCCACAAAGTACGGCATGATCCGGACAGATCACATTCTGTTTATTGCTTCAGGTGCTTTCCATCTCTCCAAGCCTTCGGACCTCATACCGGAACTGCAGGGACGGTTACCCATCCGGGTAGAACTTTCTGCACTCAGCATCGAGGATTTCGAGAAAATTCTGACCGAACCGGACGCATCACTCGTCGAACAGTACCAGGCGCTAATGCAAACAGAAGGCCTGAACATCATCTTCGCTAAACCGGCGGTGCACAGAATTGCCGAAATCGCCTGGCAGGTTAACGAGCAGACAGAAAACATTGGCGCGCGAAGACTTCACACGGTCATGGAGCGGCTTCTGGAAAAGTTATCCTTTGATGCCACCGATATTGCAGCGAATGAAGCAGGTGACATCACCATTGATGAAAGCTACGTTAACGAACATCTGCAGAACCTCGCCAACGATTCGGACCTTTCCCGGTATATACTCTAGCGATGAATAATCAGCAATGAGTCATCTACCATGGCCCACTCTTTTTTAGACTGTTCAAAATGACAAACTCAAACGCACCCACTGCAGTTAACGTACACAAAAAGTCAGCCACTCTTGAATTGGTATACCAAAATGGTGACTCTCACCAGTTGTCAGCAGAGTACCTGAGG
The DNA here is from genome assembly GCA_018665025.1 of Gammaproteobacteria bacterium. Lineage (GTDB taxonomy): Bacteria > Pseudomonadota > Gammaproteobacteria > Pseudomonadales > Azotimanducaceae > UBA9659. The sequence continues at coordinate 2,509 of JABJED010000498.1, forward strand.
GTATTTTCACCTTCAGCCGAAGTACAGGGTCACGGTCCCGGGCAGAAGGTTCTCCAGCACGGTAAAAAAGAGGTACAGTTCCTGGATATCCAACCCCAGGGACACTACGCCATCAAAATCACTTTCTCAGATGGCCACGATTCCGGCATTTTCAGTTGGGAGTACCTGTTCCAGCTGGGAGAAGATCACCAAGAAAACTGGCCGCGGTACCTGGCTGAACTGGGCGCCGCCGGAAAATCCAGATCCCCCCAGTTTATTGCCCTCGGAAGCTGATCAGAAGACAGACTTAACCCCGTCATCCCAAAAAACATCCCTTCTAAAGATAGACAGGATACAATGCACTTCCCCGATCGAATCGCATCACCAGCTAAGTATGGACAAAGAAGACGACGTCACGCATTTTGGGTACCAAAAAGTACCCATCTCTGAAAA
>JABJED010000499.1 GCA_018665025.1 Gammaproteobacteria bacterium
GCCACAACAGGCAAGAATTAGTGCCTGGCAGCCAAGATCCTCGGTGCTCCCGTCGGGTCGTGTGCAGCGCAAACCATGAACGCGTCCGTCGGGATCGGCGACCAGGGAGGTTACGGTGGCATCGGTCAGGATGTCGACCCCGGCGCGCTCAGCAGCGTTGCAGAGGCTACCCATGAGTTCTCCCCCTGTTCTGTTCGGTGTGCCATGCATGCGTTTCTGGGTATGACCAGGGTAGAGAAAACTGTCAACCAGAGACAAGGGTACTTGTTGCTCTGTTGCTAACCAGTCAATGGTCTTTGCCGATTCTTTGGCCAGAGCCAGCACCAGATCTTTGTCAGACCGATAACCGGATTTCTTGCAAATATCTGCTGTAAAGGTTTCTGGTGAGTCGTCGATACCGACCTGATTTTGGAAGGATGTGCCTGCAGCGGGGATGAGGCCTGTGGACATTGCCGTTGTGCCGAGAGCGGTAGAATCGCGCTCCAGAATTAGGGTTTGGGCTCCTGCCTGGTGTGCTGCAATACCAGCGCAGAGCCCGCAGGCGCCTGAACCAATGACGGCAACATCCACTTCAACAGTAAATTCAGCCTCTTGGGGTGAAATGATACTCATGATGAAATCTCGTTTTTTTCAATGTTCTCTTGCCCACATTCGGCCATTAAAAACGGGTCGCCTCGGGTGTAGCGAACGGCATTTCTGGCAACCAGGCGTCCTAAAGTAATAGCCGGCCCAACGCTCATGCCGCTGAGTACAGCGTTGCCCATCATCTGAGCAGATCCAATTGTTTCGCCAACCGCGAACAAGCCTTCGATTGATCTACTATCACCGTCGATAACCTGCAGGAGGTGATTGACGGCGATGCCACCGTGGGAAATTAATATACTGCCGGTAATGGGAACGGCGTAAAACGGTGGTGCGGACAGCGTTCGTTGTAATTTTTCCCGACCATAATCCTGGTCGATACCAGCGAGCACAGATTGGTTGTAGCGTGCAGTGGTCGCCTTCAACACGCTAGGTTTGACGCCCATCTTGTTTGCCAGTTCGTCAATGGTATTTGCCTGGTGAACCACACCGCGAGATATTTCTTGCTCTATGCGACCGTGATTCCAGCCGATGATACCGGGATTGGATGCTCGAACGTGATGATCAAAGAGATAAAAAAAGCCGAAGTCGGCCTGCTCAAGGAAGGCTCTTTCCCGTTCGTCGGGGTTCAATGTTTGCTCGTTAACGAATCGCTCTCCTTGACTGTTGACCCAAATACCTTCGGTGAAATGCTTGGGCGCATGTTGGAGTCGTCCGGAGGTGCCATCGATCGCTCCTGGAAACGAGACGAAAAGATCCATATTGGTAAGCTTGGCGCCGATGTCTTCTGCCATGATGATGCCGTCACCCGTGGCATGGGGAAGACAGACAACTTTTGATGCGGCGATTTTAGGGTTGTGCTTGTTCTTCAAGATATCGCTGGCACCGTAGCCACCAGATGCCATGATGACAGCCTTCGCCATTACCGGTAACTCTTGTCCTGTTTCTTTTCTTGTTACTGCGCCGATAATGCGGCCATCGTCATTTTGAAGGAGTCGAGTCACAGTGGTGTTCAGTTGCAGGGTTACCCTTCCATTGTTGATCCGCTTTTCCAGTTCAGCATTTAGTGGTTTTAGGAGAGAGCGAGCGTACTCTGGACCCATGTAGGTGCGTGGCGCGCTATAGTGCTCATGATCGTCTTCAAGGAAAGGAGATTCAGGGGTGAATTCGACGCCGATTTCCACTAACCAGTCGATCATTGCTGCAGCGTTTTCGACAGCGAGTTTCAGCAGCTCAGGATTGTTTTTGTAACGACCCATTCTGATCGCATCGCGATAGTGCAGTGACGGCGAATCCTGAATACCTTTGGCAATTTGCATTTTCGCGTTGGCCCCACTGATGTGGCCGCCAGAGATGTTCAGCATGCCGCCAGTAAATGGGTTTTTGTCAATCAGTAACACCTTCGCTCCCAGATCTGCCGCCTGTATCGCCGCTGGAATTCCTGCGTTTCCTGCGCCGACAATTAGTATGTCGGTGCTTGCCTTCGTTGCCTGGGGATTTTCTGTGCTGGAAGCGGCCATGGCGGGGCTAAATGCTGTAAGCACGCCGACTTCGGCCAGCGCAACTTTCATTAGATCTCTTCGGTTAAGCGCCATAGTGGGTTAGCCTTTCTTGGCAATGCGATGGTTGCAATACTTGTTCGATGTGACGACGAGTGCTGACACTGGGCATCAATTTAGTTTATCATTTGATAAATAATATTATACTTGGTTTGTGGCGTGCCGCAATCTCCCATGTTGGCTGGGTTTTGAGGTCTAAAAATATGAATATTTCCGTAGTTGTTTCTATTAGTCTTGTCTTGACTCTGATGTTGGGTGCGACCCAATCCATCAACGCAGACGAACCTGACGAACCTATAGCAGCGTTTCAGCCGTTGCGAATTCTGGATGTTGATTCGATGCAATGGGATAGCTCCTGGGCGGGATTAAACGGTACCAGTCAGGGTAAACTGCTCTACGCCGGTGGCGGCAGTTTAATGCTTCTGGTCGCTTTTAATCCGGGCTGGGACGCTATCAATAAGACCCGTCATTACCACGATTTCCATGAGTGGGGTTATGTGCTGGAGGGCGATTTTCTGATCTACGACTTTGTCAGTCCGAGACAAATGAAGGGCACCAAATACACGATGAGATCTGGTACCTGGATGAGCCGGCCTCCGTTTAGCATTCACGGCAATCGTCCAGACGCTATGGTGCATCAACAGGTCACTACGCCGTCTGTTCAATTGGTGTTTGCGGAAGGGGGCAAAAACTACAGCTTTGATCCTGACAACAAATGGTATAGCGACGACTGGCGGCAGGTGACAGAGTGGACCCATCCGCTTTATCAGAATTCCGCCTTGCCGGAGAACATGGAGTGGGAAGACGCGAGTGATTTGACCGGCGCGAAGGTCAAAGTGCTTAGCGATGAAATTGCGGGCGGGTTCAGGGCCAGAATTGTTTACGTACCGGCGGGATGGTCCTACTCAGGAGATGCTGCAAAAACCTACTTTACCGAGGCGCAAAGGTTTCACTATGTTTTGGCAGGGGACCTCACGCTAGGGATGGGTTCAAGTGGCGAAACCACAACAATACGCAAGGGTTTCTTTGTTGAACAACCACCCATGAGCGTCTGGCAATGGGCCGATGGCCCGAATAGCAATAAGGGTGGTATGTGGCTGGAGGTCACGTATGCCAAGGGAACAAGGTTTGGCCACGGACCTATAGAATCAGCTAGGGTATTACCCTGACCTGGCAGTCAGGTTCGCTACCTCTGCCCGGAAAGGTTTAAGCCCAATCCCAAGCAGCAAAGCGGCCAGTAAGCCTGAGCAGCCTGCCATGATGGCGAGTGAAAATCCTACTGCCTGGTCATTGTTGAAGACATAGTCTGTGATCAACGCAGTAATCGTTGGCCCCAGACCGATGCCTATGAGGTTTAGGAAAAACAGATAAAAAGCAGATACCAGGCCTCGCATCCGGTTCGGCGTAACCTGCTGTATCGCC
>JABJED010000500.1 GCA_018665025.1 Gammaproteobacteria bacterium
GATCTACCGCAGCATCTATACGGACGACGTTGATATCCGCACAGCGAATACCGGCGATGACCCTTTTGTTGCCAAAGGTCCTAACGCCTGGGCTGACGTTTGTCGCGAGGCACTGAAGGACTACACGGGCACACAGCATTTAATCGGTACACAGCTTACTGAAGTTAATGGCGACGAAGCCCGGATGGAAAGTTATCTGAACGCCTGGCACAAAAACCCCGATCTAACCGTCTACTACTTCCTGGGCACCTATATTTCAAAAGCACGGCGGATGCCTGAAGGCTGGAAAATCTACGATATGACATTACGCCTCGATACGAGTGGCACCGTACAAACAACCTAACTTAAAGAACTCGGGGTATGGTGAGAGGGGTAACCACCAATGAGGAAAGTTGAAATCACTAGAGAGCCAGTTGAGCTCTACAAAATTCTGAAATTCGAAGGACTGGTTAGCACCGGTGGCGAGGCTAAATTACTGATTGCCGACGGACAAGTGACCGTCAATGGTGAAATTGAAACTCGTCGACGGAAGAAGATTGTTAATGGCGATGTTATTGAGTTCCGTGGCGAGACATTGCAGATGCAATTGGTATGATTTAATTAAGAGGGCCAGAACCCCTCTTAACGCAAGCTTGCCGTTATCCTGACCCCGTTACTTGGTAATATCGCTAGACGGCATTAGATCCGACGGGGAAAGCCATGTGCACGCTCATCATATTGTCTTCGCGCAGTTTCTTGATCGTCGGATAGTCCGGGTCTTCCCTGAACCCGCGATAGGCATCCTCAGATGGGAATTGCGACAGGATCATCGACTGGCGGTTGAAGCTACCGCGAAGCACCTCAAACTTGTCGCCAATGAGATAGGCCGCTAAGTCGCCAGTCAGATTTGGCTTGTTCCGCGACGGCGGATTTTTTGGTGATTTTTAAACATCATTCTCTACCGAACTCTTCCGCGCAACTCTTGCCGAGCCTATGGCTATCGATCGGCCGGTCTCGTCAATCTGTGCAAGTTCCAGATCAACCACCATTTCATCCTCGACATGATCTAGCGCTATGACTTTACCACTGGCTGTTAACAGTTGATCTTTGAAAAAGGGCCCCCGAAGCTTCGCCGAGACTGAAACAATGCGGCCATCATCACCTATCCAGGCTCTTAACATTGCATGAAAAAATGCCAATTGAAGCGGCGCCATTGCAAAGGGCGCGGGAAACCCCTCTGCCTCTGCCACCGCATAATCCCAATGGTGCGCAGCAAATTCATCATTAACTGCAGCAAACCGATTCCAATGTTCAATCGTACCCTTACGCTCAAACACTGGCAGCTGTTCACCAACCGCTAGTTTATCGATACGAGTCATATTGCGCTCCCAAGCCCCTGCCTTTCCCAAACACTGCATTTCCTGAACACTGCATTTCCTAAACACCCTATCAATATCTGACAAACACCGACTCTGTGGTGCGGATCCACTCATCAGATTGGTTGTGCCATTCGTTAGACAGCGTCGTGTAGAGCATGTGCCCCATCCGCCCATCGCGCTCAAAATATTCACTGATGCGGACAACCGAGCGAATAACATCACCGGGACGAATCCGGACTCGCCCATGCTGCTCTCGAATTTCAGTCAGTAAAATCGCTTTGTATTCGGGCGGTTGCACACCGAGTTCATCTTCACTAAAAGCGGTCTGGGCAACTTTCGGGTCAGTCAGCAATGGCTTCGCTGTACTCCACGCAAACGGATTGAATTCTTCAGGCGCGACGATGCAGCCAAACTGAGTAGTAGCTGCGTAGTCCTCGTCCCAAAATTGTCGTGGTGGGGTCTCAGGATAGTAAACAGCGATGGCCCACTTACGGATGTCAGAAATGGCAACCGGATGAGACGTGGATTCGCGCATAACCGCACCCACGATGCTCCGCATATCATCAGTCACTAAACTTTTGGTTAATGAACCCTCGGTCTTAGAACTATCGATCTCAGAACTATCGGTCTCAGAACTCTCAGCCACTAGTCGCTCCCACTGCCATGTCGCACAAACTATTTATCACCCTCGTGTGTGCGCTCTTGGATTGGATCCTGGGAACTCAGCCGGTGACTTACGGTCGCGCGGTTAATGCTCATCCATATACACATTTCAGGATCAACATCATAGACTTCGCCTTCTATCCAACGGCCAATACCATCGAACAGACCCACCGCACCGTCAGGCCTCGTTACCCTGACGCGATCAGGTCCATCCGGTGTGTATACGGCGCCACTAAACCCATGTCGGATACCACCTTGTAACTTATTTTTTGACGTCATGACTTCACCGGTCCACGCTCTATATAGGCCTCAATTAGGTCGTGACGCCAGCGAATCAAAGCTTCCTGATATCGGCTCAACATGACTCCATCACGTCGTAATACTTTTAGCCCATCGTGCACCCGCGCCATATTGAAAGTATCCTGCTCCGCCACCATGGCCAGCTTCTCAAGCTCAGCAACGTCAGTCCATGGATCGTCTGGCCCTAAATGCACCACCTTTGCTGGCGGAGGGCGCTCTCCCTTAAAAGGGGCTAGATACATGATTTCAAAAATGCAGGTTTCATGATCATCACCGTTAGGTCTAAACCGGTAAACAATTCGATTGAACGCGCCCCAGGGGTGAAAGTTGGGAAACACCATGTAATTCCAGGCATCCAAAAATTCAGCATCAGTGAGTTCATCGACTCGGTCACCAAAGGTTGCACGAAATCTTTCGCGACCAGCCGCTGATAACACGCCACGTAACGTATCACCCTGTCCAAAGGACACGGGCAGCGGTTCGCCATCACGAACATCCAACGCATCACGCAGCATCTCTTCTTCCGTCGGTGTGTACTTTAGCATTGGGCAGGGGATACCTTTGGGCGACAGTTCCCTGGCCGTATTACCCCAAAAATCGATCTGGCTCTGAGGATCGCCGGTGTAGGTGACAGCCTGCGGGTGCGTGGCGTTGACATGATAGCCTTCGGTAAAAGCCTCATTGGCAATCTTCCAATTACAACGAATAGTGCGTGACACATGCGCAGCCAAATAACGATTGTCAAAATCCCAGCGTGCAAAGTGCTGTTGAATTTCCGAGCCTAGAAATTCGTCCAGCGATTCACAGTTGGCGTCTGGGTTAATGAACACAAAACCAGCCCAACGACCCACCTTAACTTCAGGCAACGACAAGTCGCGCTCAGCGGCTTGTGGGAAATCCCATTCAGCGGAAATCTGCTTAAGCTCGCCATCAAGGTGCCACGCCCAACCGTGGAATGGACAACGAAATTCGCTACAGCGGCCATCATAAGTCTTGAGCAATCGCCCCCGATGCAAACACGCGTTGGGGTAGGCCTTGATCTCGCTGTCACTCACTCGGACAACAAGGTATGACTGATCCGCGATATCGTAAACAATGTAACTTCCCACATGAGGAAGATGCTCCTCGCGACACGCGAACTGCCAAACACGACTCCACAATCTTTCTTTTTCAAGTTCATGCCAGTCGCGGCTCAAGTAATGGCTTTTGGGAATGTCATCGAAGCCATTGAGGTAAGGGGATTCTGCCCTCAGATAGTCAGGCACAGGGCGCGAATCTGTGTCGAGCACATCCTGCCAGGTTGGGCCTGGACTACGACCTAACGGCAGTTCATCGTTCAATTTGCTATCAATTTTAGTCATGGTGTAAGTCTTTGCTTCCTTCTTCTTTTTAGCCGGCAATTAATCCAACATACTTTTACTGGGACCAGTCGGCGAGTTTTTGAACAGAGAATAGCTATCGAAGCTGATTTTTTTGTCGGGTATCACTTCTATTGCCAAGCGCCCGGGCGAATTTGCCAGGTGTTGCGCAAAACTCAAGGCTTCGTCAGAACCAGCGGGACGCACCGCATTGGCAAGCTCCGTGTTCATCCACGCATTGGTCTGTGCATCTTCATGCAGCACCGCTGTGCCCTTATAGGTAATAGCCTGACTGATTCCAATGTCTGTTCCGCGACTGGTAATAGCAACGGCAACTCTTGGCCTGGCCCTGATTGCCGGAATGCGTGCGCGCTGCTTTGTCGCTGTTAACCAGATGCTGCCTTTTCGCCAGACGAAATTCATGATGACCCCGACCGGCTCGGCTTGGGAGTTAGTCCACATAAAAGTACATTCAGTCTGCTTCTTGAGCAAAATTTCTTCCCGCTCGTCCGTCAGTTCGTAAACCGTCACATCAGCGTAGTTACTAACATAATCGCCCGTTTCTTCAGCCGTCATAATAAGTATCCCAGCACAACCAGCATTGATAAATTCTCTTTGTTCATCATCGCCAAAGGTACCTCTGGTAATCAGCAATAACAAGGTAGCGATCTGCTCACCGGAACCTCGTATGCGAGCAAATTGATTTAACTTGCTAGATTGCCTACCCTCGATGCAATCATCCAAGGAAAATCAACAATGCATGCTTCTATATTTGGACCGGTTATCCAGCACGCCTTCGCAGTGCGGGACATGAACGCCGCCCTTGCATACTGGGGTGAAAACCAGATTGAACTGGTGACTCCTACCTCTGATAAGCCAAGCATCTACAAGGAATTTCTGGACGAGGGCCATGAAGGTCTACTGCATCATATGTGCGTGACCGTTGAGAATATGGACGAGTTCCGGCTCAGCATTGATGCCAGCAAATTCGAAACGCTTGCTGAACTGGCGCTAGAACCAGAAGGGCACGTCCTCTACCTGCGCGGTGCCGGGCAGCGATGGCCGTTAATTGAGGTTGGTGAGTTCCCGCCTGCCATCTTTGAGCTGTTCAAACGGGTTAAATCAGCGTCTGAGGGATGGGATGGTCGTGACCCTATTCGCACCATTTAGGCTTGGTGAAAAACGGGGTCCGCTAGCGATTGGCCAGACTGAATGAGTCGTTGGTGGTCTGGGCATTATGCGCAATAAATGCCCCGACCATACCAAAAAGCTTCCATTTTAGGACGCTAGCTTTTCAAACTGCACTTCCGGGAAACCCGAATCTACCGAAGAGCGCATCAGATCGTAGTAGACGTTTGCGCCTCCAAAGTAGATAAGCACCCTTGGGGCTCTATCCTCTAAGTTTGCGCCCATCATCCATGAATGTACCTTATCGCCCTGAGCCATCAGTGTTTGCTCGTGAATTTCGGCGACGTGCTGCACCCAATCATCTTCCGCCTTCTGCTGTGGTTCGCAGAGATCATATCCCTCGCTTTCCATCTTCTTAAGACAATCGACGATGTACATAATATTCTGCTCAATAGAGGTCGGCAGATTGGCAAATGGCGCCTGGGGGCCTGTGATCATGAACAGATTGGGAAACTCGGCAACAAACACGCCCAGAATGGAGCTAGACACCGCATCCCATTTGTCCCGAAGCAACAGGCCATTTCGCCCGCGAATCGGCAGCGCTTCCTGCCCGCCTGTATACGCCTGAAAGCCGGTTGCCAGGACGATAATGTCGAACTCGTACTCGTTCTCTGTGGTACGAATTCCGGTTTCTGTAAACTCGACGATCGGCTCCCGGTCGTTGATGTCCACCAACTTGACGTTGTCGCGGTTGTAAGCCTCGAAGTAATTGTGGTCAAGCGGCGGCCGTTTGGCGAAGAACGGGTAACCTTTCGGGGTGAGCATTTCTGCAATTTCCGGATCCTTGACTCTCTCTTTCATTTTGTTGATGACGAAATCACCCACAATCCTGTTGGACTCAGGATCTCCCAGCAAATCATCAAAAGTCTCAAACACAAAGCGAAAGCTACCCCGAGGCCAGTGCTCTTCCAAAATCTTCTGCACTTCCTCTGGCGGTGTATCGGCTATAGTCCGGCCAACAGGACTATCGAAAGCCATACCAAAAACATGATTGCGGCACTTGGCAATGATGTCGTCGTAGTTTTCTTTAATTTCCTTTTCCCATTCCGGGGTCATTGGTTTCTGTACGGCGGGCATAATAAAATTTGCCGTACGCTGGAAAACTGTCACGCTTTCCGCCGTTTCGGCGGTCACAGGCAACATCTGCACGGTCGTTGCGCCCGAGCCAATGATGCCGACCCGTTTCCCCGCGTAATCCAGTCCTTCCGGCCAGCGCGCGGAATGGAAACAAGCGCCCTTGAATTTTTCCATACCCTTGAATTTTGGTGTCACCGGTTCAGAGATCATACCCATGGCACTAACAAAGTACTTGCAGGTGTATTCGTCGCCTGCCCCGGTTTTAACGAGCCACAACCCACTAGCCTCCTGAAAGTCCGCGCTGACAATTTCAGTATTCAATTGAATGTGCGGCCACATATCGCATTTATCCGCGACGAAATGCATGTACCTAAGGTTTTCTTCCCAACCGGGATAACGCACTGACCACTTCCACTCCTGCAGAATTTCCTTGGAGAATGTCAGGCAGTAGTAGTAGCACTCACTGTCGCTGGCGGCGCCAGGATAGTGGTTCCAGGCCCACGTTCCACCAATGTCAGAGGCCTTATCAAATACCTGGATCGATAACCCGGCTTCACGCATGTGGTGAATCAAACCTAGTCCGGAAAAACCGGCGCCTACTGCTATTACGTCGTAATCAGCTTGGTGCTGAGAAGCCATTTTCATTCTCCGTTTGGTGTAGCGCTAGACTAACTAAGATTCAAGAGATAGAACAGGGGCTGTGTAACAACTTTCCCGGAGTATGGTCTCGGAGCGGCTACTCCGTCTTCGCAAAATGTCGGGTAAATCATATGCAAACAGACACACTCTTGCTGTTCGTGTCATGCCGGTTACGCTAGGCTTTGCGCCAAACATTAATGCACACACCGGAGAGACATGTCTTGAAGGACTTCAACAATAAAGTAGTCGTCATTACCGGGGGGGCTACCGGCATTGGATTCTCCTTTGCCAAACGTTTCGGTACTGCGGGTGCCAAAATCGTTATTGCCGGTCGTCGACAGGATAAACTCGATACTGCCGTCGTCGCCCTGGAAGACCTTGGCGTGGAAGCCGCTGGCTTCACCTGCGATGTCAGTGACTATGCACAGGTAGAGGCGCTGGCCGACTTTGCGGAAGAACAATTTGGCGGCGCAGATGTCATCATGAACAATGCCGGGGTACTGATTCCGCCGTCCACGGTCATTGACGCCGACAGGGACCAAGTGCTTCAGATCATGAACGTGAACTACATGGGGGTGTGGAACGGCGCCTCGATTTTCGGCAAGCGTTTCATTACAAGGGGAACACCCGCCGCGATTTACAACATTGGCTCGGAAAATGCGTTCTTCAATATTGTGCCGGGCATGTTCGCCTATGAGAGCGCCAAGCATGGCCTTCATTCCATGACTGACGCCCTGCGTGAAGAAGTACCGGATTTCATTGACGTTTCTTTCATCTGCCCGGGCTTCGTGCAATCAGAAATGACGGAGGCAGCTGGCGACATACCCATGGACGTCGAAGAATATATCTCGATTGCCTGGCGGCAGATCCTTGCCGGCGAATACTATGTCGTCTCACATCCTTATAACGTGGTTTGGATCAAGCAGCGCTACGACGAAATGATGAAAGCCTATGAAACTTACGCGCCGCGATATGACGGAGACTGGCAATACGACCCCCGCGCCATGATGGCAAAGGCCGCTAAATCTGCAGATGACTGACTTCCTTATGCATCTGGTAACGCCGTTCCTTTACAGATCCAAGAAACACCTATTGGTTACCCAGTGAGTGGCGTTTTTCAGCGCGAATGGTATCGTGGGTAACTTCTCTGAAGACACCTAATAACATGTTGATCAACCTTTCCGACCGCCATCATGCCTTCGAGGCTAGCTTTAACTTCCGGGATATTGGTGGCTATCCTTCGACCAGTGGTAAAAAAGTTCGCTGGGGCCAGTATTATCGTGCCGGCCGACAGGACCGAATGACTGAAGCCGATCTAGGCGCGCTTAAGAAACTCAAGATCCGTACGCAAATCGACCTGCGCAAACCCGAAGAAATTCACGACCAGGGGAAAGGGCCACTGTCAGACATGGGCGCGGCACACCACAACATCCCTGTGATACCCGACGGCGGCACTGACACACTGAGTCGCCTTGTCGGCGACACGGGCATTTCCGGCAAACGGTATCTCGGCTATCTGGAATTCGGCCCGGATGCCTGGGTCAGGTTGTTTGATCTCTTTTCAAATGCATCAACCGGACCCCTGGTACTTCACTGTACCGCCGGTAAAGACCGAACCGGCGTATCGACTGCATTCCTCTTATCTGTACTCGGCGTCGAACGGGATTGGATCGAAGCCGACTACCAACTCACCAATCGCGATGTCGAAAGACAGGTCAATTTCATAGAGGAACATATCGGTTTACCAGAAGGCATGAGCCGCGAAGACATGATGCGTGCCGCGGGCGTCCCGGAGGATGCTATGGGTGATTTTCTGGACGGCATCGAAGAACGCTGGGGCGGCCCTCTTGAGTATCTTCAGAGTATCGGCATCAGTGACGAAGCTTTCAACAGCATCAGGGCAAACTATTTGGAATAACCTTTCTAAAGGGTTCCAGGGCGCGAAAGTCTTCCTTGCCCAGTTCCGCAAGCGGAAAAGTCCGTCGTTATAAAGATGCCAGATGCCGCCTAAGTTCAGCCAGTTTGTCACTTGCGTGTTCACCGGTGATCACTGGTCGTTGTCCGATTTTCACAAGGCGCTTCGCTTCATGAAACAGCTGTTCTTCAGTGAGTTGCATGCCCTGATAAATAATCTGGCCCGTCGCGTCCAGTCGGAAAACCGGGGCGGCCTCTTCGCCACCTTCTACTGATTCAAAGTTTGGTCCTGCAAGACTCTTCAGAAATTCCCTCGAAGCCCAGGGCGCTTTGTTTTCGTAGGTGTCCAGAAATTCAGACCCGGCGCCATAGCGGGTCGTGGACGGCGACCATGCCGGTGAAACGACAGAGCCAATAAGCAGGTGCGAAGCATTCTCATGCAGGATCAGCGCTTTCGCAGATCCTGCCGGCGCAATCACGATGGGCCGCTGTCCAATAGAGACGTCATAACCCATCGTAACTTTTTCACATGAACCGTCTTTGGCAAACAGATAGTAATCCACTGGCCCACCTTCAATGAGTATCTGCACGTCATCTGAATCCATATAGTGCAGATGACTTTGTGGCATCGTCCTGGTCAACATGAAATAAATCACGTTGTTGACAGGCTGCTCACCCAGTTCAACGGCTGAAACATTGACGACCTGAAAAAGACCCGATTCAAGGTTCATTTCCGTGAGCCCAAGCGTGCTCACCAGTTCATTGATTCTGGTTTGCGTCATTGCTGGGGACTCCGGGTTTTAAGGTCGACTTTCTTCGGCATAGCCTTCGCCATAGCCTTCGCCATAGCCTTCGCCATAGCCTTCGCCATAGTACTTACATTTTAGACTCAACAGATATCGTATCAGGCACTCTTATAACTAACATCCAGAACCCCTATAATCATCATCAATACTCTTAACCCGCTAATCCGAGTTCCCTCCAATTAACTCCCGCCGCGGCGCTGAAAGTCAGTACGCTGAATTTTCTTCATAGAGTAAGGCCAACTCATTTCCTTAAAAAGGTTCTTATGACAAACCGTAACCCAGAAGCACTGCAGGCCTTCGCGGGCAAAGTATCAAACAGCGTCACAGGAGGACTGAACTGCGCCCTGACCATGATTGGCGACCA
>JABJED010000501.1 GCA_018665025.1 Gammaproteobacteria bacterium
AGAGGGGGCAAGTATCAGGGGCAGACAGGGGTGACTCTGCCAAAAGCCTAGCGGTTATTTATTGTTATCGGGTCGCCTGCCACGGCAGGCTCGCGCCGAACTAGTCGTTGAAGATGTTGATTACCGGGGCTTTGGTGATGTTTTGTTCTGCGAAGGTTTGAACTTTCGAGGCTACTTCACGGATGGTGACGCTGGTGGGGGCGTCCGGGTCTGCAATCACGATAGGCGTCCCTGCGTCGGACTGTTCCCGGAGTTGAAGCGTCAGGGGTAACTGGCCCAGTAGCTCAGTTTCGTAGTCACCAGCAACCGCCTTGCCTCCTCCATGGCCGAAGATCGCTTCTTTCTGGCCGCAGTTGCTGCAGACATGGATACTCATGTTCTCGACAATGCCGATAACCGGAACAGCAACCTTGCGGAACATTTCGATACCCTTACGGGCATCCAGCAGGGCGATATCCTGCGGAGTTGTCACTATTACTGCGCCGGCCAGTGGAACTTTCTGTGCCAACGTCAGCTGAATATCACCAGTACCTGGCGGCATATCAACTATCAGGAAATCCAGTTCACCCCAGTTGGTCTGCGTCAGCAGCTGCTGAAGGGCTCCGCTTGCCATGGGTCCACGCCAGATCGCCGGGGTCCTTTCGGAGGTCACAAAGCCCATAGACATACAGCCGACCCCATGGGCCATCAAGGGTTGCAGCAGTTCATTGTTCACATCGGGCCGAGTGCCCGCTGGTATGCCCAGCAGCGCGCCCTGGCTCGGACCATAGATATCAGCGTCGAGTAACCCAACACGCTTACCTGAGGCCGCTAGCGCCACCGCAAGGTTGACTGAAACGGTAGATTTACCGACTCCCCCCTTACCCGAGGCAACGGCAACAATGTGTTTCACGCCGGGTAGTTCAAATTTCTCAATGGCTGAATTACTGATTTTCTATCTCCGATTTATTTAGGCGGTCTAACCGCGGATGAAAGCCTCACACGAGACCGAAGGTAATTCAAGTACTCCAAACCAGCGAAATGCTGTTTCAAGGTGCAATTAGGGGCCTTCATCTATATATTTGACACCCCAAATTCTGCAGCAAAAACACTCTCATGGAAAAGCGTCGTATTCTGGTCACCAGTGCCCTTCCAAATGCCAACGGGTCTATTCACCTTGGACATTTGATGGAGCATATCCAAACGGATATCTGGGTTCGCTTTCAGCGTATGCGCGGCCATGAATGTATCTACGTCTGTGCAGATGACACCCATGGTACAGCCACCATGCTTCGGGCCGAGGAACTTGGAATCACCCCGGAAAAACTCATCGAGGAAGTCAACGCAGAACATCGCAGCGACTTTAACGATTTTGTGATCAGCCACGACAACTATTACTCAACTCACTCGGAAGAGAACAAAGCGTTGAGTGACCAGATCTACAATAGGCTGGTTGAAGCTAAGCAAATCGAAACCCGCTCAGTTGACCAGCTTTATGATCCTGAAAAAGAAATGTTCCTTGCAGACCGTTTCATTGTTGGCACCTGCCCCAAGTGCAAGGCAGAGGGTCAGTATGGGGATAACTGTGAAGCCTGCGGCGCAACCTACGATGCCACAGACCTGATCAACCCGATGTCGAAGCTCTCCGGCGCGACACCTGTGCTGAAGCAATCAACTCATTTCTTTTTCGCGCTCTCCAACTTCACGGAGTTCCTGACAAAATGGACACGCGGTGGTGCCCTGCAGGTGCAGGTAGCCAACAAACTGGCTGAATGGCTGGACGCCGGTCTACAGGACTGGGATATCAGCAGGGACGCACCCTATTTTGGGTTTGAAATCCCTGGGGCGCCTGGCAAGTATTTTTATGTCTGGCTCGATGCACCTATCGGATATATGGCGGCCTTCCAGAAATACTGTGAAGCAAACGATCTGGTATTTGATGACTTCTGGAAAAAGGATTCAACCTGTGAAGTCCACCACTTCATCGGTAAGGACATTATCAATTTCCACGCCCTGTTCTGGCCGGCCGTGCTGGATACAGCGGGATACAGAACCCCTAGCAGGGTGCATGCACATGGCTTTGCCACCATTAATGGGCTGAAGATGTCGAAATCACGCGGCACCTTTATCAATGCCCGAACCTATCTGGATCACCTGGACCCTGAGTACCTGCGTTATTACTTTGCAGCGAAAATGAGCGCAGGTGTCGATGACCTTGATATCAATCTTGATGACTTCGTACAGAGAGTGAATTCTGACGTGGTCGGAAAAGTCGTGAACATCGCTTCCCGCTGCGCAGGGTTTATCAACAAACAGTTTGATGGCCAGCTTGCATCGACTTCAGACAATCCCATTCTGGCGGAGTTTTCTGAGGCCAGCGAAACAATCGCGCTGCACTACGAGAATGGCGACTACGGCAAAGCCCTCCGGAACATCATGGCGCTTGCGGACAAGGCGAACCAATATATTGACGAACACAAGCCCTGGCTGCTCATCAAGGAAGAGGGG
>JABJED010000502.1 GCA_018665025.1 Gammaproteobacteria bacterium
GAGCGGAATGACGATTAGTGGTTAAACGCTACCAAGTTTTTTGTTGTTTGTGGTGATTGGCTGACCTGGTGATGGGCGATTAGCCAAGGTGCTTTTCTGTTGGCGTAGGGAGAAATGCGCTGCCGTGGTTTCAACCATCAGCTAGCGGCAAAGAGATCGTTTTGCGGCCTTTGCCGGTGCACAGCATCAGGGGGCGCGCGTTGCCTCAGATGCGCCAGAATGGTTTGGATCGCGTCCGGGTCGGTGACATCTGCGATCACCCGCAGGGTGCCGCCGCACAGCGGACAGACAGAAATATCGATATCAAATACACGCTTAAGCCGCTCGGCCCAGCTCAGTGGCGAGCAAGGCAGTGCTTGATCGACAGAGGTTTCAGTGTCGGTCTGTATTGTCGGTTTCTTTGATTTGTTGCGCGCCGGTTTTGCTGAACCAGGGACCACAGCTCTCCTGAATGGCGAGTTGGGCGCAAAGCCCCCCCCCCAATCCTGTAAAAGTATCGAGTCAGATTGGACCGGGGTCGCGGGGATAGTACGAATTAGCCACATTTTTCTATCTAACACCAACTACTCTTTTTCCAAGTGATTCCTGGTAACGTGAATTTTCAAGAATTTTCGGGTTTTAAATCAGGACTCGATCACCGCATCCGAGTCAGAAATCGCGGGTTTCTAGAGATTAGATCGAGCCATACCCCATCAACGTGCGCTGATGTCAGAATAGTTGGGTCGAATGCGGGAAAAGACCCGCTGACGGTGAACGGTTCCTCGCCTGTGACGCCTCATCCAGACCCAGGTGCTTCAGTATTTTCTCGATAACGTCTGGGTCTTCAATGCTCGCGATGATCTTTGCGTTGCCAGCGCATTTCTCACACGTTTCTATCGGGCCGCGTTCGGATCAATGGCGAAGACCCGCTTCAATCTCTGCGCCCCGAAAAGAACAGTGCGTCATCGAATAGCTTTTGCCCCTGCCCGATTGCGGGGCCTGCTCCGATTCATCGTCTGGTTTGCCTGGCACGACATGCGCCCTCAACCTGCTGCGGGGCGGAAGGCCGCCCCGCGAGAACACACCATGAAACCGGGTGAGGTTAACCCGTGGCTTCGGAACCAACGCAGCCAGGCGACCCATAAACTCCATTGGGCGGAGGACGACATGTGAGGTGCCGTCATCGTAAGGCGTTTTTAGCGCAACAATCACATTGCCGTTACTGGCCAGCGACAGCCTCTGTTCAGAGATGGCAGGCCTTGTGATATACCTGCATAGCGGAACGCCGCCCGGACGCTCAAGCTTTTTCCGTTGGTTGGACTTACAGGCCACGCCTGCATGCAATGAAAATCCAGACTGCTTACTGACCAGTTCACTCGACTTCGCTCTGTTGTCGCTGGTTGGTACAGCCTGTAAGGTCAGGGCTTTCCTTCCTGCATTCGGCCCAAAGGCCAACCGATAGGTGATAGAAGCACCGATGATACCGTGCATGGCGTCTTCTTCATCTGGCATAAGGTCGAGGTATTCAGACTCTGCATCACGGTAGAGATGCCTTGCCCGCTCCAAATAGCGCGAAACGCGTTTGGCAATCTTGTGCGTGATCTCGTCAAGATCTCCCGGAGTTGGTGGCTTCACTGGCCAGAAGTAGCCGTTCGCATCATAGACACCATTCAGGTACTTTTCAGTATGCGTCCAATACACCCTTGTTTAACAGCACAGGACAACCTGCCATCTCGTTGCCTACTCACTGGACTGCTGATGGCCTGCCCATCGGTACCCAACTCGCAGCGGGTATGGGGCAAGAGGGTTTGTTGCTCAGTCTTGCATCCAATCTGGAAAGCGCCTGTGATTGGAAAAGTCGTCAGAGCTCTTTATGGTCGTGACTTGTATTTGGCTGAGTAATAACGTCGTGAGGACCCTGTCTCCGTTAATGGCGTGTGAATACTATGAACACCAGCCTTAATGACGGTTTTGCCAAGTTACTTATCAAAGGGCAACGCTGCACCCTCTGGTAACGCAACGTCGAATCCATTCAACGTCATGGAAACCATGGTATAGAAACCGGATAAAGCAATGAGCTCGGTCACGCCGGTTTCACCGAACTTCGAAACCGCCGCTGCATAAGTCTCTTCACTGAGTTCGTGGCTCTGGTGAAGTTCATTTGCGATGCACCAGGAAAGCCTGTCACCTTCATCAGAGAAGTCCGGGACTTCACCAGCCTGTATCGCCTGAATGATGTCATCGGGAACTCCAGCTTTTCGAGCCATTGGTTCATGGGCGAACCATTCGAACTGCGCCTTCCAGAATGCCCCTGTGACGAGGATCGTGATTTCTATGTAACGCCGATCGACAGACGATTTAAACCGAAAATATCCGGCCAAGTTCACCAGTAAACGACCCATTTCGGGTGTTCTCATCCACATATCAAAGGGGCCACCAATGTGACCGTTCTGGGGTCTGACGGGACGGTTGGCAACGATTTCATCAAACACTTCACGCTGCTCCGGGGTCAATTCTGCCACTGTTTTTCTTGTGAGTCTGGTCATGGTTAGGTTCTCCGAATACCAAAATTGTGCACACATGATAATGGTAGCCCTCATCACAAAACAGGCGCATCGCGCTGAAGGTTTGAATATGTACTCACCCATAGATTCTATCAATGACGGCCAGTTAACTTGTCAGTACCGGCAGTTCGCCTATATGCGGTCTGTTAATTGGCAATAGGTAATTTGACTGCTTCATCGCCTATCTGGAGACCTCGGTGTATCCTTGTTGGATGTTTAAGGGGCCTGGGGAATTACAATTTATTATAGGAGGTTTCGCTTAATGCGCTTTAACCAATTCTTTTTGATTGCAATTTTCACAGCATTGGCCGCGCTGGCTGCACCAGCTACGGCGAAGACGCAGGTCGTGATGCTAGGCACTGGCACACCAATCCCAATACCAGACCGGTCAGGTCCTGGTGTCGCCATAGTCGTAGACGATACACCCTACATTGTAGACTTCGGTCCAGGCATTATCAGACGTGCAGCGGCGGCCTCAACTGAATATGGCGGCACCGTTGAAGGGCTCAGGGTCGACAATATAGGCACGGCTTTTCTGACACACTTGCATCATGACCACTCTTCAGGTCTGCCTGATCTGGTGTTCACCTCATGGACACACGGCCGTAAAGCAGCATTTGAGCTCTATGGGCCGGAAGGTATCGACAAGATGGCCCGCCATGTTCTCGAAGCTTATGCCGAGGATAATCGCTATCGTCTGTATGGTCTGGAACCTGCCACCGCCAACGGCTGGAAAATCAACGCACACACAGTTGATGAAGGTGTCGTCTACACTGACGACCTGATTAAGGTAGAAGCTTTTCGGGTCAGGCACGGCGCCTGGCCTAATGCATTCGGCTACCGTTTTACGACGCCTGATAAGGTCATCGTCATTTCAGGTGATACTGCACTGGACAAAAAAGTCGAAGAATACGCGACCGGCGCAGACATTCTGATACACGAGGTCTTCTCAGAGGCTGGTGTCGCGAAGCGACCACCCTTCTGGCAAACATACCATCGCGACAACCATACCTCCTCCTATGAACTTGGTGAACTCGCCAGTCGCGCAAAACCAGGATTATTGATTCTCTATCACATTCTGCTCTTCGGTGCTGACGAAGAAAGCATTTTGAATGAAGTCAGGGAAAAATATGATGGTAAAGTCATTCTCGCAAATGACCTGGATGTCTTCGAGTAATCGACTTAGCTGAAATAATTGGGGTCGGAGTAGAATTTACAAAGCGCATATGTAGGGTTGGTTCTTACTCACACTATTCCTGACACAAAGAACTGGCAGATGTTTCGTAGAAGCACCGCGAGCGTCGTGCCTGAATGTCGCTTCGGCACTTTACTCCGCCCCACAAATCAACTACGCCTAATAAATTACTTGTATTGACGGAGCCAGGACCAGGACGTAAATTGCTGAACTACTGAACAGTATCGGACAACATACGATGCGAAACGACGCAGAGCTTCTCGACCACATTCTTTCCCACATTGATAACGGTACAACTGATCTCGGTGATGAAATTTGGTACGAGCCGGTTGAAAACTACAGTTCTCAGGCGCGCTTTGATTCAGAGCGCCGACTCATGAGACGGTTACCTATCCCATTTTGCCCCGTTGCCGCATTGCCTGAGCCTGGCTCATATGTGGCGCGCAACTCTGCTGGCGTACCTATTGTTGTAGTCCGAGATCTGGATGGAACCATTCGGGCATTTCGAAACGCCTGCCGTCACAGGGGTATGCAATTGGCTGAGGGTTCAGGATATACAAAGCTATTTCGTTGTACTTATCATGGCTGGGCATACCGTTTGGACGGCCAGCTTGAATACGTACCGCACGATCACGGCTTCCCTAACCTTGATAAAGACAACAATGGATTAGTGCCGGTTCATGCGGTAAATATCCAAAGTGGCCTGGTATTTATCACACAGGATCAACCTGTTGGGCCTGGTGCATTGGAATCCCTGCCAGATCTACTATCAGACGACCAGGTCCTGTTTGATTCAGATGAGCACGAGGACAACATCAACTGGAAACTAACAGCGGAAGGTACGCTTGAGGGTTATCACATCAAACCAACGCACCCGGAATCCTTCTTTCCTTACGGTTATGACAATTTGAACGTCATTGAGTTACAGGGGCCGAATTCCCGCGTCTGCTTCCCCTTCAGGCGCATTGAAAAATTACGCGACGCACCACGAGAAAACCTGTCACTTGATCGTATGGTCACGCTAGTCAACCGCATATTTCCGTTTGCCTCGGTCACCCGACTTGCTCAACATTACAATGTTAGCCTGGCTGAACCCGAATCACCGACGCGAACCCGATACTTCAGTTACAAACTCACACTGCCAATACCTGATGGCGGTGCGCCCACTGAAGAAATTCTGGCAAGGGCTAAAAAAGATGCCGCTTTTCTTTCTGATACCGGTAACAAGGAAGATGCAAAAGTGGTGAGTGACATTCAAGCTGCGATCGGTTCAGGTGCCAACACCCACTATCAGTTCGGTCGGTTTGAGTCAGCGATTGGACACCTTCATCGAAATCTGGCGCGTTACCTGGCGCAGTTGAATGAGATTGAGCATAGCCCGTCAGTTCCTGGAATTTAGAACCATGCATGGCGCTCTCAACCGCAGACACGCCGTCAAACCAAACCTTCAGAATTTGGCCCGATGTCATTCAAGCTATTTGTAAATTTTACTACAGCCCCATTTATTTGAACTATCTGACATTGGTTTCCATAACATTGATTTCCATAACATGGAGGCAAATGTGGATCCTTACCTAGACAGATACTACAGTTTGCCAAAAGAGTATCTTCGCCCAGGCACGTTCCTTACAAACTCTCTAGAAGATGAGATTCAAACAGATCTGCACATTTATCTGAGTCGGAATGATCCATTTCGAGAACGGGGCCAGTCGCTACAAATAATTTTGACTGACAATGAAAGCCATAAGAAAGAATACAAAAATGCAGTAGCGCCTCTGTTGTTATCTATAACCTCCGCAAATTGTTTGCAATTGTTACGCTCCCGTAGTGGGTTTTATCAGTGACAACGCAGGCATACATTCGCTGCGCCTTAAGTCTATGATGCGCGTTGCATAATGCTTATAAAGTGTCTACTTTCGTGGAGCCGGCGCTATGGGTTTATGGTTCCGTTATTGCAAAACAGTTATTATATAAAGCGTTAAGAGCGTCAACCGCCGCATCAAAAACCAGAGACCGTTTATGTCCACTATCATACATTCCAGCCCACTGCCTGAGGTCGATATCCCTGAGGTCACTATCACCGCCCACGTCCTGCGCAAGGCGTCAGCGCTAGCCGACCAAGTCGCAATACGAGATATCAGTGGCGCCAGTTCGTATACCTTCGCTGAACTCAGTGACGCGATTCATTCGCTCGCAGGGGGCCTCGCCGAGCGAGGTATATCGCCGGGTAAGGTGGTTGGACTCATGGCGCCTAACCTGCCTGAATACGCGGTCGTGTTTCATGGGGTTGCCGTAGCCGGTGCCGCGGTAAGTACGATCAACCCCACTTATGGGCCACAGGAGGTCAGGCATCAGTTAAACGATGCGGGTGTATCCATTTTGTTCACAGTGCCAATGTTTGTTGAGACTGCTTTAGCGGCAATCGAGGGTACTGAAACGACCGAAGTGGTTGTGATTGGCGAGCCAGTTTCCGGTACTACGGGGATAGCTGAGCTATTTGCGAAACCCATTGAGCAGGTACCGGTGGACGTTGCGACCCATACTGTCGTCCTGCCTTATTCCTCAGGTACTACCGGACTACCCAAGGGTGTGATGCTGTCCCACCGAAACCTGGTGGCTAACATTGAGCAGTTCATTCACGCGGTTCACTATCAGGAAAACGAGGTGGCGCTAGCGGCTTTGCCGTTCTTCCACATCTATGGCATGCAAGTGCTGATGAATGGATTGCTGAGCAACGGCGTCACCACCGTCACCATGCCTAGATTTGACATGGCAGAAGCGCTCAAAGCAGTGCAGGATTTTAAAGTCACTCGTTTCTTCGCCGTGCCGCCAATTGTTCTTGGGCTTGCGAACGCCCCTGTCGTTGACGAGTACGACACTTCTTCAATCCGCCAGGTCTTCTCTGGCGCGGCACCACTCGGTGCAGAGCTGGCGGCTAAAGCGGCGGCGCGGCTCGGTTGTGAAGTCGTGCAGGGTTTCGGTATGACGGAACTCAGTCCCGTTAGCCATTCCACGGTCGAAGGTGATTATCGCCCCGGAACCAGCGGCGTGACTATTTCAAACACAGAGAGTCGTATCGTCGACCCGGACACAGGCGAAGATCAACCCGCAGGCGGCCGCGGCGAGCTCTGGGTGCGCGGACCACAGGTCATGACCGGGTACCTGAACAATCCAACAGCAACGGCTGCAACAATCGATCCTGACGGATGGTTGCATACAGGGGACATTGCGATCATCGATGAATATGGTCACATGTCCATTGTCGATCGTATGAAGGAACTGATTAAATTCAAGGGCTTTCAGGTGGCGCCCGCTGAACTCGAGGCACTATTGATTACCCACCCTAAAATAGCCGATGTCGCGGTGATTGGAATACCCGACGATGAAGCTGGCGAGATCCCTAAAGCGTTCGTTACCGAGGCTCCAGGAGCATCGATAACCCTAGAGGAAATTCAAGCATTGGTTGGCGATAACCTTGTGAGCTACAAGCAGATTAGGGAGTTTGAGGTAATCGAGGTTATCCCTAAAAGTGCATCCGGAAAAATTCTTCGCAAGGATCTTCGAAACAGATAGGCCATAGCACTCGATGGTCTATCGTAAAGCCGGTTCTCGCCATGGCATGTGATTTCAGGATAGATGAAGAGATAGATCTATTCAGGCATGAACATGCAACACGACGAGTTTATGGATTTTGCGGCGCCGCTGATTAATAAAATCGAAATTAAGGATCGCAAAGAGGGCATTCAAGCCTTCCTTGAAAAACGTCCTCCCAATTTCACCGGTGAATAATTGTTAGCGGAAGATCGCGACGTCGACACCTGGTATCCGCGAATCATTATCGGGATCTCAGGGTGAGCGCGTTTGCTCAATAGAGCAGCGCAGTTGCTTGAGATTAGATAGCAGATTCC
>JABJED010000095.1 GCA_018665025.1 Gammaproteobacteria bacterium
ACGCCGGCGACCAACTGACTGTTACCAACTGAACCTTTGAAACCTGTCTGGAAACCGTAGGCGGTCTTGTTGTCATTGTTTTTACTATCACTCTCAAGAAAGTTGGCGGCAGTGTTTAGAAAGTAGTTGCCCCGTTCAAAATTGAACCCGAAACCTTCGGGACGATAGTCTCCATCCCAGAGCAACCCATGACCCGCAGGCCTGTAGAAAATATTCTTCATTTTTCCGCCAATGACATTGAAGCCTGGCTTTGCCTGCCATTTAAAGTAGGCAAGGTCTAGATTGATATCCTTGGTAGTGCCGCCGCCACCTAAAGTCTGGTTTGTAGACACGGCGTCTTCACTGCCAGATGCCAGCCCGATACCTACCTCAACGTTGTCTGCCGGTTTGGCTGTCACTGCAAGGCGGGCCCGAATCCGGTTGCGTTCCCGCGTATCACTTCGCCCCGCATCAATATCTTCATACCGATACCGGAAGTCACCCGTGATCTTGACACTTTCTGTCCAGCTCGCAGGCTTACCGGTTGTTGCGAGCTGCTCAACAGTTGAGGCGCTGAAAACGATAGATTCCTTCAACGCTTTGTTCTCTGCCTCCAATGCTTCTACCCGATTTATCAAAGACATTAGTTCGGTTTTGAGATCAGAAAAATCCTGGTCTGACACCGAAGCTTGCCCGACCTGGGCACAGGTCACTATTAGAAGCAGTGCTATATAGCGGATCATGGTTTGGTTCCTCGGAATAGATAGCTAGTCGTATATTTAGTAACGGTCGGAGAAGTTAACCGGCTTTTGTTAAGGCTTTGTTAAGACGATGTTAAACCAGCTGTGAAATCAGTGTTTACGTTTGGCTGTTCTCTTGAAACATCGATTTCAGATGATTAGGCGCTTATTTTAGGGGGATTGCCTGGGAAAGGGTGGCTAACTTAAAACTATCTTTAATAAACTTTAACCCTGGGTGTCCTTAATGCGCGCCTATTCCTGCTGAAGTTGCAGGATGAATAAATATTTAGCTGCCTTACTTTGTGTATCGACTGTCTGTGGCTGATCACCGTACAACGAGCCGAGACCACCAGTGACGGGTGCTCCGAATATAATGGCCAAAGATTAATCCTTTAACATCTTTGCGCTGTTGAGCGCACTGTTCGCCGTTTTGGGGAAAAAGTCTTCGGGTTTATCGATGCCGCGTTGTGCAACGAGGGACTGCTTGATGGCTTCTGCGGCACCTGTTGGGTAACCCGCAATAGTCGCTGCGATTTCGTTGCAGCGTTCAACAACGCTGTCGTCGCTCACATACTCGCTGATGAGTCCCAGCCGGAGCAACTCTGGCGCCTTTACCCGATCACCCAGGAAGGCCAGGCGTGCTGCCTGGAATTCGGTCGTTTTAATTTTCAGCCACGCTGCATTCATTGGTATGCCAACGCCTTGTTGAATTTCTCCGATTTGAAGAAAAGCGGTTTCACCGGCAACGATCAGATCACAGGCAAAAGCCAGGGACGCGCCTGCGTTGATGGCAAATTTTTCAAGTGCGGCAATGATCGGCTTTTTACAGTAGTAAAGGGCCATGTGCATCGATCTTACATCCCCGACATCTTTGCCTGTCCAGGGTGGCGGGGGGTCTGCCTGCAGAGCCTTGAGGTCGATACCGGAGCAAAAGTATCCTCCTTCTCCCCGTAGGACGATGGCGGAGATATTGTCGTCTTGATTCAATTGTTCTATGTGGTCGCGAATTTCGCCGGCCAATGGTGGAATCAATGAATTACGCCGATCAGGTCGTTCGATGACTATCTCGGCCCAGCCCTCATGGATATCCAGTCTTGAAAATTCAGGCATTGTCGCTACCCCTATGTCTCTTCTTGTCCACCATAACCTTAATGGCAGGGTTTATCTTGCCATCATGACAGTTTTAGCGGAATGGCTCCCGTTCCTGCACGGACGTTTTTTTCATTCAGGCTCTAGCAGTTACTTTTACAATGCGGATGAGTTGATAAGCCGGGGAGCCCTGATCGTCA
>JABJED010000096.1 GCA_018665025.1 Gammaproteobacteria bacterium
GGGCGACTTCGCCCGTAATCGAAAGCTACCTTAAGGTTGACTGGCTGTCGCGAATCTACATGGAGGCGGCCGTGCATCGATATGATCAAGGATTTTCTGGATGACGTCTGGCTCAGTGATGTCGCGAAGACACGGATGGGGCCAGAGGAACTAAGCGGTCGTTTGCAAGCCACGGCCTTCATTGCCGCTCAAATGCAACAATCTCTAGGGCTAACTTCAAACCGCGGGGACAAGTCGTCAACCAGCGTCCGCTAAACCCGAACGACTATCGTTCCAGCGACAAGGTCATGTAAACAACGGCGACGCTTTCCGAAAATCAATGCCTGGTCGAGAACCGGCAGCAACGTAAGCGAAGGAACCAGCGCCAAAAAGAGCACCGGGAAAAATAGTGCCCGAACGCAAATCAGCTTCCACAAGGGCGCAGGAACATACGCGCTCTTGCTCTCATCGCCGCCGCACATAACCCCTTCCGGGACGCGGCTCGACGCCGGCACGATGGCAATGCCCATTACCCATTTGCCCAGCGTTTGCCCACGGCGCCACAGCGTATAGCCATTCAAGATGAGATACGCCACTACTGCCAACAAAAAAATCCACAAAATCATCAAATCCACGTTGGCGTAGTCTTCTGCATCTTCCATAACATCGGTGATCATCACCAGCACGAAGGACAGAGCAGGAACCAAAATCGCATCAACTAACGTTGCGACCAGCCGTCGAAAGCGACCAGCCAAAGGTAGCTTACTGTTCATCATCTACCTCCACCTGGAATACCAGAAACGCGTTGCCACCCCGCTGTTGACCCACATACCTGTAACCGGAAGTTACGAGTAGCAAATCGTCGGCAATCATCGCCCCATGGGCATCAAACGCGCCACCTGAAGTTGCCACGTTATTGACGGAGGGATAATCACGCCACGAATCATGGGACCACAGGAGTTTTCCAGACTCCGCAGCGAGAACCTCAAGAATGCCATCCATGTTGCCCGCCACAACGATATCGTTGCTGGCGATAATGGCCGCAGAGAATCCGAAGACGCAATCCAGGTCCGGACATCGAGAATCCCGAGAGTACTTCCAGCGACGTTCGCCAGTCTCAATATCCAGGGCATACAACCCTGGGGTGGGCTCACCGGGAGAGGGAAACCCCACAATTTTCTTATCGCTAATAGGCACATAAACCAGCCCAAGCGACTCGTTCGCTGCCATGCCCCAATGCACGCCACCAATGATACCGCCGCGCCCAAGCTTCTGTGTCCACACCACTTCTCCGGTCTCCGGATCCATGGCGTGCGCATCTGCCGACTTCTGACCGGCAATTACCAACTCGCGCCCGGATTTGCTACGCACAAACATCGTTGCCGCGCCAAAATCTACATCGAGGCCCGTGGGATCCGCACAATTGGGATGATTGAGCGCTTCTAGGTTGCACGCTGCGGTATAGGCGTCGTTGGCCGTGAACTGACGAACCCACCGCACCTCACCGGTTTTTGCGTCCACCGCGAAAATCGAATCGCTGGTATCAGTAGTCGGATGGGAATAGTTTTGCCCGGTACCAAAAAAAATCAATCCCCGCTTCGCGTCATAACTGGGGGCAGCCCACACCGGAGCACCGCTGGGCCCATACTCCTGAACGAAGAGCCAATGGCGCTCGGTCGGCTGGGCTACCGCTTCGATGGTCGGAATATACCAGAGCTTCGCCCCAGTGTTGATGTCAAAAGCCGCCATCCCGCCGCTAGTGGTGCAGCACCCGTAAAAGGGGTTCACTGCGTAACCTACTTCCTGGGAGGACACCGGCAGAATCACCGTATCACCAAGCAATAGCGGCGAACCCGAGTACCAGGGCGCGGGTTCATCTTCCACCGTCGCACGCCAAACGAACTCGCCGTCGTTAGCATCTATCGCGAACATCCCGTCGTTGCGATCATTGAAAATCAGAATGCGCCGCTCACCGATCCAGCCCTGGAGTATGGTGCTGCTAATTAGCCCCTCGTGTTTGTAAACCCAGCGCTCGCAGCCGGTTTCTCGTTCAAGTGCCACTAACCCGCGGCCACCATCTCCGACAAAGATGGTGTCTTCGGTCACCAACGGATATGAACGCGGGGTCGTGCTTGCTAATCCATAGGCCCATTTGAGGGAGAGCCTGGCGACGTTGCCCGAATCAATCGTTGATCGCGGCTGATAGCGCGTATTGCGCTGGTCGATTCCCCAACCTTCGGCATAGGACGACCCAAAACCCGGCAGCGGATCAACAATTCCACACTCAGCTACTGCCCCCCGCGCGGAAAAAGCAGCGCAAAAACCCACCGTCATCGCGATGATTCCGGCCTTACGTCGGCCACCAGCAGCAACCATGCTGCAGGTCATCCTAAGACGACTCATTCAATATCTCCTCAACTGTAATATGGCAAGAGCCCCATCGTATCATTAACCTTCTAAGCCCCGCGGCAAACGGGCCGGCTGAGTAATGGAGGCGGAGGAAAGTGCTGGAGTAAGACTTTTTACTCATCGATAAGCCTCGTGCCGCAATACCAATAAAGCGATAAGCAGGTGTAAATCTCGACATTTCCATTGCAAGCCATTCAAAAGATCTTATCTAACACAGAAATTCTGTGGCGCCTAACGATTCTCCAAGGTAGGCCAATCAGTCTGAAAATCCCCGTGTCGGTGCAGGTGGCCTGCCCGTTGATTCCACCTCTGGAAGTCAAGAAAATCGCGGCTTGTTGACCTGACTTCTTCAACCCTTTCCGGATTGTAACGATAGCCGTTGAATATGGGATTCTTTTCGGCAGCGTCACCCATGCTGGCATACCATGTTTCAAACATAATCAAACGGGCATTCCACGCAAATCCATTTTCAGCTTCAATTTCATTGATTAATCCGACCATAGTGATTCGATCATCCTAATCATCTGGATACAGGGAAGCTCCAGAGCCTAACCGTTCCGCGAGATCCAGCAACTCGAGCCATCGCACCCTGGGTACTTCATCATTGAACCATGAAAACAGGACGTTTCTGTGATCCGTCCACTAAACCAGTTCAGGATTATCCTGCTCGCCCCTTTGTCGAACCGGCAGGCAGGAAACTTTATGATGTCGAAACAACGCCCTGGCAGCTTCACTCCAGGGTCCGGGCGCACCGGAGGTGAGTACAAGTCGCAACCCGTCCCGCTCACGGGCCTGCTCGATAGTCAGGTAGTCCATTGTTACTCCATTCAGGAAGACGCTGCAGCTTTCTCGCGGCGAATGTTTAGTTGCTCGAGTATTTCTGCATGCCGTTGTTTCGTGAGTTTGTAATGGCTGTAACACCATACCGAAACCACCGCGAATGCCGCTACCACGGGTCCGTACAGCAAACCCAGGTTAACGAGCGTGTCAGGCGGGATATCTGCCGCTGTTTCGATGTCGGCCCCACGGGGCCAGGAGATAATGTCGAGACCGATACCACCGATGAAATTTCCGAACCCGGAAGTTGCCTTACTTGAGAAGGAAATAGCACCAAAGAAGATACCCTCCTGGCGATCACCAGTTTCATACTCATGCTCATCGGTAATGTCCGCCATCATGGAACCGAACGAGATAAATGCCTGTTGCAGGATCAGTCCCTGCACAAACTTCACACCGAGCAGGGTGTAAACGAGTCCACCGGTGCCGTTATCAGGGAACCAGTCCAACAGGCGGCACACTACCGGAATCACCTGGAAAACTGCCCAGGCACCTGTACCGAGTAACACGCCGAAGCGTTTGCTGGTGTAGTGGTGCAACGGCGCTGCAAAAAAGACACCCAGGAGCAGACCAATCACTGAGGCGATCTGCAGATAGAGCATTTGGAAGCCCGTGAGTTCCCAGAAATACTGCAGCATATACAGGTCCAGGGCACCGTTAACTCCAGCCATAATGAATACAATCAGAACGCCAAAAAACAGCCAGCGAAACGACGCGTTACCAAATGCCTCTCTTGCATCGAGCCTCGTCTGCCGTAGCGGATTCATCGGCGGCTTGTCAGGTGGCGTCGATAAATGCGGTATCTCTTTTTGTGTTCCCCAGGCGGACCACCAGATGGTAACGACCATCAGTACACCCAGGGTCATGGCATAGGGCGAATAATTTTCGACCGCAAGGCGACCACCGTTCGCATCGGAAAAGAAATAGCCCAGCCCGACAATGGAGGCCATCGCCCCCCCGGAGGTACCGAAAAACTGTCGGAAAGCAACAATTCGGGTGCGTTCCTGGTAATTTTCAGTCATCTCGGCACCCAGCGCGAGATGCGGGACGTGATACAGCGTCATGGCACCGCGAGTCACGATGGCAAACACCGTGAGCCATGCGAACAGGCCCCAGTCGCCAAGGCTGTCAGGTGGCGAGAACAGTCCATAGAATCCGAGCGCCAACGGTACTGCCGAGGCGTACATGAATGGATGTCGCCTGCCGAATTTCGATTTCCAGTTGTCGGAAAGAGAACCGGCCAGCGGATCAGTAACAGCATCAAAGATCAGTGCGATAAACAGCGCAAAACCGGCAAGGGTGCCGGACAATCCCAGCACCTGGTTGTAGTAGAAAAGAATGAAAAGGCCGAAGCCGGTATTCTTTAATCCCTCTGCAAACTGCCCGACACCGAAAGCAAGTTTGCTTGAAAAGGGAACGATGCGATCATTCGATGCGTTTGACAACAAAACCTCGGCTTGAGTGTGATGGATTCGGCCAGTTCATGGTCGGTTTTGTTCTTCGGCGACGATTTCCTGCATGCCGTCCCAGTTGTGCCACTGGTTGCACATGGCGTACTTGGATCTCTCCCAGGGATCATTGCCGTCTTCGTATTCCAGCCACTCTCCCATCTGACCCCTGTCCGGATGATCAGAGACACCATTGGCCAGCTTATCCGGCTGTTGTTTTTTGTTGCGGATCCTGAAGATGATGTTCTTTCGTGCCTCTGTCCCGTTTTGGTTGCGGGTGCCTGAATGTGGGATGTGGTAGGAGGCGATGCACACGTCACCTGGCTCCATCAGTATCTGAGTCGGCCGCGGCCACTTTTTACCATCGGGTGTGGCTTCAGAGGTGTCATTAATAAACTCTTGCCTGACCGCTTCCGGCAGATAATGAAGACCGCAGCGATTAGGCGCATCGTGATTCAGCCTGGGCCAGCCTTCGCCTTCGGGGCCGAGATGATTATTGGCATCCCGCTGAGTCCTCAGGAATCTTTCCGTAACGTGATGTCCGCCCTTCAGCAGGCAGGTCTGACCGCAACCTTCGGACGCCTGATCGTTCAGGCATGCAAACACAAACGCGGTAAAACTGCCCATACCCAGTGTCATTTGCGCATCTTCAAACATCGGCACCATGTTGTGACCCATGACATTGGCACTTCGGCCGAGATCACCCTTGGGTCCGCTGGCGAAATAGCGGTGATAAATTTCATCAGGATTCCCTTCCTGCACTTCCTGGGGTGCGGCGATGGTAATCAGTCCATCCATATGAACCTCGGCACCGTAGTAGGGCATATCCTTGTCTTTGTAACCAAGGTTGTTGTAATGATCGCCCGGTTCACGCCGCTTTAACACGCCAACCTGGCAGACAACGGGAGCATCGAAATCACCCATCATGTCATTCAGAACCGGTGTCACGTCCGATGCATTCACAAGGTCCAGCATCTCTTTCGTTGGGCCCAGGTTTTCACCTTTGTTTGCCGATTTGATTCTTGCCAGAGCGGCATCGACCAGTTCCTTTGAGATTGCCCCTTTCACGATGAAATATCCGTCGCGATAGAACTGTCGTTTCTCTTCGTTAGTTAGAATCCTCACCATATGTGCCCCCGTATTTACCTAAAACTGTATCGAGGAGTAAAGGGATTGGCAACCTGGATGCATATCAGTAAGATTTATGCTTCTGCCAACTTTCATTGAACCCCCGATATTGGCAAACTCTATCCCCCGACCTGTTAACCCAAGAATCCCTGGTATCGATACATTGACAATCTTGAAAAAACGCGGTTTATACTTCTTATACCCAAGATCACATAGCTATAATTAAATTTTTTTCGAAAAAAGCAGGATAATTCAAGTGAAACTTCTTAAAAAAATAATGGTAGCGGCAGGAATTGCTACTGCAGTATTCGCCTCTGGCGCTGCTCAGGCTGCCGCGGTAGACAATCCTACAGTTTCAATAACTGGTATACCTAACCTGGTAGCCAATAAATTTGTAGCAAATGAATCGGTGAAAACCGTACTCGACCTTGACACAATCACGTTAACTCTCGGCGCCGGTGAAGTCCTAAGCGTAAATGACTCAATAACGTATACACTAAGTAATGGAGTGTTCGGTTCAGCGGGTGTGCTTGCGGCCCTGCCCACCGGTGCAGCAGCGCTAGTTTCTGGTGGCGTAGGATCTGCAACCGCCATCTATCGCGTGACAACGGAGGTACCTGGTGCCGCCACCGTTACGTTGACTGGCGCAACGGTAACTGGAACGGCAATCGCGGATAACGCATCAGTCGTTACTCAAGTTGCCGTGAGCGGTTTTGTCGGCGGTGCGGCGGTTGCAATGTTTGGCTCGCCACTGAGCAACTTCGATATGAAGCTTGTTCCAGCAATGACAGCGACTGTTACCCCTTCGGCTGGCATATTTGATGTTGCGGCAAGATTTTTGGCGCTGACAACCGCCACAGGCGAGACCACGGCTGCGGGTGTTAGCACGACTACTGGAACAGCAGCAGTTACTACAACGGCTGGATTGGGTTCTACCATTGGCGCAAATACAGGATTCGGTGGAGCTACTCCTATCCCTGCTGCAGTTCCTGCTGCTGCAGCAACGCTGATTACGATTTCAGGTCCAATGACTGGCGTCTCGTCCATCGACGATGCGAATGTCAACGGCAGTTCTGCTGCGGGTGTTCTAACAGTCGGAGGCGGTGGTGGGTATACTATCGACACGGCAACTAACATGGCATGGGCAACTCAGGTAGTAACAGCTGGCGTTTCGTCAACTACGATCACATTTGCTGGCACAACTGCATATGACGCATCGGCTTATACAGCTGCGGTTTCTCGTCTGGCTGATGGAGTGAATTACGCTGCTAACGCAAGCATTGGGTCTGGAACGCTTTTTGCCTTCACACAAAATGGTTCGGCGTTCATCACTACCAGCTTCGGTTCTTTGAACAAGCTGACCGTGACTGATCGAAGTGGTGCGCTTGGTGGATCAGGTGCAGACGGTGCTATCGTGATTACTGCGTATGATGCAGCTGGTGCGGCGGTGACTTGTACAGGCCTGTCGATTGCGAGTTTGCCTAATAACGGTTCAACGACCATTCAGGGTGCTGACGTAATGGCAGCTTGTCCTGGTGCCAAGCGCATTGAAGGTAAGGTGAATTCCACAACCATCTATGTGTCTAACACCAAGATCACAAGTGATGGTGCTACATCGCAGGCTGGTGGTAACAACACTGCTGCGGTTAATATCTAATTTCGGCGGGGTGACGGTCGGCAAACGTTGACTAGAGCTGCCAACTTTCATTGAACCCCCGATATTGGCAAACTCTATCCCCCGACCTGTTAACCCAAGAATCCCTGGTATCGATACATTGACAATCTTGAAAAAACGCGGTTTATACTTCTTATACCTGTAATTCTAGTGGCGCCATAAAATGTACCAATATCATCATAACCCTGAATACGGCCTACTGAGCATTCGACACTTTGATGATTTCGTGGGTGCAGAAAGCACCACGGCTTGCATAACAATTACTAGACTTTTATCAGAAAACGATAGGCATTCACTCAAATATATAGCCATCGATTTTAGAAAGGTCCGATCAGCGAGCTTAATTAACACTGATCGTGCCCTGCATGGCATCTTGTACCAAAAAATATTAACGACTCATGCGGATTTAGCAATATATCGACTCTACGACCAAGAAAACCCTGTGACTCCGACGCTATTGGAAAGACTCGATCGAACCGAGGCCGTAACCCAGCAGACCATTCAAATGAGTAACAAATCGGGAAATTTCTTTAATGAACAAGAACTACTGATTCACCTCAATCTGCCTAAGCACATTAAGATATTTGATGACGCCTTCGATTGGCAAACTCCCGGTATCGATCAAGCTCTCCCTGTTGGCTTACAAAGAACAAAGAAACTCCGCTAGCGAATGACTAACAAAAAGAGCCGGGAAAAAACAGCCACTGATATCATCCTGACAGCGGTTAGTACGAATAACCACCCTTTTCCCTCTTTAAGAAAAGTGTCCTGATTCCAGCAAGTTACCATCCGTCCCCTTGAGCTGATTTAAACGTGCGTTGATCGCCGAGCAATATGGCGATTCAGTCCAGGATGTGATGGCGATACCTTCTTCAGTTTAGCGATGTCATCCAATGAGTTGACCATCGTGCTGAGCAACCGTGGAAATTTCTGTTCAGTTGGCGGCGGATAAACATTGTCCAAGGGTTAGGCAAACATTGTCCGCCGAGGGTTCAGCTTGATGAAGTCGTAATCATATTTCCGATGTCGCTTAATTGTGTGGGCAGCCAGATCCTCAGCGGACCACTCTCGAAGGAAATCGTGACCCCAGGTGGCAACCGGTATGCGATCTGGTTACTAGCCGAACTTCCTCGAGGCTTATTATGCCCGCTATCAGTATCTCGACGCTGTGAAGACAAAGTCTCTCGGTACCGTCCTTGAGTGCTGCCTTATAGAGATCGTTGCTATTCGCTTCTCGGGCAACCGTAGCTACCAGAGATTTTGTTAGCGTGATTGTGTCCCGATCATGCTTCTCCCCTGATGCTCTGAATATGTTGGGCACTCAGCGAGCATAAAACAACCTATCAGCCGACGATGGGGTAACAACATAACAACATAACAACAAAGTAAACAACAGGAGAAAAAACTTTCCAACGATTGCGATTAAGGTGGACAACAGGTAATACCGGCTCGAACCGAACCTGTGTGGGGTCTAGCTCCCTCGAAGCTGTTACTCCGATAAGGTGGTCGAGCGCGGTTTCCATCATGGCTCCGAGAGGATCTGGAATCATCTCGATAAGAATCCGAATATACGACTGCAGATCTGTTCCTGATCAATCAAGCGGGTCCATATACGACCCCAATGTTTCAATATTGGCCAAAAGGGGGTCACTCACCGTCACAAATCAGGAAATTGACAACAGCGAGCCGAAAACCATGACTATAGCAACCGCCAGCAAAGCGGCAGAAACACCAGAAGAGACCGCCCTCGCCGACGAAAGAGGAGGTATTCCCTGGTCCTACTTGGGCTCGATACTCAATCGTGCGACTAACGCATTACTCAATGCAGGGCTTGATCCGGGTCAGCGCATCGCGGTTTTCGCGGAAAATTCCGCTGAGACGATGATGGGCCACCTCGCGGGCATACTCGCCGGAATCTCTACCGTACCGGTCAATTTTCATCTGACCGCCGCTGAACTCCAGTACATACTCGAAGACTCCGAAGCGGGCCTACTAATGGTTGGACCAGAGACTATAGAAGTAGGGCTCGAGGCAGCGCGGGCAGCCAACATACCCCTGGTGGAATGTTCTTCTGGCGTAGAGAACCTGGTGTAAAACCGGGGTTTATCCAGACGCTGTGAGCAGGCGGGTTTTGATGGCATTGAATTACATGGTGCTCATGGCTATATCCTTTGCCAGTTCTTCAGCGAAGAAACTAACCGTCGGGAGGACGAGTACGGCTGCTCATTGCAGAATCGATATCGAATTCTGGAAGAAATCATCGATGGCGTTCGTCACAACTGTCGCCAGGACTTTCAACTAGGTGTGCGGCTGTTCCCGAAAGGTGTGGTATCGAAACAAA
>JABJED010000097.1 GCA_018665025.1 Gammaproteobacteria bacterium
GGCACATGCTGGCGACCGTTGTGAACCTGAATGGTCAACCCTACAAAATCAGGGGTAATCATCGATCGGCGAGACCAGGTCTTTATCGGTCGCTTGTCGTTACTTTCCAACACTTTCCGGACCTTGTTCGACAAATGCAGGTCTACAAATGGTCCTTTTTTCAAACTACGAGGCACTATTCTTCTCCTATCGCTTGGAACGGCGACGGACAATCATCTTGTCAGTTCGCTTGTTCTTACGCGTCTTGTAACCTTTAGTTGGCACACCCCATGGAGATACGGGATGACGACCGCCTGATGTCTTACCTTCACCACCGCCATGCGGGTGATCTACCGGGTTCATAACAACACCACGTACAGTAGGCCTTACACCTCTCCAACGTTTCGCACCTGCTTTACCAAGTGAACGCAGATTGTGTTCGGAGTTCGATACTTCACCCACAACTGCCCGACATTCGGCCAGTACCTTTCTCATTTCCCCAGATCGAAGCCTAAGCGTGACGTAGCGTCCCTCTTTGGCGACGAGCTGCGCTGAAGTTCCAGCGCTACGCGCTATCTGCGCGCCCTTTCCAACCTTCAATTCAACGCAGTGAATAACACTACCCATTGGAATATTTCGCATCGGCAGACAATTGCCCACCTTGACCGGCGACTGCTCACCCGATTGAACGATGTCGCCTGCAGCAAGGCCTTTGGGCGCGATGATGTAGCGTCTTTCACCATCTTCGTATTTTAGGAGCGCAATATTTGCGGTCCTGTTTGGATCGTACTCTAGTCTTTCTACCTGGGCGGTAATGCCATCTTTGTTTCGTTTGAAATCTACAACACGATACTTCTGCTTGTGACCACCACCGATATGCCGCGTCGTAATCCGGCCACGATTGTTACGCCCGCCAGTTTTGGACTTTTTCTCCAATAGCGGCTTGTACGGTTCACCCTTATGCAAGTCAGGATTAACAATCTTGACGACGAATCTACGTCCTGGCGAAGTTGGCTTTGCTTTAACGACTGGCATGATCTTGTCTCTTATTCTTTAGACGCTATTAACTAACTAAAATCGATCTAACTAAAATCAATGTCGTGGCCGGCTTCCAGGCTTACATAAGCCTTCTTCCAGCTAGGGCGCTTACTGAAGCCACGAGCGTTTCTCTTAACTTTCCCTTTTACATTCATCACAGTGACTTTTTTGACCGGCACTTCGTAAATCTTTTCGACAGCCTCTTTAATCTCTGGCGCCGTTGCATCTTTGGCGACCTTAAACGCGAACTGGTTCGCTGTGTCGGCAATAAGTGATGTCTTTTCTGATATATGCGCACCTAGAATGATGTTGTATAGACGCTCTTGTTTCATGCGAACAACTCCTCTGCTTTCTTCAAGGCACCAACGGTAAAGAGCACTTTCTTATAGCCAATCAGGTTCACCGGGTTTACACCCTGAACATCAATAACATCAACGTTGTGAATATTTCTGCAGCCAAGGTAAAGGTTGTCATCAACCTCTTCGACGACAATCAACACGTTAGTCAGCTCAAGCTCTTTTAGTTTTGCGGAAAAAACTTTTGTTTTCGGCGCATCGATCGCGAAGTCTTCGACTACAACGAGTCGTTCCTGACGTACCAACTCGGAAAGAATTGCCTGCATGGCACCGTGGTACATCTTTTTGTTAACTTTTTTGGAATGGTCCATTGGCTTAGCCGCGAAGGTAACCCCGCCTCCACG
The DNA here is from genome assembly GCA_018665025.1 of Gammaproteobacteria bacterium. Classification (GTDB taxonomy): domain Bacteria; phylum Pseudomonadota; class Gammaproteobacteria; order Pseudomonadales; family Azotimanducaceae; genus UBA9659. The sequence continues at coordinate 1,718 of JABJED010000097.1, forward strand.
CCAGATAGGGCTTCGAATCGTTCCGGCTCGAGCACGACCCGTTCCCTTTTGACGAAACGGCTTTCGACCGCCACCCCTCACTTCGGATCTGGTCTTCTGGGCTTTTGTACCTTGTCTGGCACCTGCCATATAAGAAACAACTACCTGATGAACCAGTGCCTCGTTAAATTCCCTACCAAATGCAGTGTCAGAAACGTCGACGCCGTTTTGGGCACCTATAATATCGAGGTTCAAGACTCACCTCCGCTAGCGACTTTAACTGCTGGAGTCACAATGACATCACCACCCTTTGCTCCGGGTACCGCGCCTTTAATCAGCAGTAAATTGTTTTCCTGATCTATTTTGACAACTTCCAGTGTCTGGGTTGTCACTCTTGCGGCGCCCATGTGGCCCGCCATCTTCTTACCTTTGTATACCCGGCCAGGCGTCTGGCACTGACCAATCGAGCCAGGCGCCCGGTGAGATACAGAGTTACCGTGTGTTGCATCCTGCATTTGGAAGTTGTAACGCTTAATAACACCCGCAAAGCCCTTACCTTTCGACTTGCCACACACATCAACCTTCTGGCCTTCTGTGAATGCTTCGACTGTCAGAGAATCACCAACGCTCAGCGCTGCATCGTCTGTTCGAAATTCCCAGAGGCTTCTTCCAGCTTCAACCGAAGCCTTGGCGAATTGACCAGCGGCTGGTTTCTTCACTCGTGATGCCTTTACTGTGCCGGCAGTCACCTGGATCGCCGTATAACCATCGGTGTCGACTGACTTGACCTGGGTAATTCTATTGGGAGTCGCTTCAATAACAGGTACAGGAATCGATACGCCATCTTCAGTGAAGATACGTGTCATCCCTCTTTTTATTCCAACTATGCCAATGGTCATCTTGTTATTCCCTTCTTTCTACCTTTACCTACTGCGTATTACTTCCGTTTCTGTACTTAGGCCAGGTTGATCTGGACTTCTACACCTGCGGCCAAATCCAGCTTGGTTAACGCATCAACGGTTTTCTCAGTAGGCTCTACAATATCGAGCAGACGCTTGTGAGTCCGGATCTCGAATTGGTCTCTTGCATCTTTATAGACGTGGGGTGAAGTCAGCACAGTGAATTTTTCTATTCGAGTAGGCAAAGGGATCGGGCCTTTTACCTGCGCGCCGGTTCGCTTGGCTGTATTGACAATTTCCTGCGTCGAAATATCGATGAGCCGATGGTCAAAGGCTTTCAATCGAATTCTAATTCTCTGGTTTTGCATTCAAACCGTCTCCGTTTACAACAGCGCACCATTGTAATTTACTGATTTATAAAGCAAAAAAGGCCCTCCCTAACAAGGGAAGACGCATTCAATGCTTGTTGCTCGCGATCGAGCTGCCCATGGTTCCAAATCGGAACCTTGTCGATATCCATGAATAGGCTAGCTATTCATCTCATCCTCCGCAAACCGCTATGTAGCAGCCTCTGAGGAAATTACGTGAGTTACCCCCACGTCGAGGGCGCGAATAGTACGCAACCTTTCCATGAAATGCTACTGTTTTTGCAGCTACCGGTAGAAAAGACGCCAGCGGCTCGCACCTGCCTCAAGCATTTTAGTCGTTTCAAGCCTAATTAGCGGGATTTTACCAGTACTTCACGGGAATATAGTATGCACTTACTTACGGCGAGAATACTTATAACCAGGGTTAGGGAGCGATTCCAGCCAGCCTCGGCCCGTTATTTGCGATAGCGCGCCTATTAGGTCAACCGGAGATCGCTTCCGACAGCAAAAATCGGAATAACAGGCGACCTACCTAGTGACTCTTCAGCCTCGGTCGGGTGCGGTGATTATCCACCGCAAGATCCCTCCGCTTCGGTCGAGTGCGGTGATGATCCACCGCAAGATCCCTCCGCTTCGGTCGGGTGCGGTGATTATCCACCGCAAGATCCCTCCGCTTCGGTCGGGATATCTGAATAGCTAGGCTATTCAGATATCTTCGTGACAACACCTGCACCAACTGTCCGGCCACCTTCTCGAATAGCAAAACGCTGGCCTTCTTCCATCGCGATCGGGGCAATCAGCTCAACTGCCATCGTCACGTTATCACCAGGCATCACCATCTCGGTACCTTCAGGTAACTCA
>JABJED010000503.1 GCA_018665025.1 Gammaproteobacteria bacterium
ACGCACCCGCCACTGCGGTTCGCGAATGGATATCCCAAAGGCCATCGATCACATTCTGCATAAGTATTCGAAAACGGAGATATTCTATCTCCGATAAGTTTTCTGGCGTCGAGAGTCCCTTGAAGTAAATCTCGGCAAACTCAGCGTTCTGATAGATAGCCTTTTGGTTTTCGCGTAATGCGGCGGCACTCTTATTGACCGCAACCGCACCCTCGGAAGTGTCTAGATAGCTGGGGGCGGTTCAGTCCATGATGGGCCGGAATAAGCACAAGTGACTTCCCCCGCTAATTCCTCGGGGAAAGTTTAAAACTGTCGCTAATTAATAGTCAATCCGCGCGACTTTAACTTGTGGCGTAGCGTCAATGTCAGTCCAGGTTACATACACTGAATTCCCTACCGCTTCGATGATCGGAAATCCGCTACGCCGCGACGCACTGCTACTAGCGACTTCAGTTGTACTTAGAAGCACACCATTTATGTCGTAGCGCGAGAGCATAATCTTCGCCTCGCCTGCCGTATCCATCCAGCTTACGATAATGTTGCCGGAGTCCAAAATCGTCGTGTCAACACGACCATTCGTATTTGGGCTCTCGACAATTATTGGCTCAGAGAAGCTCAGGCCACTATCGGTTGACAGTACAAGTTGTATTTTTGGCACGTCATCTCTTGCGCTAAACCAGGCGACTGCGACTCTCTTGTTCATCGCCGCAACCGAAGGGCCATTGACAGGACAGCCGGAAATCTGCCAGTTGTCATTGTAGATTGCCTGCGGCAGGGTCCAGGCACCATCGACTAAGCGAGTCGTATAGATATCCCGGACCTCTTGCTGAGAGCGATCGCGATACACAATAATTGGGCCTCTCTCCGTCATCGCTGAACTGGTCTGACAGCAATCGCAGACGCGATGATCAAGTTCCCACTCGCTGACGTTGGCACCCGACTTATCGAAAATACCAGCACGCAGAGTCATCGCTCCTGACGGTTCGCTATGCACAATTTCCCGCCCGTCCAACCAACTGATTAGTGTAGTCCCGTCGTTGAGTGGCAGCATGGAAACGAATCCGTGCTCGGCGCTAATACCGTCTGTGTGGATAGTCCGGGCTTCTGTCCAGGCTGCCTTGTCCTGCGCATAAAACCGTGCCCGTATGTCATAGTCGTAAGTCCCCCTTGCGCTCATTTGCAGCCAATGTGCAACCATGCCACTCGAATCAACCGACAGCACCGGGAAATCCGCCCAATTGACAAACCAGTTGCGGCCTCTGCTGATCACCTGGGCGGCGCCCCAACCCTCGCTAGTTAGTCGAGCGAACGCTAGCGTTGCCTGCCCAGCATCCTGGCTTACCCAAGAAAGATAGATTTCCCCAGCTTCGTTGGCGACAACGCGTGACAGACTGCTATTAGCAGGAGCAGGTGATGGCAAACGCGTTAACTGGCTTTCGCCAGCCGCGTATGAGGTGATTAAAATGCTCAATGCAAGCACGAGCCCAAGGAGAACTGCATTCGGAGAATCGATTCGTCTAATCATGTCTATAGGTTCCAGCTAGGCTCTAGTCAATTTTTAATCAGTAAAAGGAGTAAGCCCCTGAAGTGTTAACTCATCAAGTATATCCTGCTCGCTTTGCTGACCTATTAATTTTGCTACGACTTTATTCGAGGGTGACAGTAGATAAGTGGTAGGTAGAACGTCAGGCAACTTCAACGCTAACAGGTCGACCTCTTCCTGACTTAACACAGTGAATTCAATACCCATTTTACCGGCTATCTCAAGTGTTAACTCCATGGGGTCTTCATCGAAGTTCACGCCCACGATCATCACATTGCTCTTAGCCAAGCGCACACTCAGTTCATTGAAAATGGGGATCTCTACTCGACAGGGTGCACACCATTCAGACCAATAATTTACGATGCGCCAATTACCATCGTTGGTTTCAGCCGCTGTTAACGGGTTCCAAAAAGTCGTCGTGCCCACAAAAATCATGACGAATAGACTTAGTGAAACTACTGATTTTCTGGGTTTCAGCATTGTTTTGCTCTGGTATCTCGCTCGTTGTGATCAGTATAATTAAAAAGAGGCAAATTTATTCGTTGATCACTGCACTGGTTTGAGTTTACCCTTGCCCCGTTATCTACCCTATGCCTATTCTTGCATCGTACCAGCACGACCAGAACGAAATTTGCGTTTTCTATCCGCATCTCGACCTGCTTTAGTCTCTTTTTGCTGCGCAACAATCAGCTCTTCTTCCAGGATCATATCTGGCGTTTCCAATGTGATCGCTCCCAGCATGCCAGCACGAAACTCATTCACAAGAATCGCCGAGGCTTTTTCCAAATCAACCCGCCCGCCAGCGCTAAGACAACCGCGTCGCGCACCCATTAGTTCAATGAATTCAAGTTCGGTGTCCGGCACCGATGCCAGGTCATAACGGTCTTTCAAGGCTGCCGGGTAGCGTTTAATCAGGTAGTCGGCCAGGTAAAAGGCAACATCTTCGATACCCATCGCGGTGTCTTTGATTGCACCGGAGGCTGCCAGTCGATAACCACTATTTTCGTTTTCAATCTTTGGCCACAGGATGCCCGGCGTATCCAGCAGCATAATGCCTTGCCCCAGCTTGATGCGTTGCTGGCCTTTCGTAATAGCAGGCTCATTACCAGTCTTGGCTACCTTGCGACCTGCCAGCGCATTAATCAGCGTCGATTTACCAACATTCGGAATCCCTGCGACCAT
>JABJED010000504.1 GCA_018665025.1 Gammaproteobacteria bacterium
ATGAAGAGCCCTCAGCGGATAGAGAGCCTTCAGCGGATGAAGAGCCCTCAGCGGATGAAGAACCCGCAGACGACGATGAAGAGCCCTCAGCGGATAGAGAGCCCTCAGCGGATGAAGAGCCCTCAGCGGATAGAGAGCCCTCAGCGGAAAGACAGCCCTCAGCGGAAAGACAGCCCTCAGCGGAAAGACAGCCCTCAGTGGATGAACAGCGCACGCAGGGGAATGAACTCTCAGGCGGAGAAGCGCCACTAGAGCAAGCTGCAACCGGTGGTGAAAATGAGACCGGTACTGAAGGAAATGCATTACCGGAGGTGACCCGACAGCCAGCTAATGATACGGGTGTCGATACTGCGCCAGATGGCGTCACCATTCGTGAAAGTGCGTTCGGTGATCCTAATAATATCGTCGACGGGGGTTCCGGTAACCTGATTACCGACCCGAATACGAATGCGCAAGATGGGAGTTCGGCAGGCAGGGAACAAAATCTTACAGAAAACGATCTCGAAATTTTCAATGTTCCGACGATAGTAGAACCAGAAGCCAGCGATATCGAAGAAAATAAGCCTCAATCTCAACCGCAAGAATTGCTTCCGGATAATGCGCCAATTGCCCAGAATGACTTATTAGAGGTGTCTGAGTCGGGTGCCCTGAATATTACCGCATTGTTATTGAGCAACGATTCCGACCGTGACGTAGGTCAGGTTCCTCGCATTGAGACAATTTCAGCCAATGGGGCGTTGGGAGGGCTGATCGAATTTGATGGAAAGACAGCGGTTTATGTGCCCAGCGAAGCGTCGTTAGATCGTTTACAAGCAGGCGAGACCGCAACTGAAACATTCGATTATCGAATAGTCTCCGGTGATCTGACCGACACCGCCACGCTTACGGTCACACTTGTTGGCACTAACTTCTCGCCGATTGCCACCGCCGACACCGTGAGTGCAACTGAAGACGTGCAGATCGTCATCAATGTCCTGGAAAACGACACAGATGCAGATTCCGACCCTTTGACTATTTCCGCGGTCGATGATGCTAGCGCCAGGGGGACAGTCAATATTTCTGCGGACGGCAAGCAGTTGTTGTATTTGGCGCCGGATGATTTAGCGGACGGCGAACAGGCCGTCGATGTGTTTTCTTACTCGGTCTCTGATGGCCAGGATACAGATACTGCCAGTATTACCGTCAATGTTATCGGCAAGAATGACCCCCCGGTCATCAATACGACAGATGAACCCTTTGAAGTCGTTGCGGGTGCAGGTGCGACCATCATTCCCCTGAGTGCTATTTTCTCTGATGCTGACCAGGGTGCTACGCTGGAGGTGGTCGCCGTTGACACGAGTGGCACGAAGGGATCGGTGACGATCGGCAGCATTATTTATGACGACCAGGGTGCGTTTCGCAGCCTTGCTGAGGGCCAGGTGGGGTTTGACTCCTTCGGCGTAACTGCCAGGGATCAGTTTGACGAGGTGGGGAGCGGTAGTTACACGCTTGAAATTGTTGGGGTCAATGATCGACCTGAGCCAGTCGGCGATACGTACACGGTCCTGTCCGGAGAACCGTTCACACCCTCCGCCGTAAGCGGGTTGTTGGCTAATGATTTCGACGTTGATAATGGCGCGGTTCTGAAAGTTGATACTAATGCTGTTATTCAAGAACCTGGTAACGGCACATTGGCATTACAGTCAAACGGGCAATTCACTTATACAGCGAACGCAGATTTCGTTGGCACCGACTCGTTTGTTTACCAGGTTAGCGACGAGCATGGTAGCGCGCAGCAGGCAACCGTTGTGCTCAATGTTATCGGGAGTAATACGCCGCCTGTTACAAACCCCGATAGTTTTACTGTCAGTAAAGAGGGCACCGTCACCGGTAACGTACTCGCCAACGACAGTAGCGATCAAGGGTTGATCCTCACCTCGATCATTGCTAGACCGCCAACATTGGGAACGGTCACGTTGGGCGCGGCGGGTCAATTTGAGTACGTGGCAGGTAGTGCTGTTGGCACAGATAGCTTCAGTTATGTTGCTACTGACTCGCTGGGGGAGGAGACAGTAGAAGAAGTCAGCATCGATATCCTGGCTGCAAACCAGTCACCTGTTGCCACCCAAATTGCAGATCAGGTAGTTACAGTGGAACAGGTAAGTACTGTTGATCTTGCGAATTTCTTTACGGACCCGGAAGGCGAAGCACTTGTTTATGGCATCTCCGGCCAGCCAGTTTTTGCATCGATAACCGGTTCAGTGTTGTCGGTTACCCAGCCCGCCGGTGTAGCTGTGGGGGAGAGCTTCACTGTCAGCGTGGGCGTGTCAGATGGCGAAAATCCACCGGTGACTCAGCAGATAGTTTTCCAGGTTACTGCGCCGAACCAGCCACCGGAGGTAGTAAGCCCGATTCAAAACCAGAGCGTGTTTGTTGGCAATGCTATTAGCGCTGATGTGGCCGGTCAATTCCTTGATCCGGATGGTGACCCCCTTGTTTATTCCCTGACTACAAATGCAGGTTTCCTCACGCTGTCCCCCGGTGGAACCCTGCTTGGAACGCCGTCAATAGGCCAGGAGGGTGTGTACTCGGTAACTATTGGGGCTGACGACGGAGCAGCAACGGTCACGACTACTTTTACGCTGACGGTCAGTTCACCCCCACCCGCCAATCAAGCGCCTGTCAGCGCAAATACGACCAGCAGCACGAGCGAAGATACGCCTTTAGTTTTCGGTACATCGGACTTCCCATTTTCAGATCCTGATGCCGGCGATACACTTCAGAGTATTAGAATAGAGTCACTTCCAGCCACAGGAAACCTACAGTTTTCCGGGACGAACGTCACTGTTGGGCAGGTTGTAACACTCACGGACCTGGGTAACGGTCTTTTGGCGTTTATTCCCAATGCAGATGAAAGTGGCACAGGTTATGCCAACTTTGGTTACAGCGTAAGCGATGGCATCTTAGATTCTGCCATTGTAACAAAAACCATTGATGTCACTGCGGTCAATGATACGCCTGTTGCTAATGCTGATGTCTACTCAACGCCGCTTAATACTGCCCTGACGTCCGGTCTGGGTATTAATGACCTGCTGCTAAACGATACAGATGCGGACGCTGATATTTTAACAGTCGACACCTTACCGGTCGTTGATGTTAGTGATGGAACACTGGTTCTCAACGCAGATGGTACTTTTACTTATACGCCTAACAATAGTTTTACTGGATCGGATTCGTTTCAGTATCGTATTTCAGACGGTAATGGTGGTACGTCAACCGCCACTGCATCAATTTCTGTCATAAATACGGCTATCTTTGCTGTGAATAGCGGTAACTTTGCCACCGGATCGACTTGGAGCACCGGCATTGTACCAGGGTCCGCCGATGCGATTGATATTTCAGCTGGGGTTGTTGTGGACAAAACCACCGGTGCCGATACCGTCAGTGACCTCGCTTTGAGCACATCTGGAGCGCGGTTGAACTTATCCAATAGCACCCTTATTTCTACTAGTAATGTAACGGTTGGATCTGGCGCGATTCTTGACCTGAACGCAGCTAATCTGACCGCTGGC
>JABJED010000505.1 GCA_018665025.1 Gammaproteobacteria bacterium
CAGCAAGGTCTATATTAACTATGCGGCCGCAAACCGAGACGCCGGGATATTTGAGAAACCTGATGAATTTAGTCTGCACCGTGAGTCCAAACGCCATATGGCGTTTGGACTTGGGGTACATTTTTGTATAGGTGCGCCAACTGCTCGCCTGGAAGCAGAGGTGGCGTTGTCGTTACTTCGGCAGCGAGTTCCTGATCTTCGTCTACTCGGTGACGGCGAACGAATAGGTCCCTTCTTTTTGTGGGGGCGACGTAAATTACCAGTAACCTGGCGCTAGTAAAGAGGTTTCATAGGACCCATTTCAGTGGGCAACCAACTTAAATCAGGAGTATAGATATGGAATTGGGATTAGAGGGAGCAAGAGCGGTAATCTCCGGCGGTAGCCAGGGTATTGGACTTGCCGTGGCTGAACACCTTGTGAAAGAAGGCGCGAGCGTCAGTATCGCTGCCCGACGTAAAGATATCCTGGATGCGTCAGTTGAGGCATTGTCGAAGCATGGTACTGCTTATGGTTACGTGTGTGATGTCTCTGACTATGATGCGACGGTTCAATGGATGAAGGATGCGGCGCAGGAAATGGGTGGTATCGATATTGTGGTTCATAACGCTACCGGTAGCGGCCAGCCTGATGGTGGCCCAGATTCCTGGCGCAAGAATTTCGAGATTGATGTGCTTGGCATGGTTGGAATGAGCGAAGGAGCGCTTCCGTTTCTTGAGCAATCTGAGAGGGCGGTCATGGTGCAAATTGCATCGATTACGGGTGTGGAACATCACGATGTCCCGATCAGCCCGAGCTACGGTGCTATGAAAGCCGCATCGATTCGCCATATGGCACAGCGAGCACAGCAATGGGGCCCGAAAGGGATTCGCTGTAACACCGTTGCACCTGGGCCTATCTATATAGAAGGTGGGGCTTGGAACAACATCAAGGACAACGCGACCGCGCTCTATGAGCGCGACCGGGACTGGCATCCGACAAAACGGATGGGTACCGCTGAAGAAGTGGCGCGGGTCGTGACATTTCTTGCAAGTCCCGCCGCAAGCTGGGTAAACGGTACTACCGTTCGGGTCGACGGCGCATTTACTCGTGGTGTTGATTTCTAAACCCCGTATAAGCGGTTGCCGAGCAGAGCTATCGGTGTGACACTCGGTAACTTAAGTTGTTTCAAATAGAATCAAGGAGTTCATTATGGTTGACAAGCTTGGTACGGGAGATGCTTTTCCATCTCTATCGCTAAAGATTGCAGGCGGAGGTGCTATCAATCTGCCTGAAGGTCTGGATACACCGCTCACTGTCGTTCTATTTTATCGAGGCCATTGGTGACCCTATTGCCGTCGCCTGCTCGCGGGCTATGAGGAACGCCGTGCTGCGTTCGCTGAAGAAGGTGTCAATATCATTGCTGGTACCGTCGACACTGAAGTACAAACTGAAGAAGTCGCTGAACCACTTGGATTTCCGGTTGCCTATGGGATGACAAGGGAAGATGGTGACGCGATGGGGGCCTGGTGGGATGAGCGCCGCGATCACATTCAGCCCAGTGAGTTCTTGTTGAGCAAAAGCGGCAAGGTGCTGATGTCGACGTACAGCAATTCACCCGTGGGACGAATGGATCCGGGGGAAACGTTAACGCTCATTAAGTTCCTGAACGCTCAACGCGCTAAATCCGGCTAGCTATTCGCTAGGCCTCACTTTGGACCTCCCATAGGCCTTTCCGCCCCTGATCTGGCCAGGTAGAAGAGCAGATCAGGGGCATTCAGTTTGATACACTTCGACCCTCATTTACTGGAGAAGCGACACGCCATGCTGGCTCGTTCATTTACAGAAGAGCAGGTAATCTTTCGAGATGCCTATAGAAAATTCCTTGCCCAGGAGATAGTCCCGAATATGGAAGCCTGGCGTGAACAGGGCAGGGTGGATCGTGAGGCTTTTACCGCTGCGGGCGAACATGGGTTCCTGATGGTGTGGCCATCTGAACAGCATGGTGGGATGGGTGATACTGACTTCCGGTTTGAACAGGTCATCATTGAAGAGACCGCGTACGCTCGATGTTCAGATTGGTTCAACACGCTGCACAGCCGACTGGTTGGTCCCTATCTGACGCGTTTTGGTTCTAGCGCCCAGCAGGATGAGTTCTTGCCGAAATGTACCAGTGGACAGTACATTCTTGCTATTGCCATGACCGAGCCAGATGCCGGAAGTGATCTGGCGGGTATGCGCAGCAGAGCGAAAAAGGATGGTGATGACTGGCTACTAAATGGCCAGAAGACCTATATATCAAATGGTATCAACGCGGACCTTGTTGTTGTTGCGGCGAAGACCGGGGGAGACGATAAACCTCATGAGATGACCCTGTTCCTGGTTGAACAAGGAATGGAAGGTTTTGAGCGGGGGCGTAACCTGAAGAAGATGGGGTTGAAGGCCCAGGATACCTCTGAGCTGTTTTTCAATGATGTGCGCGTTCCGGCATCTCACGTGTTGGGTGAACCAGGCAAGGGCTTTTACTACCTGATGGAAGGGCTTGCTGAAGAACGCCTGATTGGTGCCTGCCAATACCTTTCGCAGGCTCAGCTGTCGTTTGACCTGACGTTGCAGTTTGTTAAAGAACGAAATATCTTTGGAAAGAAGATTGCGGATTTCCAGAACACACAATTTAAACTGGCAGAACTCCGAACAGATCTCGATATTGCGCAGACATTTATTGATCAATGTGTAGCCGCACAAAACGCCAGCCTTCTAACACCGGTAGATGCAGCGAAGGCGAAATATCACACCAGCGAATTGCAGGTTCGAGCGGCAGCCCTCGGTGTTCAGCTTCACGGTGGAGCCGGTTATATGGATGAGTATGCTATCTCTCGGCAGTACACAGATGCTGCGATTTCTCCGATCTATGCAGGGACGTCGGAAGTGATGAAGCTGTTAATCAGTCGTGACATCATGAAGGATGACTATGATCCGTTTAATGCAAGGAACTTCTAGCGGCGGCTATTTTTTGTGTTGATCTCGATAGGTATCGATGTTGTCCATGGTTTCCCTGGCGTTACTGTGTAACGCTTGGTTGGCGTGCCTGCGCCGAAGAGACTTGTCTTCTATTTCGGGCGCAACGTAGCCGTCGTCGTCATGGCTTACGTTAGTACCCGGCGGTATGATTTCATCGATGGCATTAAGGCTAGCGTCATCAAGCGTCACATCTGCTCCTTCAAGCAGGCCTTCCAACTGTTCCAGTGTTCTGGGACCAATAATGGCCGAAGTTACGGCAGGGTGTGCACAGACGAAAGCCAGTGCCATATGCATGATTGAGATACCGGCGTCCTTTGCGATGACATCAAGTTGATCGATCAGGTCAAGCTTTCGAACATTGTCCGGGCGATCCATCTGGTAAAGGTGAGGCTGCAGGTTCTGGCGCTGGGTATCGTTTGGCTTCTGGCCGTGGCGCCACTTTCCCGTTAACCACCCCTGGGACAGCGGGCTCCAAACGACAACACCCATATCGTAGCGCTGGCAGGTCGGTAGAACATCCGCTTCAATTCTACGAGCGAAAATAGAATAGGGGGGTTGTTCCGTGTGAAACCGTTCTCGGTTTCGTTTTTCGGAACACCAATGCGCTTCCACGAGTTGCTCAGCAGGAAAGGTTGAAGTGCCGATCATTCTTACTTTCCCTTGCTGAACCAAATCGGAAAGTGCACCGAGTGTTTCGTCAATGTCGACGGTGCCATCCGGTCGGTGCGCCTGATAAAGGTCTATGTAATCTGTGTCTAGTCGTCGGAGGCTGTTCTCCACTTCTTGCATAATCCAACGCCTGGAAGTGCCCCTGTGATTAGGGTTGTCATCCATGGGAAGTGCAAATTTGGTGGCAAGGATAATGTCTTCGCGTTTTCCCTTCAGTGCTTTGCCCAAGATGGTCTCAGACTCGCCGTGGGAGTACACATCTGACGTATCAAAATAATTGATACCAGCATCGATGGCGCGATCGACCATGCGGGTACATTCTTTCTCGTCACTGTTACCAAAATAACCAAACATCCCTGCACCAAAACAGAATTTGCTAACGGTGACACCAGTGCTACCCAGAATTCGATATTCCACTTTAATCCTCCAGACTGATGGCAACAGCGGGGCAGACTTCGGCAGCTTCTTTGGCGTGTAGACGAAGCGCTGCGTCGGCGACATCGTCTACGAGCACGACGGGATGCCCGTCGTCATCCATTTTGAACAGCTCAGGATGGTTGTAGTAACACTCGCCGGACATAAAACATTTTTCCTTATCGATTTTCACTTTCATTGGCTTTTCTCATTGGACGCCTACTAGTGTTCTTTATCTCTGTCCTTGATCAGGTTCGGTTAAGGGTTACAGGGGTGACGCTTAAGGACCTTTATCAAATTCCATCCATAGCTCAGCAGGCGTTCTGAATCCGCCGGAGTCAATTGAAGGAGATGAAATCCCCGCATGTTTAGCGTGCTTCGGTCGCGGGTTCTTGATACGGGCAGCCAGTTTAGAGCAGGCAATGGCTGACTCCTGTCTTGCCATGGCATAGCCCATGCAAAAATGTTGACCGATACCGAAGCCAAGGTGCCCGTTCTTGCCGTCTTTATATCGGCCGGATCGGTTTTCCTTGCCCATATGCAGATCATCGCGATGAATGTCGAATGTGTCGGGGTCTTTGAACGCTCGTTCATCTCTGTTGCCTGCTCCGAGATAAAGAATGACACCGGCGCGCTCAGGAATGACATCATTGTGCATCTGGATTTCGCGGGTGGTGTATCTAAACTGTGCATGCACGACGGGGTCGTATCTCATCATCTCGGTAAAGGCATCCTCCCAGAGGCCTTCATTGTCGATCACATCCTGCAACTGATCGGGTCGTGTGTACATCAGGTGATACCACATGTTGGCGATGGCCTTTTCTGTGGTATCTCCACCTGCGGCGAGCAGCAGGGCAACAAATCCCTTTATTTCTTCGGGTGTCATTCTGCTGCCGTTCATCTCTGCAACGCAGATCCGTGACAAAAGGTCTTCGCCCGGATTCTTTGATCTTTCTGCGATCAATGGGTCGATATAGTCCCACATGTCATTGCGGGCCTTGAGGCCTGCCGTCAGGTGCTCACCGCCAAAACCGAGTCCAGCGATCAGCGCCTGATACCATTCGACAAAGGTGTCTTCGTCTTCTCGCGGTAAGCCAAGCATGTTCGAAATAACCCGGATAGGCACCTGACTGGCGAACTGCTTGACGATCTCTACTTCTCCGTCATCGATGAACTTATCGATCACCTCGTCTGATATCTGGTGGATCATCGGAATGAAATCCTGCAGCTTTTGGCCAACAAATTGTCCCGCCACAATATTGCGAAGGCGGCGATGTTCACCACTGTTGCCGTATTCAAGAATATTCGGGCCAAAGACATGTCGGGACCCAAAATCATAGGGTCCATCTGGTTTGTACACGGCACGGTCATAGCTCTCGTTGTCCTGGAAGGCACCGTCCACATCCCAGTATCGCGAAATAATCCATCTGTTATGGAAGCGGTCGTGATAGATCGGGTGGTGATCGCGAAGTTGCTGATAAATAGGGAACGGGTCTTTCTGGAACTCTGGTGTATCGAACACCCTGGGATCGATTTCCGTGCCAGGCATTTTTATTGTTTCAGACATATAACCTCCCAATCTATTTTTTCGAGAATGTAACCGGTAGTTTCCAGCAGGTGTGCATCTCACCGACTGTCAGGGCTGACAAATTCGGCGTTGTGCCTTTTGCCAGTTGAATATTATCAAGGTGCGAAACGAGCACCTGTGAGGCGGTGACTGCCGTGTCCCGGGTGAGTGCATAGCGGGACCTGGGCCTGTCTTCTGGAATAGCAGGATATATAGAGGGCTTGCCCAAACCAAAGGCAATGCCGGCTGCCAATCCATCGGCCCGGTACTGGCCGCGGGATTCGCGCTGGCACATATCTTTTCGGTCGACGATGAAGCGCTCGGGGTCATTGAATATTTTAGGATCTCTATTGGCTGCGGCAGCGGAACAGACAAGTTGGGATCCTTCAGGGATCAGTCGCCCGAAGCGCTCAACCTCATGTCGCGCGTACCGGTGTGCAGAGAGTACGGGCGTCGAGTGCCGTAGTGTTTCAAGGTAAGCCAGTTTCATCAGGCGTCGATCGGATATCGCCTGTTGATGTTCTTCAGGATGGGTTAACAGCAGGAACCAGAGGTTAGCCAGTGCACCGTGCAGTGTTTCGTGATCTCGTTCCAGTAAGGTGACAACGATGTCCCGGACAGTGACAGGCTGGTCACCTGGTGCCAATTGAGTCATCACTGAGATCAGGTCTTCGCCGGGTTGTTTTTTTCTTGCCGCTACGATCGGCTGAAGATAATGAGTGAGTTCATCCAGCGCTTTCCTGCCATCGTCCCGCAAGCCGGGGTTCCATGATGTCCCACGTTGCATTTTCCAGAAAAGAGCAGTGAACTGTCCGGCATCGGCATCCGGTATGTCCAAAGACGTTAGCAGCAGGTTCATCGCGAAGCGTGCAGCAAACTCAGTGGCAAGATTTCCATGACCTTTTTGCGCCAGATCAGAGGCAATCGTTGTTGCGATTTTTTCAGCCTGCGTATCGGTGAATGTCTCTTCAGCTTCCAGTAAAGGTAATTCCTCGTTCAGGTTGCGTCCTGGGTTTTCAAGGCCATAAGTCCAGGTCTTGGGCCGCGTTTCGAAATTCGCCTCATCGGTGAAGATTGAGGTGACATCATTGTATTCAGAGATCCAATAGCTGTTGGATAGCCAGTTGCGGTAGCAGGGATAGTGTTCGCGTAGCACCGCGACGGTGGGATAGGGGTCCTGCCGATAGCTTTCTGAGATCAGTTGCCCGGGTTTGATTTTCTCGGTACTTTCGCCGACACGTTCTCGCTGGTATATTTCGTAGGTACGGTACTTGGGTGAGCCGTCGGACCTCCGAGGATGCTTTTTGATGATAACGCCATTTTTACCGATGACCTGATCGTCTTTTATTACTGAAGCCATTACTCGTTCCTTACCTCTTTTCCTGCCTCTTATCTGGCCACTCGTACCCTTCAAGACAGGTCGTATTCGAGCCATAACTCACGTACTGAAATGATTCCCATAGGCGCGGGGCTCTTGCCATCAATATCTTTGGGCATTTTATTTTCATTGATGCGGGGGTTCTTCATTCTACTTAGAAGAATCTTCGATCCAACCACAGCTTCCTGGTGCGAGATCCATGCGCCGGGGCAAAGGTGCGGTCCAACGCCGAACGCCATGTGACTGCAACGGCCTTCTTTTCGGTAACCGGACCGAAG
>JABJED010000506.1 GCA_018665025.1 Gammaproteobacteria bacterium
ATGGAAATCTGGTGGTTTTTGACGAACTCACGGACTGGGTCTCATTGATCAACCCGCATTCCTTGCAATCTCGAGCCGTCAAGCCGAGTTGGATCCACCTGCCAAACGACCTTTAATGTTCTTCATGAAACAACGGGGGCGACCTTCTCCCTTGCACTTTTCCAAGTCAACAATAACTTTCATCGTACCTCACCCTGTGTTCGTTCGATGTGAGTATAGTAACGTGCGAAGGGTTGCTGCATCAGAGTTCATTAGTGTTCACTTGATCTACATCAACCAGGCAGCGGGCTATGAGTTTGTCAGGTTACCTGTCCGTATCGGTACTACTGCTGCAGAATGTAAATCATGGAGCAAGACGGTTTATCTCCCATGCTTTTTCACTTTCGAAGGGCGAGTATTCAAACCGATCATGCAACCGTCGTTCCCCGCCCTGCCAGAACTCCCAACGTTCAGGTGACACGCGGTAGCCGCTCCAGAAGGAAGGTAGCGGTATTTCCTTGTTGGAAAATTTTTCCTGCATGCGTTGAAACTCGTTCTCGAGCATTGAGCGACTGCTGATCCTCCGACTCTGCGGTGAAGCCCACGCAGCTAGCTGACTATCTCTTGGCCTGGTGATGAAATACTTGAGCGCAGTAGCCGCGCTAATACGCTCTGCTGAACCTTCAATGTGTATCTGACGATCTATTTCTAGCCAGGCAAAGTGCAGGCTAACATGTTCGTTTTCAGATATTTCTTTAGCTTTTCGGCTTTCGGTGTTGGTATAGAATATAAAATCGTTACTATCAATCCGCTTCAGCAATACAATTCGTTGTGATGGTTTGCCATCACTCCCAACCGTTGCGACGCACATAGCGGTAGGGTCCTGAACTTCTGCATCAATGGCTTCATCCATCCATCGACTGAACTGATCAAACGGCGATTCGGCCAGTTTGCTTCTACTTAGTTTTGCATAGCGATATTCGCGTCGCTTGGATTCCAATTCAGATGTCATATGTCAGAACCGATGTGTTGCTTGCTGTGCTCGATCGTTTTTTTAGCAGGTGACAAATCATGCCACATGCTCAGACGGCCACCTATGATTTTGAGCGATTTCTAGAACAATCCCCGCGACTGGTGCGACTCGGTGAGTTTGTTGCGAATGATCCGTTTGATCGGTGAGAAATTATTAGCCATTCGAAGTGTCAGTCTACGCATTATTCTTGCCGCTATCCGATCATCCGTAAACATCTGCACAATCTGGTTAGTTCCGTGGTACATCGGCTTTGTTGCCAGCATGTGTTGCCACTCATATCTCCGGAGCAATCGCTCATCACCAATATCACCGGTTGCATTGATGATTTCCGTTGCCAGTAGGTCCTGTCCGCTCAACCCTAGATTGAAACCGTGAGCCGTTACCGGGTGCATGCCAACTGCCGCATCTCCGATCAATGCGAATCGGGTAGCACAGAATTTTCTGGCATGAACACCTACCAATGGGTAAGCAAACCGATCCGTGCAAAGCGACATTCTCCCGTATCTGCCTTTGAATCTTGCCTGGATGTCCTCGTTAAACTCTGCTTCCACTGCGTTCATGATCTGATCTTGATCAGACATGGGTGCGGTGACGACAATGGATGACTGGTTGCCATTTAGAGGCAGGATCGCAAGAGTCCTGCCGTAGTGAAAACACTCATAGGCAATACCACCATGAGGTTTCTCGTGTTCCATTCGGCAGACAATGCAGACCCGGCCGAAGTCATGCATGGATGCTGGTATCCCCACCATCCGACGTGTTTCGGAAAATCGGCTATCCGCAGCAACGAGCAGAGCCGCCTTTAGGTTTGTTCCATCATCCAACCCCAAACTGGCATGGCGATCCGCGGTGTTAACGGCGACTACGGATTTTCCCGTTACGATTTCCAGGTTGCTGATCTCCTGCGCTTTCTCGAACAATGTTCGACGAATATCATGATTGGATACAAGAAATCCAAGAGCAGGAATGTCATCACGACTGGTGTCAAAAGTGAGGCTGTAGGGAGAAGTCCCGTTGATTACTCTGGCTTCTTTGATCGGTGAAATCTCGTCGTCAGCGAGACTGGACCAGGTAGAGAGCTGCTTGAGTATCCGCATGGACCCGTGCGCGAGTGCAATATCCCTTCCATCGAAGAGAGGATTGGCAAGCGCCTCAATGGGCTGCTTCTCGATGATTGCGATGCGCAGTCCCGTATGCCGGAGGGAACAAGCAAAACTAAGACCTGCCGGACCACCGCCAATAATAACGATGTCATAGTCAGTGCTAGACGTTTTTTCGAATTGCTTCATGATGGGCCTCCATGACATCGGCATTGCCTAGATTACAGCGACGTGAATCTGTAACCATAGACGCAGATCAAACTATTGATGGTTTGCCTGCAATCTATTTTCAGCAGGTGGTTGAGAATATTATCCATTCACCTGGACGATTTATTCCACTCCATTGACATGGATCAAATCGGATAATTCGGTACTTGTGACATAGTTATAGTCCAATCTAATTGAATCGAAACGGAGTGGACCATGAGATTTGGCGTTTTCTACGAATTACAACTTCCGAAACCCTGGAGCGATAATGCAGAACACCAATTGGTTCACCAAGCACTGCAACAGGTTCAACTGGCGGACAAACTGGGCATCGATTATGCCTGGGCTGTTGAGCATCACTTCCTCGATGAATATTCACACTGCTCCGCTTCGGATGTCTTCCTAACCGCACTCGCCGCCAAAACAGAGAATATCCGGGTCGGTTTCGGCATTAGACAGGTCATACCCAATTACAATCATCCTTCCCGCACCGCAGAATCGGTAGCAATGTTAGATCTTGTTTCTGATGGCAGAGTTGAGTTCGGCATCGGCGAGGGAGCCACGCGCCTCGAATTGCATGGCTACGGCATCCCGGCGAAAAACAAGAGAGAACTGTCACTTGAAGCGGCTGAACAGATCGCCAATATGATGGTGATGGATCCCTTCCCGGGATATGAAGGCAAGGGATTTTCCATGCCGTGCAGAAATGTTTTGCCAAAGCCGTACCAGAAGCCACACCCTCCAATGTGGTTGGCGTGTACCAATCGTAAAACAATCGAGGCCGCAGCACGCAACGGTCTTGGCGCTCTCGCCTTTACCTTTGTTGATCCGGACGAAGCCAAGACTTGGGCCGATACCTATTATTCCATCATAAAGTCAGATGAATGCGTCCCCCTTGGCCACTCGGTGAATGCCAATCTTGCAGTCGTTGCTGGGTTTTCCCTGCATGAAGATGCCGAAGAAAGTCGCAAGCGCGGCATCGATGGATTTGCCTTCTTCCGTTATGCCATCAACGCGCTCGTTGCCAACGACATCAAGCCGGGCCGAACCACACTCTGGGAGGAATACGAGGCACTGCGGGATCAAGATCTGCCAACGATTGCCGCGCCGGGAATCGGAACACCAGAACACTTTTCGCGGCATATCAGGGAGTTTCAGGACGCTGGTATCGATCAGATCATCTTCCTTCAGCAGGGCGGCAAAAACCGACATGAACACATTCTTGAGAGCCTCAAGTTGTTTGGCGATAAAGTCTTACCGGAATTCGTTGAGGGACGCGAAGATCTCGAGGCTGCCAAGGCTGCGGAACTGGCCCCTTATATAGAAGCTGCGCTGGCCAGGAAAGAAAAGATGAAACCCCTCGAGGACGATGAGATTCCCATCGTCTTTGCGTCAAGGGAGCGCGAGGCGTTCTATCATAAAGATTAGCCGAAAGTAGCCCCTATGACGAATCACGGGTAACTTGCGCGCGATTCGTGCTTTTTTCACCTTGGCCTAATCGGCCTATAAAATGGCCATATGTGATTCTATTGTTGCAGCTAGAGTTGATGTGAGTCAATTCAGTTAACCGCGATTGTCACTAAAGTACAACGACACTTCCCAAATTAGGAGTAATCAAATGGCTGATTTTCTTTCAGGATATTCTATTCAAAGCTGGCTGCAATCCTGCCCCCAGGGCTATCTGGAGAATACTGACTTCGGACACCCTGCGGGCGAGAAAGAACCCGAGGAGCTGCTCGACAATGAGACATTCAGAGAAGATGCAATCCGGACCACGGTGCAGTTAGTGGTTGGTGAAAGAGCGGCACTCGCTGCGTCTTCAGGTCTCATCAATGCGGCCCCCGATGTTGGCAGCAAAATGTTCCTTGCTACACAAACACTTGATGAAGCTCGTCATGTGGAAATTTTTACCCAGAGGCTCCTGGATCTAGGTGTTAAGAAAGATGAGCTGGAGTCCGTCATTAACACCTATGCCAATGCCAATCTCGTCAAGTTTGCCGAGGTCCTTCTCGAAAAAGTCGATAAACAGGATTTTATTGCAGGTGTCGTCGGCCAGAACATTGTGCTTGAAGGGATGGCATTCAGTGTTTTTGAAATGATGCACGCAACCAATGAAGCGGCTAATCCGAAGTTCGCGCATACACTCACTGGCACGATAGCGGATGAAAGGCGCCACGTCGGGTTTGGCGAAAACAGGATCGGTTCGCTTATTAAGGAAAACCCAAAAAGGAAACCGGAAATACAGAAGATGCAGCAGGAAATGACTTATCACATGCTCGCTACCTTCGCTGATTCCTTCAAAGCCAACAGTGATGTTGTAGAACAGGCGCAGGATCAGGCATCACCAGATATCAAACCGGCTGTTTATCATGGCGTAGATCTGAACCGGGCTGATGCAACAGAGATGGAGGCGGTTCTTGCAGATACAGTTCTGGGTGAATTCAAAACCAGACTGGGTCGAATAGGACTGGAGTATCTGTCTCCGGCAGCGTAAGCGATGACCGATGCCATCGATCCTCATGCTTTAAGTGAAGAGGACTTTCATGCCGAAGTGCATTCCTTTCAGTTCTGGCTGGAGGCAGTGGAAGGTTACCTCGCAGGCACGGAGTTCGGCTTCGATGCTGGCCAGACTGATGAGACTTTTACACTTCCGGAACTAAGTGACCTGATCACGACGCTCTGCAACTATTGTGTTGCAGAGAAAACTGCCCTTGAAGCATCCAGCGGCATGATCCGATTTGCGCCGAGTCCCGACGCTGCCATTTTTCTTTCTACCCAGGTGGCTGACGAGGGTCGTCATTTGGAAGTCTTTGTCCATCGTCTGAAAATGCTTGGGATTGAAGATCCCTGGCAGGAAATCGACAATCGTGCCAACCGGTCACTGTTGCAGTTTAAAGACCGGTTGCTCGAATTTGTCGATCAGCAGGACTGGGAGGCCGCGATCTTTGTTCAGAACGTGCTCCTGGAAGCCATGGAGTTCACTGTTTTTAAGGCTCACGCATCCAGTGCAGACCCGATTACCAGCGCCATTCTAGCAGGCGTCGTCAAAGACGAGCGGCGACACATGGGGTTTGGTGAAAATGATCTGGGTCGAAAGTTAAGACAGGCACCACATACGAGAACAAGATTGAATCAAATCAACAAAGAGCTGAATCCGCTGGTGCTGTCGACCTTCAGTGAAATAGCCAAGGAACTCAAGCTCAACACGCACCAGGGATTGAGTATTTCATCTAACTATCTGGCGACAATCGATCGACTGGGCTTTAGTACATGAATGATCCGTTAATCGATGCAGAGAGTCTGGTAAAGAAACGCAAGAAATATGAACTAACCGAGACAGGCTTCAACGAAGTCCCACGCAAGTATCGCAAGTTCTACAGGAGGTGGCGAGGTACAGGCGACCAACTGGCGGACAATGAAGTACTATGCCCCGTCTGCCTTGTTGTCATTCGTTCTGCCAGGGAACTACGACCGGGAGACAGAGTGTATTGCATGCCCTGCATGTCTCGACTCACCGTCGTTGAAAAAAACGGCATGCTGATTGCCACGGTCGTGTACTAAGCTGCCGAGGGTTGTCCGCCGAGTTAGCTGCTGATGATGCCCAGCCGTTTTGAAACTGGTGTGAATCTTCTCTGAGGTTGCTTAAACCCCAGGTGATGTGGAATCGACAGCATGGCCGGCGTCACAATCAGTGTCAGCAGCGTGGCAAACGTCAGACCCGAGACGATTGCGCTGGCAAGCTGTACCCAGAAGGTCGCCACCGGTCCACCCACCTCCACTTCCGCATTGATCAGGTCCACTGATACACCGGCAGCCATCGGCAATAGGCCAAATCCGGTGGTAAAAGTAGTGAGAAAAACAGGCCTCAGTCTCTGGGCCCCGGTCATGACGATGATCTCAGGTATATCTGTTCCAGGGTGCTGTTTCCTGAGTACGTTAAATGTATCAATGAGAACGATGTTGTTATTGACTATGATGCCCGCGAGAGCCACCACACCAACACCCGTCATAATGGCACTGAACGTCTGATCGAGTATCAGCAGGCCAAGCAGCACGCCAACTGTAGACATGATAACCGCTGAGAGAATCAGCGATGCCTGGTAGAAACTGTTGAACTGGGTGATAAGCAGGACACCCATCAGGAACAGCGAGAAGCTGAAGGACCGGGTAATAAATGCAATGGACTCAGACTGCTCTTCGTTCGCTCCCCGGAAAGTTACGGAGGCACCTGGTGTCGCTGACTGCATCTGCTGCCAGTTTTCAATCTCTTCAACTTTGTCGCCAACTATCACGCCGGGTTCAACGTTAGCGCGAACGAAATAAACCCGGTTGCCGTTGATCCGTACAATTGTGCCTACCTTCATCTTCGCTTTTCGCTCAACAAAACTGCTTATCGGCACCAGACCTGCATTGGTCTTTACCCGCAGGTTATCCAGCTGGTGGATACCCCGGTGGGATTTAGGAAACCGAAGCCGGATCTCCAGTTCCTGTTCGGCGTTGTCCGGCCTATAGCGACCGATGAGCGCACCATTGGTGACAAGCTGGACTGCGGTGCCAACGCTGGTAACATCTGCGCCGAAAATAGCGGCCTGAGCTCTGTCTACGGTGATCTGCCATTCGATGCCAGGGACCGGTGTGGTGTCGTCGATCGCGATCAGACCATCGACATGATCTTCCAGGTAGCTACGTATTTCTCTTGCCTTGCCCATCAACTCGGAAAGGTTCTCACCCTCGATTTGTATCTGAATGTCCTTACCAACGGGCGGGCCTGGCTCCTGCTTGATAATCTCAGCTCGTACACCCGGCACGTTCCCGATGATGCTCCTGTAGATATCCTCGATCTCGCTACCGGTTGCATTTCTCGAATGCCGATCTGAGAATTCGACAATGATCGCACCAACCCTGTCTTCCGCACCACCAAGTTGGTTGGCACCACCTGTTCGCGTGTAGATGGTCTTGTGATAACCAGCTGCGATGATCTGCTGTTCTATGTCGACGACAATGTCCCTGATGGCTTCAGCCGAATAGTTACCTCTCGCATGAATCGAAATGCCAGTGAACTCCGGGTCGACTGTTGTGAAGTATTCAAGTCCGCGCCCATAGTTCAGGTAGGTCAGGGTAATGGCAGATAGCGTGAAAATAGTTACACTGACGACAATGAACGGATGGACAACAACGAACTTCAGCAAGGCTATGTAGCCGGTGACGAACGCCGAATCATTCGTCTTTTGTTCAGAACTTTTACCATACATTGCACCGAGCACCGGCGCGAAAATCAACGCATAAGCAAGCGCCCCTGCGAGAACGGCAAACACCGTTACTGGCAGATATTTCATAAAGCCGCCCGTCACACCAGGCCACAACATGAGCGGTAGAAAAGCTGCCAGCGTTGTGCAGGTTGACGCAACGACCGGCCAGAACATCCGCTGGGTCGATTCGACGAACGCATCACGAGGCGTCACGCCTTCAGCCATGCGTCTGTCTGCATGTTCGACGACGACGATAGCGCCATCAATCAGCATACCCAGGCCAAGCAGCATGCCGAACATCACCATAAAGTTGTAACTGAAATCCAGAATGCTGATGACAATAAAGGCAAAGAGAAAAGAAAAAGGGATGCCCAGTGCAACGAGCAACCCAGATCGGAATCCAATCGCTGCAACAACGACTGTTAACACCAGAAACAGTGCTGTCGAGATGTTGCCTTCCAGGGTGTCGACCTGAAGCGCGGTTCCTGGAGCCTGGTCAGCCAGGTAACCGACCTCTATTACATTGGGGTAATCGAGACGCTCCTGTTCTACGACGCGCCGAATTTGTTCCACCACTTCCACCAGATTGGTGCCTGATCTTTTGGCGATCTCAAGAACAATGACAGGATCGCCATTCGCCCGCGTGAATCTAGTCGCGTCCTTGAAGGTTCGTTTCAGATTGACAATATCGGCCAGTTTAGTGACACCGTCGCTATTCGCTCTGATGGGGATGCCAAGCACATCACTGCGGGTTTCTATAAGACCGGGCACTTTCACTGAGAAACTGCCTTTACTGGAATTGATAGCGCCTGCAGGAATCAGTCGGTTATTCGACGTTATCGCAGCCAGAAGTTCCTGGTGTGAAACGCCCAGGCTCTCAAGTTGTGCCGGACTGACTTCTGCCTCAAGTATCTCTTCTCGATGTCCATTCATGGTCACCTGGAGAACATCAGGTATAGCCTCAAGTTTTCTCTGCAGATCAACTGCAAGGCTGTGTACCAATCTCTCCGGCGCATGGCGACCACCGAGACTGACCGTAACGATGGGCATTTCCGCAGCGACAATTTCCCGAATTTCCGGCTCACCGACTGCTGGCGGCATCATGACCCTGGCTTTGTCGAGCGCCGCTCTAACATTCAGAACGGCATCATCGGGATCAAAGTCGAAGTCGAATTCGATGACAATGATAGAGATATTCTCTGTGGAGTAGGAGGTTATCTCTTCCACACCTTCCACAGCCCGTATCTCAACTTCAGCTGGTTTGGTCAACAGGCGCTCTGCATCTTCTGGTGAAATACCATCAAGTGGAATGGTGACGACGATAACGGGGACGGTGACGTCGGGATAGGATTCGAGCGGTATGGTGCTGTAGGAAGTAAACCCCATGAGCAGAATAACAGCCATGATACTAAGCGTCGTGCGTCGCCTTCTAATCGCAAACTCAGTCAGAGACATTGGAGTCAGTCGCTGATTGGCCCGGCAGGGATGACAACACCAGCTCAACCTCTTGCCCGGCGCCTACCATTTCCTGCCCGACGGTGATGAGTCGCACCTCAGGTGCCAGACCGGTAACCCAAAGACCTTCGGCTCCCTCACTGACAATCGACACGGTGTGAAATCCAACAATATTTTTATCATCGACGGTTCGAACACCCAGGTCGCCGCTATCGTTCAGAACGAGGGCGGCAGGGTCTACCTGATGCGCCACCTTTGTGCCGGTGATGAACTGGATTTCTGCCGTAATTCCTGCTCTCAGTTTACCCTCGGTGTTTGGCACTTCTGCCTCAACCAGATAGCTGCGAGTAGTGTCATCTGCAGCATGTGAAACGAAACTTATCCGTCCAGTGACTGCTTCACCTGTTAACAGGTGTGCAGTCAGCTCCTGGCCGGGTTGAATGAAACCGATGTCTTTTTCAGCAACACGGCCCACAATAAGAATGGGGTCGAGGTCCAGCATCGTTGCGCAGATGCCCCCGATGGCAACAACATCTCCCTCTTCAACCGGTTGATTCTCGACAATACCGGCAAACGGAGATTTGACCTCTACCCGGCTGAGCTGCAACCTCGCGAAGCTGACATCATGCTGGGCGGATTCAAGTCGAGTTCGTGACCGGGCGATGGCAATCTCAGACTGCAAACCCCTCTCACTGAGGTCCATCATGCCTCTGTGTTCCAGCAGGGTCTGCCTCTCAAGTGCGATTGCCTTCGAGAGTGAAGTGTTGCGACTGCCAGTGGCGAGTTTGCAGAGTGGCTGATCGGCGGCGACACGATCGCCTTTCTCTACATACAGTTTTACGATACGAGCCGCGATTTCTGTCCGCACATTCACCACCCTGTTGGGTGCAGTTCTGCCACTGATGGACATATGCGTTCGGCGAGGTTGTGCCCTGCTCAGGACACCCCGAACGCGCTCTATTCTTTGGGTTTGAGTCTCAGCCTCGGGCACTGTTAGAGCCTGTGCTGTCGTTCCAACAGATAGGAAATGACCTGCCAGCAGCCATGCCAGGATAAGCATAACGATTGATGTTGAAACCCAGTACTTGGCTTGCATGACCTGTGTCGACCCTAGAGTATCTAGTGTTGATACTTTAGGAGGAGCACCGGCAACCGGCCATGATCCACATCAATGAAGTCGGGGAGGCTTAAAACCTGGCTGCGGTCTAATTAAAGAGCTTTGTAATTTATCAGCGAGCGAGACTGTTCGCACGGCATTAACCTGCGGCATTGGCGGTGGACTGCTTCAGGCAATCTTGGTACGACCCAACGCGTCCTGCATCCAACGGAAAAACTGAAGAAAAGGAGAAAGATCAAGATCGGCGCGAGTTAGCTTTCCGTGCCGGTTTTCTCTACGTTATTCATTCACTGATGCCTACTTCAGTAAAGACTAGCTAACGGCGTTGTTGAATACTGCATACGCGCCACAACGAGAACAATCGACGTTGTTACCATAACAACAAAAAGTACGTTCAAAAGAGCCGCCATCTCCTATATAAAGTGGCAACATCTTTTTCATGCTACAGTTTTCCCCGCGTAGACCGGTGGCTTTAAGACATCTATCGGAATACATCATTCTTAACGCCTCTACATTGGCTTTGATGATGGGATACGTTTTCTTCAGCCTGATCAATCGTTCGATAACCTTGTCTCTCTCCCTGAGATCGTCCCACGACAGTTCGTCGTGTTGATCGACCTGTGGTACAAAAAATGTAAACGCAATACCATCGATCGGCCAATCGTGTACTTCCTCGACAAACGCTTCCATCGCTGGGGCATTTCCTCGCGTTAGAGTCATCTGTAACATAACGGTTGTACCATCGGGTTGACGGTTATGCACAGCCTGTTTTACTTTATCGAACACTCCATCACCCCTGATGGAATCGTTGTAAGCTCTTGGACCATCCAGGGACACGGTCACTAGATGACCAGGAACTGAGGGGATCCCATAGGTACCGTTTGTCACAATGCTGCTCTGATGAAACAGTTTCATCGCCTCAAACACCAGCGCAGATTTAATCATGGGTTCTCCACCCATAAACAACATTGAGCGAATTTTGTGTTTGTCTCTTAACTTTTCCAGTTGGTACAAGAAAACCTCATCGCTAATCTTGTCCCGGGGATCGTTGGGTGTCCCTTCACGATAAACAAAACAATGTCGACAACGAAGATTGCAGGCATTTGTCACGAGAACAAGAGCTGCCGGGTACTCTTGATGACCAAAATCAGTGGGTTCTTCAAACACGGGAATGTTTTTTGTCATGATTACTATCCAATCTGTTGCTTGGTTAAAATCAATTAAGGATTCTGGATGTAGGCATTAGGTCGCAGATAGAACCACCAGTTGATGGCAATGCACACTACGTAAAAAACAGCGAAGCCATAGAGTGCAACTTCCGGTGTGGTGAGTTTGATTTGCTCGCCGATCACTTTCGGAATGATGAACGCACCGTAGGCCGCTACCGCCGAGGTCCAGCCAAGCACCGGACCGCGACGTTCCTGCTCGAACACCACCGCGATTGTCCTGAATGTGGACCCGTTGCCAACACCACTGGCCGCAAACAGGATGATGAACAACGCAAAGAACGGCCAGAAGAAAATTTCAGGCGTTGCAGACTTGTAGGCTTCTGCCATGAAGTAGGCAACACCCAACGCAGAACCAACCATGACCACGGAAATCCACTGGGTTAGCCTCGCCCCGCCCGAACGATCCGAGATCCAGCCACCAACCGGTCGAATCAGCGCCCCGATAAACGGACCGATCCAGGCAAAAGCGAGAGCACTGGGTCCGTTTGGATTGACTGCATCATGGATCATTGTGCCGTCAGCACCCACAACGTGGGTGTAGCCGAAGATAACCTTGATCGCCAGTGGGAACGCAGCCGAATACCCAATGAAAGAACCAAACGTCATCGTGTAGATAACGGTCATGGCCCAGGTGTGTTTATCGTTGAAGATCTGGTATTGGCGTTTCAGGTTTGCCTGCAAGGCGCCGGTGGTCAAATACCGTAACGACAGCACAGTGACAATAATCACCAGAGGTAGCGCGACCCACTGGCTTAACAAATCCATTCCCGTTGGTTCAGGCAGCAACAGATAAAGTCCGATCGAGGCGGTAGTCAGCGCGATCAACAAAAGTCCCGAGATTTTCAACATGCTGGCCATCGGATCACCCGGATTCGGGGTGATTGATTCCGTCGTGATGTTGTTCATGCCGAACCAACCGAAAAAAGCGAGGGGAATCAGAAGCACCAGCCAGACAAATCCGGCGTTGTGCAGGTATGTCGGCGTTCCGGCGGGAATCTTGCCAAAAATCCAGCCGCTGCTATTCACCAGTACCAGGGATTCACCGCCAAATATCCCAAACGTCATAATCAATGGCACCAATATCTGCATGGTCGTGACACCAAAGTTTCCCAGACCTGCGTTCATGCCGAGTGCGGCACCTTGCTGCTTTTTCGGAAAAAAGAAACTGATGTTGGACATGGAGGAAGCGAAATTGCCGCCGCCAAACCCCGATAACAGCGCCAGCAACTGGAACATCCAGAAGGGTGTGTCAGGGTTCGACAACGCAAAGCCGGTACCCGCAGCCGGAATTATCAGCAATGCGGTAGTGAAAAAAATGGTGTTCCTGCCCCCCGCAATCCTAATGAAGAAGGTACTGGGAATCCTTAAGGTTGCTCCGCTCAGGCCAGCGATAGCGGTCAGCGTAAAGAACTGTTCAGAAGTAAACGGAAACCCGAGGTTGAGCATCTGCACCGAGATGATTCCCCAGTAAAGCCAGACGGCAAACCCACAGAGCAGGCTTTGAATTGAAATCCACAGGTTTCTGGTGGCTATTTTCTTGCCCGTCGTTTCCCAGAACTCTTCATTGTCCGGGTCCCACTGGGTCAAATTTTCAGCCATAGCAAATTCCTGACATTAAAAATGTTTTGAGTGCTCGGGTCGTTCCCTGCGTTCTGCGAGTTGAATGACGTTGTGCATCCAGAATAGACAGATACAGGACAGTACCCACATGAACATCCAGCAGCTTGTCCACAGACCAGTACTCTCGAGCAAATAACCAAAGATGATCGGGCAGAAAAAACCACCGAGCCCGCCAATGACACCTACCATCCCGCCGACCACACCAACCTCTTCAGGGTAATGATCAGGGATGTGTTTGTAGACGGCTGCTGCGCCTATTCCCCAGACTGCACCGAGTAGCACGACGAATGCAGCAAAGATCCATACATTCGCCTGGAAGTAGATTTTTGTCACTCCTTTCGCGATCAACTCCCTTCTTTTTACTACTTGTCCGATCTCAACAACGGGTTCCTGCCAGGTTGCCTTCGTCGGGAAGACGACTATTCGTGAATCCAGTTCCTCGAATGACCTGTCAGATAGTTCCAGGTCGTAAGTTTTATCGTCGACAACAACTTTGGCATCAGAAACAAGAGTCACTGTGCCTCCCCTGGCTGCCATAATCCCTTCACCCGGTGAGTAGATTTCCATCTTCGGGATGACCAACATAAAGCTCAGCGCAACCGACAGACCCAGGACCCAATACATCACTGCTCTTGCGCCCATCACATCTGACATCCATCCGCCGAGTGCGCGGATGAGGCCGGATGGCAAACTGAATGCGGCTGCAAGGAGTCCAGCGGTAGCTAGCGGCAGGTAATACACATTGACGAAATAAGGCACCAGCCACTGTGAAAAAGCGACAAAACACCCGAACACGAGAAAGTAATACAAGCCAAATCGCCACACTCGCAGGTCTTTCAGTGGACGAAGCATCTGTCGTAGGTTCTTGCCACTAGACGCCGGTTTCTTGTTCTCGGAGAAGAAAAAGAAAATCGCAGCCATGATCAGCAACATAGCGGCATAGTAAACAGGAAGCTGACGCCAGCCTTCCAGGTTCGCACCACCATCAGTCAGGTTGTTCAGCAGGGTGGGTGCGAAAAATGTTGTTAAGGCGGCACCTGCGTTGCCAGCGCCAAAGATGCCGAGCGCAGTACCCTGGCGTTCCTGGGGATACCAGACAGATGAAAAGGCGATGCCGATTGAAAAGCTAACGCCTGCCATACCGAAACCCGCGCTGCACAGCGCATAGGTCAGGAAACTGTCTGCGTAAGAAAGCAGGTACATAGGGACAGCGCAAAAAACCAGCAGACCGCCATATATCGGTTTGCCACCGTACTTGTCTGTGAGAATGCCAGCAGGCAACCGGAAAATGGCACCCGTTAGAACCGGAAGGCCCATCAACCAGCCTATCTCGACCGGCCCCCAATCGAAAGCCTCGTTAGCGGCGAGGAAAGTGACCAGCACACCGTTCATCATCCATGCTGCAAAACAGATAGTGAATGCCGTGGTATTTAGGAACAGTGCTTTGTGTGACTTGCTGGTTGCTACCTTTTCCACCCTATACTCCTAGATAGACACCCTCAGTTATTGCGTGGTCTGGCCTCCGACCACGGGGTGCTAGGTTGACGCACGAGTTTGCGATCCCAATACCAGATAACGACCTGGTAGGGACGCACAAGATAGTGAAATGGTGCGACGAGCAGATGAACAAGACGAGTGAAAGGAAAAATGAGAAAGATTGAGAAGGCACCGACAATGTGTGCCTTAATCACCAGCGGCATAGCGTACACCGCTTCAGGTTGTGGACTAAATTGAATAATGGACCACAGGTAAGGTGACAGGTCTGCTGCAAACCAGGATGAACCCCAGCGATAGCCTAATGCGATCCAGCAGCCTAAAAGAACCTGCGCAAGCAACATGAACTCAACGAACAAGTCCATCTTTGACGTCACAACGCGCAGTCGTGGATTCGTCAGCCGCCGGAGGATGAGCGCGCAGAGGCCGATAACGACGGCAACCGCGAAAGTGAAGCCGAGACCTTCATGAATAATGAGCCGCATCGGGTCTGCGTTCCATGCCAGCACCGAGGCAGGAAAGGCAAACGCCACCAGGTGCCCGAGGAAAATCATCAGGATTCCCCAGTGAAAAGGAACCGTACCCCAGAATCCTTGCCGGCCCTCGAGGAACTGCGCTGACAGGCTGGTGACAGTGTATCCGGACTTTCGGTAGCGATAGATGGTGCCCACCAGGAACACAGTTGCGATAAGATAAGGAAAGATGACGAAAAAGAAGTAATCGTATGGATTCATGAGTGTTACTCCTTAATGTCAAGCTTCCGCTTGTTGTTCAATTTCATTTTCCTGAATCACCGATATCAGGAAGTCGCTCGTTTTTCGCCGCAGTGGCTTTTCTGCTATCAGTGAAAAGTCCTGCTTGAATACCTCATAAAGTGATTCCAGCGCGAACTTGTACAGGGTCACTGCTTCGTTTTTCACTGGCGGTGTTTCAATGAGTGTCTTGTAATGTTTTTCGTAGGATTCGCTCTTCTTCTGCATTCGGGCGGGATCGAATTCATCAATGATCTCGGTGAGAGCTGGTGCGACCATTGCATAGGCCAGATCAATTATCAGTTCTTCGTCTTCAAGCTTGCTCATCAAATTCAGCACGTTTGCAAGATTGTCTGCCAGCTCAGAGCCGCAATCATTGCCTGCTTGGTGATGTTCCCGGTTCAGATTAGAGAGCAGTTCGCCTCGCTTGTAGTCATCGCCGAAGAGTACGTAGCCAAGATCAAGGGTTGCAATCGCCTGTATGTCGAATGAGCGCGTAAACAATTCCTGGATCAGCAGAAGGTCGCCGGTGGGAAGATAACCAAGGAACATTTCGAATTTTTCCGCCGCGGCTGGATACCCAGCATCCAATAATGACTTGATCCGTTCGAGCTTGACGGGAAAGTCTGCCTCAGGGTATGCGAAGAGTGGCGCCATGGTTCGATAGTGATCTAAATTTTTCATCT
Organism: Gammaproteobacteria bacterium; assembly: GCA_018665025.1. Classification (GTDB taxonomy): domain Bacteria; phylum Pseudomonadota; class Gammaproteobacteria; order Pseudomonadales; family Azotimanducaceae; genus UBA9659. Next base: position 15,922 of record JABJED010000506.1, read on the forward strand.
TTAAAGTCCCCTTTTGGCAGTGCCTTCTTTAAATCCGAAGCCGGCGTTACCTTTTTTATCGCCGGTGAACTCCATCATTTCAATCGCCTGCTCGCGGTGGGCAGCGGGAATAACAAAACGGTCATCGAATTTCGCAAGAGAGGTCAGATAGTAAATCTCCTCAGCCAGCTCCGGCGTCAGCCCTGCTTCCTGCAATGCTTTCATCGCTTTGTCTTCAGCAATGTCACCAACGGTGACAAACCTGCGATAGATCCTGACTGCCATCAGCTTCATGATGCGCGCCTTAATCATATCGACGTCTCCGGCGCTGAACAGGTTCGCCATGTACTGCATGGGGAAGCGGGCGTCGTCGATCGTCCCGAAAATATCGTCGGTGCTCGTGTCGTAAAGCCAGTCGTCGTTCCATTGCTTCACCACCGGGCCTGTTTTGTCCAGCTGGTTTTTATCTGCCTTGCCCAGCGACGCCATGACGGGCAGAAGCGGGGGAACATAGAACAGCATGGGCATCGTGCGGAATTCGGAATGCAATGGTAGTGCCAGTCCCCATTTTTTGACGAACTTGTATACCGGGGATTTCTGCGCAGACCTTATCGTTGAATCAGCAACACCATTGGCTTTCGCTCCTGCGATAACCTCGGGATCATTCGGGTCCAGCATGATGTCCATGTGGTTTTGCACCAACTGGCCCTCTGGCGAGCGGGCCACTTTCTCAATCTTGTCGGCGTCATAGAGGATGACGCCTAGATAGCGTATGCGTCCGACACAGGAGTGCATGCATGCGGGTGCCAAACCGGCTTCCAGTCGGGGAAAGCAGAGTATGCATTTCTCTGATTTACCGGTGTGCCAGTTGTAGTAGGTCTTCTTGTAAGGGCAGGCGGTTACACACATGCGCCAGCCGCGGCATTCTTCCTGGTTGACGAGAACAATACCGTCTTCACCTCTTTTGTAAATCGCACCGGAAGGGCAGGACGCAACGCATGCTGGATTCAGGCAATGGTTGCAGATACGCGGTAGGTAGAAGAAGGCCATTTTTTCAAGCTGGAACATCGCTTCGCGTTCTGTTTCAGACAGGTTTTTCAGGTTAGGGTCGTTGCGCGCATAGTCCGGTGTGCCGCTCAGGTCATCATCCCAGTTAGGGCCCATCTTAATGTCAATGGGCTTGCCGGTGATCAGCGAGACAGGTCGCGCGGTTGGCTGGTCATCACTTTCAGGTGATTCAACCAGGTCAAGATACTTGTAGGTAAACGGTTCGTAGTAGTCATCAATAACCGGCAGGTGCGGGTTGTGGAAAATATTACCCAGTCCCTTGCCTTTACCGGCGCCCTTCAGCTTGATTTCGCCACCGTCAGCACCTTTATTTTCCCAGCCGCCCTTGTAGATCAGCTGGTCTTCCCATTTGGTCGGGTAGCCTGTGCCGGGTTTGGTTTCAACGTTGTTCCACCACATGTACTCGGCGCCTTTCCGATCACTCCAGATGTTCTTACAGGCAATCGAGCAGGTGTGGCAGCCAATGCACTTGTCGAGGTGAAAAACCATTGATATTTGTGATCGTATGTCCACTGTCTACTCCATCCAGATATTGTTTTACCAAACCACTTTGTTCATTTTCTTAACCGTTACGTGTGTGTCCCTGTTGGGGGCGATTGGGCCCCAGTAGTTAAAGTGGTAGCTGAACTGCCCATAGCCTCCAGCAAGGAAATTCGGCTTCAGGTGGATTCGCGTAACACTGTTGTGTCCGCCTGCGCGCCGGTTTCCTCTTTCCTGGGACTTGGGAATGCCCGTCGTTCGTTCCGGGACGTGATAAACAATACAGACGCCCCTTGGTATCCGGGAGCTGACAACAGCCCGCGTACAATAAACGCCGTGATCGTTGTACACCTCTACCCAGTCGTTATCCTGGATACCCAGCTGCTTGGCATCCACTTCGCTCATCCAACAGGGCTCGCACCCCCGAGAAAGCGTTAGCATGCGAAGGTTTTCCATGTAGGTGGAATGGATATGCCACTTACCATGGGGCGTGAGGTAATTCAGCACCAATGCCTCACCGGCCTTGAGCGTTTCTTTCAGGTCACCATAAAGCTCGGGCTTGGGTGCCGGTTTGTAGGTTGGCAGGTTTTCGCCATAGGCGATGTACATGTCATGGTCCAGGTAAAAGTGTTGGCGACCCGTTAAAGTCCGCCAGGGAACCAGCATGTCGTAGTTGTAAGTGTAAGGCGCGTAAGCCCTGCCATCGTTCATCAAACCAGACCACAAGGGAGAGGTGTTGTATCTGCGTGGCTGCGCTTGCAGGTCCGCGTAGCTCAAGTTGACGTCTTCGCTTCCCTTGGCCAGGTGGACCAGATCAAGGCCGGTTTTCTTCTCCATGTATTCGTAGGCACGAACCGTGAGCTTGCCGTTGGTGAGCGTGGAGAGATTGAGCACCGCGTTGGCGGCGTCGATGTCTTCCTCTATTGATGGGTAGGTCTTACCGTCCAAGGTCCGCGACGGAAAGTGGTTGGAATTAACCATCTCATCGTATATGTCATCGCACTGAAAATGGTTACCGTGAGCACCAAGACCGGTTGTCTTGATTCTGTCGCCGAGTGTGATGAACTTTTCGTAGATTTTTGTGTAATCACGCTCGACAACGGCCAACTTGTGCATGCTCTTGCCCGGAATGGCTTCTATTTCTCCCTTGTACCAGTCCTTAACGTGAGGTTGAGTAATCTCGTCCGCCGTATCATGTGCCAGGGGAACGGTGACAATGTCTTTTCGAGGTCTGGAAAAGTATTTTTTGGCTGCCTCGCTTGTCGCCTTTGCCAGGTCCCGGAAAATATTCCAGTCCGTTTTTGATTCCCAGACGGGGGCGATGGCTTGCGATAGCGGATGGATGAATGAGTGCAGGTCGGTGCTGTTCATGTCTGCCTTCTCGTACCAGGAGGCCGCAGGTAGCACGATATCAGAGTACAGCGCGGACGAGTCCATGCGGAAATTAAGGTCCACCACCAGGTCCATCTTGCCGACCGGTGCAACTTCAGTCCATTCGACTTCCTCCGTATGTTCTTCGGAGTCTTCTGCGATACCGTTGGAATGGGTACCGAGGTAGTGCTTCAGGCAATACTCGTGTCCTTTCATCGACCCGACGATGGCGTTGCCGCGCCAGATGTACCACACTCGCGGGTAATTCTGCGGATTCTCCGGATCACTAACGGAGTACTGTATGTCCCTAGATTTTAGCTTTTCGAGGACGTTATTCTTGATCGCATCATCGCTATCTGCGCCTTCACTGACTTCCGTATCACAGAGTTCAAGCGTGTTTTGTTTGAACTGGGGATAGAAAGGCATCCACCCGTTGCGAACAGCCTTGTAGATGGTGTCTGCTGTATGCGCCCTAGTCATCTCGTTATCTGGCACGGTGTTGTATCGTGAATACTGACCATCGTAGCGATACTGGCAGGTGTTGATGTAGTGCCACAAAGGTGCCTGCTGTAGTCGAACCGGATCCTGCCAGTCTTTTGCAAATGCGATATTGCTCCAGGAATCCATCGGTGCCAGTTTCTCCTGACCAACATAATGGTTCAAACCGCCGCCATTTTTGCCAACACAGCCGCTCAGCATCAATGCCATGGCACCGGCGCGGTACATCAGGTTCGCGTGGTACCAGTGATTGATACCCGCACCGATGATGATCATGCACTTGCCTTCCGTTATATTGGCAGTGTTCGCCCATTCCCTTGCAAACTGCAATACGGTCTTTGCGTCAACGCCGGTGAACACCTCCTGCCACGCGGGGGTATATGCCGCGTCTTTATCGGCATAGTCCTCGGGATAGGCACCATCTAAACCGCGCCCGACCCCATACTGAGCCATCGTCAGGTCGTACACAGTTGTTACCAATACGGTTTTACCGGATTCGGTCTGGACCCTCTTAACAGGCACGCCTCGTAGCGCCTTGATATCGAGACCCCACTCGTCAAATTCTGTCAGGGCAACATCGTCCTTGTCGTTAAGGAATGTCAAAAGCGGGTCGTAAGGGCGGTCGTCTTCCGCATTTTCGAGTTTCATGTTCCAGTTGCCGCCAGTCTCATCCCAACGATGACCCATCGCGCCCTTCGGGATGACGTACTGGCCGGTATCAGAATCGATGCTGACGAACTTCCAGTCGCCATTGCTTGTGCCCGTGTACTCTTCAAGTTCGTTAGCACGAAGTAATCGACCGGGTCGGTAGTGACCGTCAACCTCATCGAGCCTCACGAGCATGGGACTGTCGGTGTACTGCTTTACGTAATCAATAAAATAGGGGGTCTGAGCATCATGGTGGAACTCTTTCAGGATGACATGGGAAACAGCCATCCAGAATGCACCATCACTACCCGCGTGTAGCGGCACCCACTGGTCGGCATATTTACAGACCTGTGAAAAGTCCGGAGAGAAAACCACTGCCTTGGTTCCATTGTGTCGAGATTCAGCAAAGAAATGGCAATCAGGTGTGCGTGTCATGTTCAGGCACGCGCCCATATCCGCAATCATCTTGGAGTTGTACCAGTCTGCACTTTCGCAAACATCGGTCTGTTCGCCCCAGATTTCTGGGAATGCGGTGGGCAGGTCGCAATACCAGTCGTAGAAACTCAGACAGACGCCCCCGAAAAGTTGCAGGAATCGTGAACCCGCGGCATAACTGAGCATCGACATTGCTGGGATAGGGGAGAAACCAATGACCCTGTCCGGACCATATTCCTCAGCGGTAGAAATGTTTGCCACCGCCATGAGTTCCATGACTTCATCCCAACTGGCCCGACGAAAACCTCCTTTACCCCTGGCCTTCTGATAAGCGCGTCGTTTGGTGTCATTGGCCTGAAGCGATTTCCAGGCTTTCATTGGGTCGCCGCCGTTCTTTGCCTTTTCATCACGAAACGCATCTATCAGGGCGCCACGAATCAGCGGATACTTTATTCGGAGCGGGCTATAAAGGTACCAAGAGAAGGAAATCCCTCGCTGGCAGCCACGTGGTTCGTAGGGAGGGAGCTTGTCCTCCAAGACTGGGTAGTCCAGTTGCTGGGTCTCCCAGACGACAATGCCGTCTTTAACGTGAATCTGCCATGAGCACCCGCCGGTACAATTTACGCCGTGTGTACTTCTGACAATCCGGTCATGTTGAAATCTATTTCGATAGAATTCTTCCCAGTTCCGCGTCTCGGGTGAAATAATGTCCTTTATCCAACTCATGATTCTTATCCGTTATTGTCAGTTTTGCGTGCTTACAGTTATCGATCCCCATCGGTCTGCGATTTGACCTGGCGGTCGTAAATTTTCTGGTTGACGGAACCAATCTTTCGTCCGCGCCATATCACTCCAAAGAGCAAAAACATGATGCCAGCACCAATAGTGCCACTCAGGAAAAGACCAACCCCGTAGCCCCTTGGTAACTGGTTGTATTCTTCGGAGTCTGCGTACTCAAGGAACGTTACCAGCGCCTGAACCTCTTCTTTCGTGAGGCCTTTGTCTTTATATGCAGCCTGCATGACAGGGAACGGAGAATGCCTGAGGATCGCGATCACGCCTTCTTTGCCCATCCTTGAAAAAACGGTAGTAAGTTCCGCCGCGAGGATACCGCCGCCGATGACGGCGTCATTGCGAACATCGTGGCATGCATTACAGGCTGCGCCACCATTTTCCAAGCGTTGTTCCCCTTGAAATAATCGTTGGCCCGCAAGGATCTGTTCTTGTGAAAACGGCTCAGGATCGGGTGCGGTTTCAGCCGAAGCTGACTGCGTCGACTGGGGAACGTTTTCTGAATCTGGGCTTGCCGCAGCGCTTTTCATTGCAAGGTAATGAATGACATTCGTGATTTGCGTATCGCTCATAAACGCATCCGGCATCACGAGCCCTTGGTATTCCTGCGAAATCGCCAGAGCGTCCGGATCGCCGCTTTGAATCATCGATTGAGAGGATTTGATGAAGCTGAACAACCACTCCTGTGAGCGTTTATCGGTGACACCAGCCAGATCCGGTCCGATACGACGACCTTCTCCAATAGTGTGGCAAGCGATGCAAATGGTCTGGAATTCAGATTCTCCCAGTTCCTGAGCATGACTTTTCAAGGCAGTACCAAAACACAAAAGCGTCAGCAAGGGCACTATCAATGTAACCAAATTTGTTCGATGTAGATCGATTACCATAACCTCCACCCCGGAGGCGAATTTACGACGTCATAGCGACAATCTGAATGTAAATTTAATCAATCAAAGCGATAGCTGCATTGACTTGGATCAATGGTGTGGACACCATAGGGAAGTTTGTCTGAAAACAACGGGCACTAAAAAATCTCTATCCGCGAGGATGCGTTATCGTACGATAATAAGCCGATTCACCAAGACCCACGAGTCCCAGTTCCGAGAAGCCAAGACATCCCTCATCATCACGATTCGACACAAGCGCGTAAACATTCCTGTTGTTTATTTGACGTGGCGCAAGTTTAGAAGTGGTTCGCTCCTCGAGCGCGGCCCGTTGAAAGACTCTTTTGAGTCTTTGGACCCAGGTTAAAGGTGCAACAAGTTCATCCTGATTTGCGGATTCTTTAGGCGTTTTGTAGGTTCTGCTCTCCTCTCTTCCTTCTATTTTTTGGGTATAAGAAAAATTAACCACATTTCTGCTTCACTAGCCAAGTACATGTTCCCCTGAAAATTGAGTTTAGCTTCAGTTCTCGATGGAAATCTGGTGGTTTTTGACGAACTCACGGACTGGGTCTCATTGATCAACCCGCATTCCTTGCAATC
>JABJED010000098.1 GCA_018665025.1 Gammaproteobacteria bacterium
TGCTCCTGGTGAGAGTTTCAGTGTGGAAAGCAGCCAATCTACGCGAGACGAGTTAGGGCCGGAGCACCAGCCTCGCCGACACCTGCCCAGGTAAGTCACGGCGATCAATGGTGATTTGTTGCACAACGATGTCTTGGCCCGATTCCAGTCGCTCCAGCCATAACATTAGCTTGGTAAACGCAACCGCATCAAACCAGACACTCACGGCATCACTACCTTCAGGCTGAAGCCTGCTCGGATTGATGCCGACGCTTCGCGCGGATTTTGATACCAAACTGAGCAGGGATTGGCCTGCTGCCTTTCCCGTACTCTGATTTTCCGAGGAGCTTCTAGCCTGTGATTCCGTGGACTTAAGATAGGTTAACAATTTCAGGTAGCGATCATGGTCAATCTGGGCTTCCAGGGTATAGCTGTTTACCGGGGCCCAGATACCTGCGTAAAGAACAACCCCAACAAGAAATATTGAGAGTGACAATACCGCCACCCGCTCACGCTTTTCCAGTTCGTGGTAGTGCTTCATCAATTCTCGGAAATAGTCTCTCATGAGCCAACTCCACGGGAACGAATTTTAATGCTCCCTCGAACGGTTCCAGCATCCTGGTTGATAGTACCTATTTCGGCCTCCAGTCCCTCGCTAGTCAGTCGCTGGGTATATTCGACCAGTTTTTCACTACGCTCACCAATCACCTGCAGGATCAGATCACCACGGCTTTCGTTAAAATTAACATTGTTGAGCGTCAGGCCAGCCTCTGACAATCCGCGACTCGAAGCCGCGAGTAGACTGATGAACTCATTCACGTTTGATTCCGAGCGACCAAGATGTGCTTGCCATCTTCTGCGTAGATCCCTGACGTTCCGGTCCTTGGGAAAAACCGATGCATATAAGGCGTAAGCCTCTGTCTTATACTCACTCGACTTTCGGTCGGTATACCAAGCCTGAGCGACTAATGCCGAAAAATGCAGCGCAACAGTCATCACAGCAAGCACTGCTACCGATCGCCAGACCAGTTGAACGCTGGAAACTGCGGCTTCAACTTTGAATTCACCCTGCAGTAAGTTGTTCTCTGTGCCAGAAAATTCACAGCAGAGTATGTGGAATCCTGACTCATTGACCAATCGCTGACTTAAGACTTCACCGCTCGCTTCAAGTTCACTCAACTGCATCCGGGAGGCGCCAATATCCAATTCACTACCTGACACATTGATAGGCAAACCAGTTGACCCCGCCGAAAGCGCAAGCGTAAGCCCTGTTCGAGAGGTCGTCATACCCGTTCCATCAGGCCACCGGATATGGACTCGATCATCGTCGATGAGCACAGAAATTCCGATATCGCAGGAAAGAAGATTAGCTTCAGAGGTCATAAAGCCAATTTCAACGTCCAGCGCGTCGAGCCTGTCCAACCAGCCTCTTATTCGCGATCTCTCAACAACTGCGACCTGAATATGATTATTAACGTTGCGTAAGCCAAGCGAAAAAAAGCAGTCCTCTACGTCCATCGCCAATTGTTCTTCAATGGCATAGGGCACTGCTTGCACGATCTGGCGATGTTGCTTCGATGGAATATTTGCGATGGTAAGCAGGACTTCTTCACCGGGCGCGACAAACACTACGCGGCCGTCAAACTGTTCCTCGAAGCTCTCATTAAACTGACTGGCAGAACCAAGCCCGTCAGTTTTCTTGCGGCCGGAGGAGTCGAATATCAACCACTCATATTCATCACCCCTAAACTTTAGAAATACGGTATCAGCCATCTGTGTCCTCCTCAGTGACTTGTTGCGGGCGGAATTTCTTTGAGAAGTCGCGATATATAACCCGGATAGTTCCATCCAGGGGATTACGATGAAGAATACTCGTCAAATAACTGAACCGTTCCTGGTATCGAGCGATCGTTCGAACTTCGAAAAAAGACGATTGTACACTAAGTCCATTAGTAACTACGCGGACCCCCGCAAGTTCTGGTAATTGAAGAAACGCCTGAACAGTCTCAAAGCCGCCCTCCTGCTCTTCTCTTCTTTGTACCAACACCCCCGCCGCTTCTGACGACAACTCAGATGCAAGCGCTTGCAGAATGTAGGGCGACGCTGTGTTGATATTAATCAGTGTTTGGGCATCCGGTAGCGCGGTAAAAAACGGGGTGATCTGCTGTAGTATTTCTGGCTCTAACCCAAGCAATCCCAGCTCGGAAACATCCTGAACTATCGCATTGCCAGTCCTGTACGGCGGTTCGTAAACAAGATAATCAAAGTCTTCAGCGCCAGCGGGGCGCGCACTTGTATCTTCGTCAATCCAATCCTGTATCCGATCGGACAGGAGCGCGTCAGCGCCCAGCGCTGTAAGCAGGTTCACCAGCCTTTGCCGCGCGATCTCAACAAGTGCGTTTTCACTGGACAATGAATTGACGTTGAACAAACCCTGCAGATCGGTAATCTGCAAATTTACCTCACCCTCTTCAAACTGAAAATGCAATTCAGGGTTGGCCCAGGTTTCAGCCAGGTAATCCCGGTTTTCACCCTCAGCGTGGTCTTCATGAAGTATCTGGCGGGCAAGCTCCTCACCCCCCAGCGCATATTGACCTGCCTGGCCACGGCTTAGAAAGCCACGTGTGATATGAATGGAACTCTGCTGTTCCTGTACCATCGAAACTGCCATCACCGTCGCGATCGCAACGACTAACAGAACCGTCACCAGCGCTACGCCAGCCTGTTTATGGTTCATCTTGCACATCCGGGTTATCCGGGTTATCCGGGTTATTGTCAGCTACATTTCGGGATTCACCACCTGACGCCGCGAAATAGGGTTCAACCATCTGGAACAACCGATAGCTTTCGCCCAGTGCGTTGGTGCTAATGACTACCTCCATTGCAAGGGGAGCCGCCGCCTCCTCGTCCTCCAATACAAATTCTCTATCTATCGCCGATTCATCTCCTGAAAATCCGGTCACCCGAAAATCTGTCACGCCTTCCAGTAGAAGCTGGGAAACCGGCTCAGAATCCTCTGCTCGATCCAGTACTTTCCAAAAGTGACGAGTCAAGGTCTCCTCTTCAAAATCAAGACTGTAAGCAACCCGTTGTAACCGACTTCTTTGCCGACCCGCAGGGTTACGCCAACCTCTACGGGTAAATTCAATAATGTAGTCTTCATTCTCAAAATCGATGATTGGTAGGACTTCGCCATACTCATCTCTCACCGCACGAGGTGCAAACTGGTTAAAGTCACGCTGAATAATCGAGTAAGCAAGATTCAGCCCGGTAAATGCTTCTGCACTGGACCGTACTCTCTGATGACTGTCCGCAACCGTTTGCAACATCTGGTAAGCACCCAGTCCAAGCGTCGCGAAAATTGACATAGAGACCAGAAGCTCTAGAAGCGTAAAGCCAGGGCTTTTCTGTCTCACTTTTTTCATCATGAGTGCTCTATCATCAATATCGGCCGAGAAAACCGACCAACCTGGCCTTGGCGTCTTCCTGGTTTTCTCTATAGACGCTAATCACGATTCGTCGCACATAATCGTTCTCAGTCGCCTCTACAGTCGTCTCAACATCCCAAGCGGTGTCATCCATTTCGACGACCTCGCGAGATGTGCCACTGTTTGGATAGCTATCATCCGTACGGGGTAGCATTCGCAGACTGGTCATTTCATTCTCTGCCAACCACCAGGCTATGGTGCGATCCTCAATCATTCCAGACTGCCTGAGGCTCGTTGTTGTGTTTTTTACCAGTGCTACGGACACCACCGAGAACACAACCAGGGCGACCATCACTTCAATCAGGGTGAATCCCAGCCCCCGTTTCATTGCTTGTTCCACACAAACTCACCGTAACCCTCTGACATCAACGTTCTTGAAGTCTTCTGTAACCTGGATTGCAGAATGAGCCGAAAGGGTGTGTTTTCACCACTGGATAAGATGAGTACAGGTGGTAAGTTCTCTCCCAAAAAACTAAATCCGTCGCTGTCCGCCTCAATGACCAATCTTAGTTCATCAGGCAGTGACCTCTTCTGAAAGGGACTTTCAGCATCGGTCCAACTCTGGCTACCATCATCAAACTTCAGAAATTTGTAACCGTCGTCGGTAAGACGAAACCCGAACTCGGTAGAATCCAGGATCGACTCCTGGTGAGCCATGCTAAACAAGAGCTGAAGACGACGTGTTTCCGTCTCAAAGTCCGCGTTTCGTGAAAAAGCCGGCAATCTCGCAACAGTAATGCCTGCCAAGATCGTGACGATCAGCAAGACCACCAGTATCTCGATAAGCGTGAAACCTTTAGATATGGATCGCGCCTTCATCGCTAACCTTCATCTCGAACGTGGCATTCGCGAATGTTAAAGCTCGGACAGGAGAATGTCAGCATCGACACCTTCACCGCCTTCCTCCCGGTCTGCACCGAAGCTGTAAACATCAATGGACCGGTCTTCATTGAAGTACAGGTAAGGTTCGCCCCAGGGATCTTCCGGTACATTGCCCAGATACCCTTCTTCGCTCCAGTTCCTTGGCTCGGGAAACCCGGAAGGTTCGGTTATCAGTGCCTCCAGCCCCTGGTCAGAAGATGGATAAAAACCGTTATCGAGACGATAATATTCAAGCGCGTTGCCGATCTGTTGAACACCCAACTTTGCCGCGGCAGCTCTGGCCTCGTCAGGACGACTTATGACATTAGGAACGATGAGTGCGGACAGCACACCCAAAATAACCACCACGACCATTATCTCGATCAAGGTAAACCCATGGACTGATGCTTTCATGGTTCTTGTACACTCCCTAAAGCTGACTTTCAAATGAGTTCGCTGAACCGCTGCCGGGTCGATTAGACGACCAGTTGGTTCAGATTAATGATGGGCAACAGAATTGCCATTACAATTGTAAATACCGCGCCGCCCATGACAATTAACATCAGGGGCCCAAACAGACTAAGCAACAGGCTCATTAACAAATCCGCATCCTGTTGCTGGTTTCTGGCGACCCTTGCAAGCATGTCATCCAACTCCCCGCTTGACTCACCTGATGCAACCATATGCAGCATCATTGGCGGAAAGTTACCGCTTTGCTCTAGCGAACCCGACAAACTACTCCCTTCGCTTACACGAACAGTCGCCTCAGTTACCTTTAAGCGAAGCCAGGTGTTAGAAAGCACCTCGCCCGCAATCTTCATGGCGTCCACCAGAGGAACCCCACTCGAAGAAAGAATACTCAAGGTGCTGGCGAACTGTGCGGTATTAGTGCCGCGAGACAACTTTCCTACCAGCGGCATGGCCAGAATACGGCGATCATATCCAAGCAGGGCAGAGGGCACCTGCAGCACACGGCGAATGCCAAAAGCCATCACAACCAGCATCACAACAATCAGCAATCCGTGAGCCACAATGAAATCACTTGTCGAAATCACCGCAATCGTCAGCCATGGCAGTTGCTGCTCGGATTCCGCAAAAACCTTCACAATGTCCGGCACAACATAACCAAGCAAACCCGCGAGGATCATGATCGTGAGCACAAACAGAATAATCGGATATACCAGGGCCTGCTTAACCTTTGAGGAAGACTCATGTTGAGTTTCGGTAAATTCGGCCAGCCGGTTCAATACCAGGTCAAGGTGACCTGCAGATTCCCCTGCAGCTACAGTTGCTCTATGCAGGTTAGGAAAAGCCCGTGGGTACTCACCCAATGCATTGGCCAGAGAGAACCCCTCCATGACCTTGGCCCGGACAGTTAACATCATGCTCTGAATCGAAGGTTTTTCACTCTGTTTGGAGACCGCCAGCAATGCTTCCTCTATCGGCAGCCCTGCGCCTATCAATGTTGCCAGTTGACGCGTCACCAGCGCTCTTTCGCTGACAGACAAGGTGGGCTTAAGCAGTTCTGACAGAAACCCGAACCTGTCGGCGGATTCTTTCTTTCGAGTCGGATTAACCCCAAGAGGCGTTAGCCCCTTATCACGAAGCAACTGCCTGACTTGACGAATACTGTCAGCTTCAAGGACACCCTTTTGCTCCTTGCCCTGGACGTTTAACGCCTTGTATTCAAATGCCGCCACCTAGCTGGTTCCCGTTCTGAAAGCCCTATTCTGAGCCATGAAGATTCGACATTGCGGCTTAACCGGGCAGTCTATTCTTCCATCGTAATTCGAAGTATTTCATCGACTGTGGTGAGCCCTTCCAGCACCCGCGCCCTGCCATCATCCCGGATGCTTGTCGCTCGTCCTCTCACATGCCGTCCCATATCAAGCTCTGAAGCACCACTGTGAATCATACGCCTAAGATCATCATCCAGTGACACAACCTCATAGATGCCCATTCTTCCTCGATAACCCTCATTAGCGCACGCTTCGCACCCGGCTAATCGGTATATCGTCGGCGGGTCGGAAGGCTCCGCCTTTAGAAAACCACACTCGTACTCATCTGCCGAGTAAGCTTCGCGACAGTGGGTACAAAGCACACGGACCAATCGCTGGGCAACCAGGCCAATCAAGGAATTACTCAGCAAATAGGGCTGGACTCCCATGTTAGCGAGCCGGGTTACGGCACCGATGGCGGTGTTTGTGTGCAGTGTAGATAGCACCAGGTGTCCGGTCAGGCTCGCCTGGACCGAGATATCTGCTGTTTCAATATCGCGAATCTCACCCACCATGACCACATCGGGGTCCTGCCTTAAAATCGCCCTCAGGCCCTTGGCGAAAGTCATATCTGCCTTGGCATTTACCTGGGTCTGCCCTATTCCCTCAATGTCATACTCAATAGGATCTTCCACCGTCAGAATATTGCGACTTTGATCGTTGAGTTGGTCAAGACAGGCATATAGCGTGGTAGATTTTCCGGAACCCGTAGGACCGGTTACCAGTAATATGCCGTGAGGCCTCTGCACCAGCGATGACATAGCTTCCTTGTCACGCGGGCTCATGCCCAGATGCGAGAGATCACGCATGCCTTCGTGCTTATCCAGCAAACGCATTACGACCCGTTCACCGTTGCTGGCAGGTATTGTGGACACCCTGACATCGACCTCCTTGCCGCCAATGCGAATGGAAATCCGACCATCCTGGGGAAGTCTTTTTTCAGCGATATCAAGCTTCGACATCACTTTAATTCGGGAAACCAATAACGGCGCAAGCGCACGGCGAGGGCTGACTATTTCCCGCAGGACGCCATCAACCCGGAAGCGGACCACCAACCGTGTTTCATAGGTTTCAATATGAATATCTGATGCAGCCAGTTTGACTGCCTCGCCGAGCAAACTGTTAATCAGCTTAATGATAGGTGCATCATCTTCCTGCTCGAGCAGATCCCCGGTTTCCGGAATCGATTCCGCCAGGCTCGACAGGTCTACTTCGTCACCCAGGTCCTCGATCATCTGCATCGCAGCACCCGAGTCGTTCTGGTAGGTTTCCGAGAGGTAGCGATCAAACATTGTCTGATCGACAAGACGCGGCGTGACTGCGCGCTGACAGACCCGTCTGACTTCCGCGAGAATACCTGCGGTCAGCCCTTCACGAAAGACAAGGTCCACCGCTCCCGAGTCTATTGCTCCGGGAACAACGATAACCCCATGTCTTTTGGCAAATCCAAAGGGTAACACCTTAATAGCTGAGGGATCATTCATGACAGGGGACCAATTTATCTGGTATTTGCAAGCGGTTGAAAGCTCTGGTTTTATTTTGCACGCGAATGCACATTATTCTATTCTACTCCCACAACGGCCCTATTTACTTCAGTCACCTTATCCTTGGGGAATATAACTCGAACAAACACTTCAATTCTCACGGATCCGAGCGTACTATAACCCTTACTTATCTTCTTTAGCTATTTAATTCAGTTGCGTGATGCTATAAACACCACTACCATCTTCACAATCCCAACTAAAATTCTGATAAAGAAGGCTCAGAAACATGAAACTTAGCGACATTGACCTAAACCTGTTTGTTGTATTTGACGCTATCTATACTGAAGGTAACCTGACCAGGGCCGGTGAAATAATCGGCATTACTCAGCCAGCCGTTTCAAACTCGTTATCGCGGTTAAGAAATCTATTTGATGACCCACTGTTTGTGCGGACGGCCGAAGGCATGGTGCCTACGCCGGTTGCGCAAAACATTATTGGATCGGTTAGACAGGCCCTGGGCCTGATCCGCTGTAGCGTCCAGGAAAGCGAATCTTTTGACGCAAAAGTCTCGGATAAACGTTTTCGAGTCAGTATGACCGACCTGAATCAGGCTATCGTCTTGCCTAATCTGTTTAACCGGATAAAAGAGATGGCACCTGCAGTATCAGTAGATTGCTACCAGGTACATCGCCGTGACATGAATATCGAACTCGCATCCGGAAACCTGGACCTGGCGATCGATATTCCGTTGACCCCAGACCCCCAGATAAAGCAAACCTCACTCTTTTCGCATCCTTATGTCTGCGTCATCAACCAGGATAATGAGTTCGTCGGCGATAAACTCGACGTAGAGACCTACCTGAAGCTGCAACACATTCATATCTCTACCAGACGTGGCGGACTAGGCCATGTCGACTTGACACTGGGAAAAATGGGTAAAAAGCGGAACATCGTCCTTCGCACCCAGCATTACCTGTCGACGCCAACCCTTGTTGCCAATACCAATTTTGCATTAACTGTTCCAAAAAGTTTCGCAGAGTTCCTGGTCGCTGGTTCGTCAACCCGATATCTGGTTCTACCCTTCGAAGTGCCAAACCTGGAGTCATTCCTTTACTGGCACGAGAGCACAGACGGTGACCAGGCTAACATCTGGATGCGCAAGCTCATCGTTGACGGCTATAGAGACTAAACGTATACAAATATAGAGGTAGAATTCCACCCGACATGAATTTTATCGGTTCTCACATTCTTTCAGTGTCACAGTTCCAGCGTGAAGATATCGAGACCGTGTTTAATGTCGCCGACAATATGATCCCCTACGCTAACCGCGATCGTGTCACGCGAGTGCTTGAGGGTGCAATATTAGGCAATATGTTCTTTGAACCCAGCACTCGAACCCGGGTCAGTTTTGGCTGCGCCTGGAATCTGCTGGGTGGTGAAGTTCGTGAAACCACAGAGGTCAAAGCTTCAGCTATTGCCAAGGGTGAATCTTTCTATGACACAGCACGGGTTCTCTCCGGTTACAGCGATATAATCGTCATGCGCCACCAAACCGAAGGCTCTGTCGAGGAGTTTTCCGCTGCGAGTCGGGTCCCGGTAATTAATGGCGGGGACGGCTCAAACGAACACCCAAGCCAGGCCCTTCTGGATCTCTACACCATACGAAAAGAAATGGAGGGCAGAGGCAAGACAGTAGACAATTTGCGTATCGCACTGATCGGTGACTTACGTTACGGGCGTGCGGTTCACAGTCTCTGCAAATTGCTGTCTCTCTACAAGAACATTCACTTCACGCTGATCAGCCCTGCCGAATTGCGATTGCCGGAGACTTACGTCGAAGACATCAAGGCATCGGGTCATGTCGTTGTGGAATCCGAAGATCTTCAGGCAGGAATTGCGCATGCAGATATCCTGTACGTCACCAGGACGCAGGAAGAACGCTTTCCCTCTCAGGCAGAGGCCGACAAGTACAAGGGTCTTTTCCGCCTGAACCAGACCATCTATACGGAAAACTGCGAACCCAATACCGTTATCATGCACCCGCTCCCAAGAGATAGTCGCGGTGACGCACGAGAGCTGGACGATGACCTGAATGAAAACCCCAACCTTGCTATATTCAGGCAAACTGATAACGGTGTCGTAATCAGAATGGCACTGTTTGCACTGATTCTGGATGTAGTGGACCAGGTGGAGAAATCTGCAAGGGACGTGAACTGGTATACCGCAGGTCGATTCAGGTAGAAGTTATCCGCCTTAAAACAATCAGTTAACACTGAAATGGCTTACTTTATTGAATTCTAAAGTTCGCCAGCCAGCTAACATCATCCGCACGAAACGGCTCGAGTAGACCCAAGACCTTGACCCCTTCTTCAATCAACGTCTCACCTGTTTTCCTGGCCTCGAAATTAATCCTGACGACGGGTTCTGTCTTTGATCGTCGAAGTGAAAATCGCCAGTCACCAGGCATCACAAAACTCAGACCGTCGAAATGATCAACATCAGAAGCTTTGTCGCCGTAGGCCTTAAGCATTAGGGTAAACGCGGCATCTACATCGGACAGCGACATGGTGATCTCTGGCGTACAGTAGATCTCGTCGCGCCGCTCCCGGATTAACGTCTGAATAGACTCTCCTTTTTCATCGAGCAGCTTGAGCACAGTCAACCATGCGAACATCCCCGAATCACAACCAAAGAAATCACCGAAATAATGGTGCGAGGACAGCTCTCCACCATAAACCGCACCGTGCTGATGCATTTTCTGCTTCATGAACGCGTGGCCGGTTTCAGACGGAACTGCCTTGCCTCCACCGCGATTAATCATGTCTAGGGTGTTCCAGCAAAGCTTGGAATCAAAGACAATCGCGCCACCCGGCTTTCGTGTGAGGAAGTGATCAACAAGAAGCCCCACCAGGTAATAGCTCGGAATCAACTCACCAGAGCCATCAAAACAAACACACCGATCACAATCACCATCCCACGCAACGCCCAGGGAAAAATTCGAACCACTCATAAATCCGCGCATCTCTTCTGCCAGACCAGGGTTAGCAGGATCTGCGCCCTGTTCGGGTATGGGCCCTGGGGATTTTCTAAACCAGGTGACCGGTAGTTCAAAATCTGTCGCGACCAGTTCCGCTATGGTTGCCGCCGTACCGTTGAGGCCATTAAGTGCAACCTGACCGCCACGAAGGTTTTCAGGCGAAAAATGCCGCTGCAAAAACTCCAGATAACGAGCATGATAATCAACCCGTGACAATGATCCCCTGGCAGCACGATGGTGATAGTGACCTGACATCAGTTGTTTCAGCTCCAACAGGCCGTTGTCATGACTAATCGCCTGGCCATTTTTCAGAACACACTTCAGACCATTGTAGTTTGCCGGGTTATGACTCGCAGTCACGACAATAGCAGCGTCGATCTCTGGCATACCCGAAGCAAAGTACCCAAGTTCCGTTGGACAAAGACCAATATCGACGACATCGATACCGATCGATGCCAAAGTCTCATTCAACGCATTCTGCAGCGATTCGCTGGAATTTCGCATGTCACGACCGGTCGCAATTTTACCGGTCAAACCAAAATGCCCGACGAAGGCATGCGCGAAATCCTCGACAAACTGCTCGTTGATCTCTTCCGGATAGGTGCCACGAACATCGCCCTGGCGGAACGCCTCGAGTTGATCATTCATTTTGCAGGATTTCCTGACACAGCTCGGTTGTCGTCATTGATGAAGTACATGAAGAATAGATCACCTTCATCAGCCCGGCTATATTAGCTGAAAGCTATCAACCATCAACTCATGGATTGGATCATGGTTTGGTTCTTGGTTATGGGTAGCGATCATGACGACATGATACCGTGCCGGACAAGTCACTCACAGACCTGTCCTGATGCCATTTATTGTTGCCCTGAACAGACACAGAGGAGAAATCATCAAAGAAGCGGCACGCTTGATACCTTGCTCTTGAATCAGGATTGTCCACCCGAGGCCGGGACAAGATGACATCAGCGCCTGTTTTGCTTATCCTCACCGGCTATATTAGCACTCAAAGAGAACTCACATGATCTACAACAGCATACTGGATACCATCGGCAACACTCCTGTTGTAAAACTTAATCGTATTGCGCCGGCCAACCACACGATCTTCGTCAAGGTGGAATCCTTCAATCCGCTGGCTTCCGTTAAAGACAGGCTTGCCATTGCTATTATCGAAGACGCGGAACGTCGTGGGACACTCACGCCAGGCCAGACAGTTGTAGAAGCAACCTCCGGAAACACCGGCATCGCACTGGCGATGGTTTGCGCGGTAAAGGGCTATCCATTTGTGGCCACCATGGCGGATTCCTTTTCCATTGAACGCCGCAAGATTATGAAGGCGCTGGGTGCCAAGGTCGTTCTTACGCCTGCCGCGGAAAGAGGCTCAGGCATGGTGAAGAAGGCAGAAGAGCTTGCCGCAAAACATGGCTGGTTCCTTGCCAGGCAGTTTGAAAACGAAGCAAACCCCGCTTATCACAGAAACACCACAGGGCCTGAAATACTCCGCGATTTTGCCGGTAAACGCCTCGATTATTTTGTCAGTGGCTGGGGAACCGGAGGCACTATTACCGGCACAGGTGAAGCAATCAAAATGGCGAGATCTGACACAAAAATCATCGCCGCAGAGCCGGAAAACGCAGCAATGCTTTCGGGCAACGAATGGTCGCCGCACAAGATCCAGGGCTGGACGCCGGATTTCATCCCTGGCGTTCTTAACAAAGATATCGCTGACGAAATCGTTCCTGTCGCTGACGATGCATCTATTGCCAATGCCCTTAGACTCGCAAGCGAGGAAGGTATTTTTGTCGGAGTTTCCGCTGGCGCTACGTTAACCGCGGCGCTAACCGTCGCTGAAAACGCACCAGACAACAGTACGTTTCTTGTAATGCTTCCTGATACGGGCGAACGCTACCTATCCACACCACTTTTTGCTGACATCAGCGAAGATTCAGATGAGGATACTATATAAGTCCGTTGAGGACTCTTCTTAAACCCGTTGAGGACTCTATAAGCCCGCTGAGGACTCTATACAACACCACGCTGAGGGCTCTATATAAGCCCGCTGAGGGCTCTAATCTCGCATAAAAAAGCCCCGACTTGCGGGGCTTTTTTGAATCAGGATTTCAATCTACAACGATTGGCTCTACAACATCGAGTCCAGTTCAGGAATAGCTTTGAA
>JABJED010000507.1 GCA_018665025.1 Gammaproteobacteria bacterium
CTACTCAAGCGTCAAATCACAACAGCTCAACTTCAAAACCTAATTTGTCGATTCCCAAGGATAGGAATTATTAAAGCTGTTCTGGGAGTAATATGAACGTTTTGCTTGAGCTTTACGGTCCTAGTATGGTTATCATTTCCTAAGGCGAGTACAAAGTGTACAGTTTTGTCGTTGACCCATATTTGATTGAATTCTGCGCGAGCCGTCCGGCTCGAGAGTTTTATTTAGGAGAAGTCTAGTGAATGATATGAGTAAGGTCGAACCCGTTCAAATTCACCCCTTGGATCGTTGCACTGCAAAAGAGCTCGAAGAGGCCGTGGGTAT
This sequence comes from Gammaproteobacteria bacterium, assembly GCA_018665025.1. Classification (GTDB taxonomy): domain Bacteria; phylum Pseudomonadota; class Gammaproteobacteria; order Pseudomonadales; family Azotimanducaceae; genus UBA9659. The sequence continues at coordinate 325 of JABJED010000507.1, forward strand.
TCTTAAGGCTGCGAATAAGCTGAGTGAATTGGCGTTTTATTCTAGCGGTTTTGCTGATGAGCCTGACAAGAATGTTGTTCTTAACTTTAAGGCTGGGACGTCTTTTGAACGAATAATCAGATTGATTGGTCACGATCCAAAACAAAAACAGAGCTTTGACGCTAGAGTCTCACTTGCCAAGGCTGAGCTTGCGGAGTTTACGTGGGTTGAAGATGGCCAAGTCGCTGTATGTGGTCCCGATGTGGTTAAGGCTATCGGGCTACTGTTTAAGACAAAGGAATGTGTTGATGCGCTAGGCAAGAGAGGGGTCGAGGATTTGTCGCTCGTGCACGTGGAACCCTGGGTGGCTGGGAAGCGCCATCCGAAAATGGACCCGGACGCGAGAATGTTCAGCGCCATTTTCTTTTTGCTTAAGCACATAGACGGTAACCCCTATGCGCGACCGATTGAGGGGCTGATCGGTTATGTAGACGTCGATAGCGGACAAGTTGTCATAGAGGATTTCGGCGTGGCGCCCATTCCAGAGGCCGACGGCGAATACGCGGCCAATCGAGTGGAGTCTGTCAGAGATGATGTAAAGCCTCTCGAGATTACTCAGCCCGAAGGCGCCAGTTTTCAGGTTGAGGGTCAGGTGATCAAGTGGCAAAAGTGGCAGCTACGTGTTTCGCTTAACCCCGTTGAAGGCCTGGTGTTGCATGACGTCAGATATAACGACCACGGCAGAGATCGATCGATACTTTATAGGGCCTCCCTGTCCGAGATGGTGGTCCCTTATGGAGATTCTTCGCCGATGCACAGCTTTAAGCACGCGCTCGACTCAGGGGAGACCAACATGGGCCACATGGCTAATTCCCTATCTTTGGGCTGCGATTGTTTGGGCGAAATTTATTATTTTGACAATACGATCTTGAAGTCAAACGGTGAGTCTCAGGAGGTCAAGAACGTCATTTGTTTACACGAGGAGGACTACGGTGTTCTTTGGAAGCATACCAACATGATGCACCCAAGCCCGAGCCCGGAGGTCCGCCGATCAAGGAGGTTGGTGGTGAGCACCTTCCATACGGTTGGTAATTATGAATACGGGTTCTACTGGTACTTTTATCAGGACGGGACGATCCAGATGGAGACGAAGCTCACAGGCCATATTGGTGCTTCCGTTGTCGCAGACGGCAAGGGAACTGATACCTCGCCGATGGTTGCGCCGATGATAAGCTCTCCAATCCACCAACACCTGTTTTGTTTTCGTTTGGATTTTAATTTGGACGGGCTTGATAATTCGGTGTGCGAGATGGAAGTTGAGGCGTTGCCGCCGGGCCCCGAAAACCCGTTGGATTCGGGGTTCCGCGCTATCTCTAGAACGCTTAAAACTGAACACGAGGCCAAAAGGGAAGTTGATCCGGCTCGCAGTCGAAGTTGGCGCGTGGTTAATCCTTCAGTAAAAAATCAGTTGGGTCTTCCCGTTGGTTATAAGCTTTTGCCTCAGGCGTCTCCGGTCATGTTGTCAGGTGATAACTCTCTGCCCGCGAAAAGGGGCGCGTTTGCGAAACACAATCTTTGGGTTACTCCATATGAATCTAATGAGCTTTACGCCGGTGCGGGGCCATTTTCGAATCTGCATTCTGGTGGTGCTGGCTTGCCAGCCTATACGGCTGCCGAGCGGCCTATTGAAGACACCGATTTGGTGGTTTGGCACACCTTCGGTGTGACGCACGTGCCGCGCCCTGAAGACTGGCCGATCATGCCGGTCGAGTACGCGGGTTTTACTCTATTGCCGGTCGGTTTTTTTGATCAAAACCCTGCTTTGGATGTCCCGTCACCTTCAAAACCCTGTCACGACTGATCGTTTAATTTGTCGTCTAAGAGAATTAGGAGCAAAGGAAGCTGCTCAATTTTTGTCTAGCAGGACCTTGAAATTCTCCGTATAGAATTTTTGCTTCAGTGCCTTCGGTGTGGTCTTCATCGTTTTTTCAAAACGTCCGATCGGATTGTCGGTGCCCTCATGGTGGGGGTAGTCTGAAGCAAATATAAGA
>JABJED010000508.1 GCA_018665025.1 Gammaproteobacteria bacterium
GGAGTATGTAAGTAATTGTAAGGAAAATGTATGGATTTGGCGGGACGGGGGGGAATGATAATTATGTAAACAACTTAGATCAGATATCTCGCACAGGAAAGCAAGTCGGCGGCATATCGTTCACCATGGTAATTCAATAGTTCGATTATCATTCACAATACTAATCAAGGTAAGATTTCTTCTTTCCAGATTCTGAGTTCCTGGCCGTCCCTGAGCAGGAAGAGTCGTTTCCTGACCTCATCCTGGAATGCAGCTGACCGGTACTGTTGCATGAAAATGACGTCAAAAATACCGGAATCTTCCAGCCCCATACTCTCGAGTTTCAGGTTGAGCTCGATTTCCTTGCCGGGACCAATTCGTGCCCGTCGATGTTGAATCCACTCCTCGCTCGTCAGGTCTTCACGGGGTGATCTTGCCGTCGTGTAAAGGGATAGATAGGTATCGATGTCGCCGTCTCCCCAGGCTCTTACCCATCTGCGCAAGAAATCCTTAACTTCCCCGGAATGACATTGGAGTTTTTCTTCAGTCGATCCTGAGCACGCATCACTTGCGTACAGCGGTCCTGACATAAACAGGAAAAGTATTAAGGCGCAATAACGCAACATGGTGTTAGGCGCTCCTCAAATCAGGTAGCTGGTATGCTTGTTGTTCCAACTGCGCCCTGATGGTTTTCTTGTCGATCTTGCCCGTGGATGTCAGCGGAATCTGGTCAACAAAGATTACATCATCAGGGAGTTGCCATTTTGCAAAAATTTCGGTGCAGTGTTCCAGAATCAACTCTGTCGTGATGTTCGATCCATCGACGAGGATCACCAAAGCAACAGGCCTTTCATCCCACTTTGGGTGTTTTTGTGCAACGACGGCAGCTTGCACGACACCGTCGAGCGCAACGATATGGTTTTCAAGGTCGACTGAAGAGATCCATTCTCCTCCCGATTTGATCAGGTCCTTGGAGCGATCAGCGATGATAAGATACTCTTCACCGTCAATTTTTGCGACATCACCGGTAACCAGCCAACCGTCGTGAAATTTCTCTGGCTGGGGATCATTGTAATACTCGGCACAAATCCAGGGTCCCCGAATGAGGAGTTCACCTACCGAGTCCCCGTCGTGAGGCACTGGGTGCCAGTTTTCGTCAACAATTTCGAGCTCGAGTCCCGGCATGAGCAGTCCGGCTTTTGCGATGTTGTCAAACTGCTGTTCTTCCGTCAGATTGAGATGGGACCGTTTGGCGACCTTACGGCTCAGGGTTCCGAGTGGATTGGTTTCTGTCATTCCCCAGCCCTGGATCATTTCCACGCCCAGCTTTTCAAAGTACCAACGCATCAGCGAGACGGGTGGCGCGCTTCCACCGCAAGTGAGTCGGGATAGCTTGCTGAGGTCATACTTCTTGGGGTTCTCTTCCAGCAGGTTTCTTATTCCCTGCCAGATTGTTGGTACACCTGCCGATATGGTGACTTCTTCTTGCGCCATTAACGCAACCAGTCTTTCAGGATCCATGAACCGGTGCGGCAGGACCTGCTTGCAGCCCAGCATCGAAGCGGTAAAAGGCAGCCCCCACCCCATGGCGTGAAACATGGGGACAATACCGCATACCGAGTCCAGCGAAGACAGCCCCATTGAGTCAGTCATTGCCTGGGTAATGGTGTGTAAATAGGTGGATCGATTGGTATACATCACACCTTTCGGTTTGCCGGTCGTGCCGCTTGTGTAGCACAGCCCCATAGGCGCGTTTTCATCGATCTCTGGCCATTCGAAATCGGCAGGTTGGCCTTCAATGAACGCTTCGTAGTCCAGCTGGTTTGGAAAGCCTGACTCTCCACCTTCGCCATGCCGTGATATGACCAGCAGCTCAACGGTTGGGATTCTGTCCAGGATTGGTTCAAGAAGTGGTAGAAGGTCTTCGTCAGCGAATATCACTCGGTCAGCCGCGTGATTAATAATATATTCCAAATCAAAAGAGCTTAGGCGGATATTCAGCGTGTGAAGAACACAGCCCATCGACGGGACTGCCTGATACAACTCCAGATGGCGGTAGTTGTTCCACATGAAGCTTGCGATTCGATCCCCTGGTTTAACCCCATGATCGGACAAAGCGCTGGCCAGTTGCCTGGACCGGGTTGCTGTAGCTTCCAGGGTCTGCCGATGCGTACCGTCCGCGAGGAGAGTGACAATTTCGACGTTTGGGTCAAGTTTCGCGCCGCGTCCAAGGATCCGGGACATAAGCAGAGGTGTTTGTTGCATTGTCATAACATCGTTTCTCTAGGGTTGTTATCGAGAAATGCGCTAGGATAACGGAATGAGTCTGTGAAGCAAACAAAGACCAGCAGGATTAGCGCGTGCTGGCAGAGCCTAGGCTGAATTATTGGATGGCGCTGGCGCCTGGTGCTTATGGTGGACCCAGGCCTCCACGGTAAAGAGCAGCAGTGCAATCCAGATACAACTAAATGTAACAAGACGATCAATGCCGAATTCCTCATTGTAGACCAGCACGGCTATTATCAGCGTCATGGTTGGTGCGATGTACTGGAACATCCCGATGACGGTCAGGGGGAGCCGGGTGACTGCAGCGGCGAAACACAGCAGTGGAAACGAGGTGACGAATCCTCCCAGCATGAGCAGTAAATCAATTTCTATATCATTGCCAAAAACCATGGTTTGTCGGTAGGCTATCCATGCGATGTAGGCGAGCGCAAACGGTGCAACGATCATTGTTTCAATGGCAAGTCCTGCGATAGCGTGAAGCCCGAGATTTTTGCGCAACAATCCATAGAAACCAAAACTGAATGCCAGCCCCAATGCGAGCCATGGTATGCGTCCGAAAAGAATCAGTTGGATGGCGATGCCTGTTCCAGCGACTATCATTGCGATCCATTGCAGCGGTCTTAAGCGTTCTTTCAAAAAAATCACTGCCAGGAAAACACTGACCAGAGGGTTAATAAAGTATCCAAGGCTGGTCTCGGTGATGTTTTGGTTAACAATCGCATAGATAAATACGAGCCAGTTGATCATGAGTAGCATGGCGGTCAGGAACAGCGTTGGGAGTCTTGCGACGGAAACTCTTAGTTCCTTTAAATCGCCTGTGTACGTCAGGATACAGATCAGCAGCACAAGGGCCCAGATAGACCTCTGTGCCAGTATTTCCCAGGGGGAAACGTGATCTATCCATTTGAAGTAAATGGGGACGATACCCCAAAAAAGGTAGGCAGAGAGCGCAAAGTACATACCCTGGGTCGTTCTTTCGTCAGTCATGACAAAAAACATCTGGCGTGTGCAGGGCGAGCACTCTAAGCGACTGTGTATCCAAGTTCAAGGTTCTGCTGAATCAAGGAATCACGACCAAACAGATAATTGCGCGGGGTACGGGATTGGTTGATCTACGACTTATATCGATTGACGGGGCCGTCAAGAAAACCTGTGTTTTGCTGGTGTTTCGATGGTCGGTGCAGGCCTGGCTAGGTTCGATCAATGATGACCGCAGTGCCGGTAGCACTGACCATCATCATACCGTTGGTCTTGCCAAAGCTTTCGTAGTCAATATTGACACCAATGACGGCATTGGCACCCAGTTCGTCCGCCCAGTCTTCTAGTTCAGCGAGGGCAATTTCACGCGCCTTGCCCAGCTCTCGTTCATAGGCGGCTGACCGTCCGCCGACGATGTCACGCACTGCAGCGAATATATCCCTGAATATATTGGCACCCAGAATTGCCTCGCCGGTGATTACGCCAAGATATTTGACTACTTTGGCCCCTTCTACGGAAGGGGTCGTGGTAATGATCATTGGTGTTCCTCCTGAAGACGGTTAGAAAGACTTTGGTTGGCGATTATGAGCGGGTGTTGAACTGAATTAGTGTCGAACAATAAGAATTTCACCTGACGCATTGACCGGCCGCTTCAGGAATTTTTCCACCAGCTCGACATCATCGAGATGCTCGTCGCATTTTACGGCCAGTTCGCTAAATGGGGGGCGGCAGGGGTCAGAGACCATTATTTGCTTCACTCCGGCTTTCTTCGCCCGGCCCATCAAGTTGTAAAGTTCGTCGCCCATCTCATCCCAGAAACATATATCGGCACCCATTACCACGTCAAAATTGCTCAGGTAATTGACGGTAAGCTGCTTGAACGTCTTCTTTTCTCCGGACATTTTGAGTTTGTTCATTTCGGCGTGTAGGTCAAGATAAGGCAAAACGTTCTTGTCCGCGTCAATGCCATGCACCTTGTTGCCAAACTGTTTGGCACAATAGAGTCCCAGTAAACCCCATCCACATCCGATTTCCAGTACTCGGGAACGTTTCGGTAATGGATTCTTCTTCAGGTAATCCATGATCAGGTAACTTGAGTTCCAAAATTTGTTGCCATGAATTTCGGCGACTTTTCCGTCCCGCTTTAGTTGCCTGATACGAGGGTGATTTGCATTCAGGATCTTCAAGCCAAAGGCCTGACGATGCGTCTTGGTTACCATATGTGTACTTCTAGGATTCATAAAGGCGGCTAGTCTATCAGCCGGATCAGACTTCACACCATCTTCTGTGGGGTAAACGCGTCCCTACCGCCCTGGTAGTTAAAGAACCCTTGTTCAGCATTTCGATTGACTAGATGTCTCTCGTACATGGGGTGGTGAAGGCTTCTGACCTCGTGTTCAATGTCGAATAAGGCTTTTCCATTGTTTGGGTCAACAATAGTCTGAAAGCGGTACTGGTTCTGGTCTGACTCCTCGGTGATCAGGTTGTTGTCCTTAAGGTACCTGTGTGGTCCTGAAAAGTTCGATACGTATACCGCAATGTGGTGTCCATCATAGGAAGGTTCGGGTTTGCGCGTTTCCTTGAATCGAATGAATTGTTCCTGGCCGATAAGAACCTCACACTGGTTTTTCCCTTTGTTGATGTGGGTTCGGCATCCCATGACCTGCTCGTAGAATCGGCCGATTCCGGGCGTAGAGTCAGCGGGTACCTGGAATTCGACGTAGGGAATCCCAAGTTGTGCTTTGCCGAACTTGCCGGGGGGGAAACAGCGGAGGTGATTCCCCCAGGGGCAGATGATGTCCACGTGGTATTTCCTTTCCGTGAACGTAAATTGGGTATCTTTTAGCCGACGGCCCATTTTCTGCAGCCGCACCAGAAGCGATTTCAGGTCGGGTACTACAATACCGATATGGCCTCTCAGGACCTGGGCTTCGGCAGTAGGCAGATGGAACTGTTGGCGGCCAACGTTGATCCAGACGTTGGTTGGACCGAAATCCATGTAAGGGTCTCGCGTGAAACCCAGTAGATTGACATAGAAAAGCGTCGCCAGTGGTTGGTCCGGAACAGTCACATTGACATGTTCCATGGCCAGAATGTTTCCGACATCCACTGCTGATCGATTAAACTTAACCTTGTTCATGTTTTTCTCCGGTCCCGGACAGGGACTGCTAAAATGAACTAACTTGAGAGCATCTGTCAAAACATATTTAGAAGAAATCTATGAAGCATTTATTAGCACGGTTTTTGATGGTCGGTATTGTCGTTCTGGCGACGGGCATTGCAACTGCATCACAGTTTGAACTCGGTGTAGAAGGTCGAACTCGCCTGGCGTTAACCGTATTTAACTCAAACCTTACAGTGGTTCGGGATCAGCGAGAAGTGGTGCTCCCGACAGGAGAGATCGAGCTGGAGTTCACCGATGTTGCGCGAACTATTCTGCCGCCGACCGTTTCAATAAGTTCTGCTGCTTCCCGGGGGTTTTCTGCCAATCAACAGAACTATCGCTTCGACCTGTTGAACCCGAATTCCCTGCTGGAACGATTTGTTGGAAGCAAAGTAAAATACAGCAAATTCCTGCTCCAGGAAAAGGGCTACGAAAAAATATTACGTGAAGGAATTCTCCTTTCGATCAATCCGGAAATTGTAAAGTTCGGTGATGTTATAGAAATTTCGCCAGAGGGGACAATTTCCTTGCCGTACATCCCGGACGACCTTAATACTTCGCCGACCCTCGTTTTTAAAGGTGAAAACCAAAAACCCGGCAAGCAGGAACTCACGGTTCGCTACCATGCGGCCGGCGTTGGATGGGAGGCGGACTATGCGTTGACGTTGGAGAAAGAAGCGAGCCTGAGTGGCTGGGTCACCATTCGAAACCAGAGCAGTTCGGATTTCGCGGTGGATGAACTTGTACTTGTGGCGGGTGACGTTAACCGAAACCCGGGCATTCCAAAAATGATGGCGGAAGCGCAGCACATGAGAGCAACAGCCAGTTTCGACTCTGCCAGCCCCGTGGCATCCAGTCCCGGTGATTATCACGCATATCGTTTTCCCGGACAGGTCAACCTCCTGAACCAAGACATGACCCAGCTGAAACTGATTTCAGCGGACGGTATCCGGTATGAAAAATCTTATCGCCTCGCTTCCGTTGCGCAACGTTTTGGGAATCAGGCCGCCCAGGAATCGTCTCCGGCTGTTTGGATAAGCATAGCGGGCTCACGGGGAAGTGGCCTGAATAAACCGTTGCCCGCAGGCAACATTCGAGTCTACGAACGAGATAAGGCAAGCGAAACTTTCATCGGAGAATCCAGAATAGGTCACACCGCCGCTGGACATAAAATCGACATTTCGATTGGACGTGCTTTTGATGTTTCAGCAAATCGAATCCAGACATCCTTCCAGCGTTTTGGGGAGAGGGAAGCAGAGGTGGGTTATCGGATCGAAATGACGAATGACAAGCCGGAATCTGTCGTCGTCAGTGTAGAGGAGCAGCTGACAGGTGACTGGACGATTATCAGTGAGAGTCAGAAAGGAACAAAACGAGACAGTATGACTTATGTCTTTGAATTGAAAGTACCTTCACAAAGTAGCACCGAGTTGGAGTACTCAGTTCGATTCAAGTGGTAGAGCATTAGTAGGCTCGAAAGTCATTCAGACCAACAAAGGTTCCGCCATTTTTCTCACACAGTGTCCTCATCAGGATCGAAAACTTTATGCCTGTTTCCTGATATCGGGGTGGGTTGGCGAATTGAACCGGAAAACCTACGCCATGAATTCTCACCAGCCGATTTCCTTTTGAATCCGTGCGATTGATTCGGTCGACGACATCAACCACTTGCTGGATTGATCGTCCGCTGAATTCATCCCCAAAAACATACAGGCTGATTTTCCTCCCGGGCTTGTAGTAGGTGGTAATGGCTTTCGTTATTCCTTCGACCGGAGATGAATTTGAGAATACGTTCCACGAACGCAATCTATCGATAATGGCACGACGACGGGCATCTGTATCTGGAATCCATGCGCCGGCGTACTGGGTAAACATGTAGTTACCCATGTCGTTCATTACCTGGATACCTTTTAGGCGGGGGTAGACAGCCAGTGTTTCTGCTACCTTCTGCAGCACAAGTGGCCAAGCGTAGTTGTACATACTGCCAGAGGTATCAATGATGAAGATGACATACTCGCTGTCAACGGGAATACCGCCAATCTTGTCTTCATCCGCGGTGCGTCTGTAGTCTGACAGTAGCTTTGCCATTTCATCCGTCAGTGATTGTTTCGCCTCAGCGAGTTTTCCCTCGATCAGTGTTGATACCTTTGTTTTATCGAGTGTTTTTTCATGTTTGGATTTGAGCGCAGACAGCTCGGCATTCAGTTTCAGTAATCTGACGATCTCTTCGGATTGCTGATCTTCCTTTCGAATCATCTTTCGGTTGATGTCTTTGGCTTCCCCTCGCAGGTCAAAAAGTTCCTCTTGGAGTGCGGCCAGGTAGCCCTCCAAATTCGATATGGTATCTTCAATGACAACCGGTTCGAATACTTTAGTGAGTACCAGCAAAAGAATGATCGCACCGAAACCGCAACTGATCACGTCCAGGAAAGAAAGGCTTATGCCTTCAATTTCTCGTCTGTTCCTCATCTCATATCGTCCAGGTCATCTCATCCAAATTCTTTGATCCCAATCCTTTCATGCAAGTCATCTCATTCCGGTTAAGGCCAATCCTCTGGTGGGGCCAGAAATGAGCCGCCGGTAATCTGGGCGAGCCGCCAATAAGAAGGTGCCGCCATGGGGTCTCCTTCCATTGGAAATAGAATCACGTTTACCGGACTCTCATTAGGTAGCAGATTGAGAGCGCTGGTAAACAGCTCAACCCGACCCCTATTGTCGATGGTTGATTTCCTGGGTGGCTCGATTCCCATGGTAGGAAGACTGTCGATAATCAGGAAAATGTTGTCAGGCTGTGGTTCCAATTGAGCGGCGAGCGCAAAGGCGTTATGTAAAGAGGTGCCGCCCTGGGGGATGGTTTTTTTAATGCCTTCTATTGAGCCATCGGTGTCGGCCCTTTCGGCTGTCCTTAACCAGTCAGCGTCAGTGCCGGGTATGGTAGGTTTTGTTTCTGCGTTGAATGTAAATAGCTGAAAATTCGCATCCTTGGGCATGTTTGCAGTGATCCACTCTACGGTTTTTATGGCTCGTTGCCACTTTTTGGATGCAAGCTTCTGTTCATCGGACATATTCCTGCGCCTGATGATGTTGACGATGGTTTTGTCGAGCATGCTGGCGGACGAATCAAGAAGAATAAGGATGTGTTGTCCCCCGACCTTCATGCCGGTGAGATATTGACGGTCGCCTTCCCCTACCACTGAACGCAGTGCGGTACCTGCTGTTTCGTCGGCGGCGACGCTGCCCTCCATATTAGCGGCCTGCTCTTCAAGTTCCTTGAGCTCTGATTTGAGCTCTTCGATACTTTTGTCCTGGCTTGCGCCAGCCTGTTGCAAATTGGCAAGCTCTGATTCGAGTTGCCTGATGGTGTTGATGACTTCTATCGCCAGTTGTTCAGTGGTGATAACTTCGTCTTCCTGCTCCTCTGCTGTGTTCCTCAGGATGATCAGGTTCGCCGTCTCTTCTTTGACTTCTATCTCGAATTTTTTGACCTCCGCCATGAGTTGGGCGTTGAGTTCCTGGCTGGTGGTCACCGTTGCATGGTTGATAATGATATAGATGAGAATCACCGCCCCGAATCCACAGGACATGATGTCCAGAAAGGAAAGGCTGAATATGTTGGTTTCCCGTTTCCTAGCCATCTTGCGGAACCGAAATCAACGTTAACTGATCCCCGGCCAGTTCAATTTGATCACCAGGCTTTAGCGGCCTGTCAGGGTCCACCGCGGCGCCGTTGATCTTTATCGTGTCCGTAGCGCTACATTCGATCATTATCTGGTTGTTTCTGGCATAAAGCGTGAAGGCAGGATCATTGCTGAATCTGGGCCCTGCGGAGAGATCGGCATCGATGGAAAGCGCCTTGCCGATGGCTGTAGCCTGGTGACGCCATAAAATATGAGTTGCGCCGGTGGTACTGGTTTCCTGTTTGGGGGGGGGCGCAACTTCACCGGTCCCCAGTTGGACGACGTGGCTGACGGTGCTTCCATTGCCGATGATCGCGGCGTTATGGGTTGCAGCAGAGTCATTTGCTTTTTCCTCTGGCAGATCGATGACCTCCAGGTTTGCAACCAGCTTGAGCGATTCTTTGAGTCCTGGAAAGCCCTGGAGTCGGTGGGACAGGAGCAGGCTGGCAGGCTCGTTTGCGGACGTTTCGCTGCGGATGGCTTGAACAATCTGTGGATACAATGGTGTGCAGGCCTTCAGCAGGTTCTCTTGCGAAATTGCGACGGAATGTTTTGTGTCTGCCGCTTTAAGGCTAAATGAATGCGTGCTGCTGTCTTGCAGATTTCTTATCCAGCCAGGTAGCAAATTGAATAGCTGTTGTTCGGTGTCTGCATTGTGCATCGGATCAAACCGGGTGGTCTGTATAAACTGGCTGGCAATGATGTTCGCCCAACGATCCAGGAGGGTGGATAAGCCGGTTTCCAGAATGGTATTTACATTTTTTCTCGCCAGGATGCCCCGATTGCTAATCTGCGTGAGAGTGAATGAATGAAGGTGGACGTCAAGGTGAATAACATTGGAACGCAGGGGCAGATTACTGGCTGCGATGACGGACTGGTCAACGATGCCTTTCACGGGCATTCCACATTCGCGGGCGATGCCTAGCAGCAAAGCGAGGTCGTTATTGAGGTAGTAACCTGGGACGATCAGAATGACATTTGCCACGCCTTTGCTGACAGGTAGCCAAAGGTCTTCCAGGTGGGCAAAGGCAATGTCCGCGTGGTGACGGACCTGCTCGGTACTGTTAGGCAATGGGTTGGTGTTTAACTGGCTCCAAAAGCGATTGTTTGTCCAGCGCGGAAGAAGCTTTACATTGTTACTCGCTTGTTCTCCGGTCAGCAGGCTGTTGTCGTTGAGTACGGCGATACCGGGACTGGTTCGAACCAGTTCGCTGTCAACGGTGAGCTGAATTCCAGCGTCATTGATATTAAATACGGCAATGCTCAAGTTCGGCTCCGATTAGGTCTGTAGGTGGCGAACAAGGCGCACGTCACAATATTCTTCTGCATCGAGCGCCAGCCGCTCCTGGGCTAATTGCAGCTGGTGCAAAAGGAACATGATCAAAATACTGATCAACAAGGCGACAAAAGTAGAATTGAATGCGACGCCAAGTGATTGGGTCACGCCCGTAATATCTCCTTCTACCGCCTTGTGAGCCTGGCCAAGTGCCTGGCCAATACCGCGCACCGTACCAAGGAACCCGATAGACGGGATAGCCCATGCAATATAGCGAATCATTGAAAGCTCTGAATCGAGGCGCTCGGATTCGGAATCGCAGATAGCGCGCACCGCATGCGAGACATCCTGAATGTTTCGGGTAGACCTGAATCGATGCAGGGCAGTGAGCAGGGTGCGCGGTAAAAGATATCCATGCTGTTCCTCGGGTAAGGCCTGGATTGGCCTTGAGTATTCGCGTGTGTCTTCGGGAAGGATGCTGGTTCCCTGGTTGAGGGGTATCAGATCGAGTTGCAGAACGCTTTTTTCCCTGGCTGTCTGAACTGCCTTGTAACCCATTAACGACATGGCCCAAAGCATGAGAATCAAACAGGCTTCCTGTTCAAAATCCCTGATGACGACATAGGCGGATCTTTCAGGGACATAGTTAGGATTGGCGTTCAGCTGTATTGCCTGATCTTCAAGTGCCAGGGCTGCGTTTGGCCGCACAATTGAAACGTAGATGGCATGTACCAGGATGATGGCGATGATGAGTGAAAAAAGCTGGTAGATAAATTCAATTGGTAATTTTTTGCTCATGGCTTTCCCTAAAAAAGACGCTTGATACTTAAATATCCACTGGAAATGTTACCGCGTTGTCGGCACTGATTTCTTCGCTGGGCTGAAAGTTTTTGAATGCATCCCCGATATCTCGTGCTCGAAGGTTACCACCCTGGGGGGTAGGTTTAGGTGATTGTTTAGATGATAGCTCAGGCAATTGCTCAGAGAAGGGTTCAGAGGTTTGTTCCTCGGATACGTTAACAGGTTCGATGTCTTCATCGAGGATTGGGTCAATCTGGCCTGAGCTGCCAGCGGTGGGTGCAGGTTCCTGCTGATGTTCACCTGCACTCAACGGTAGAGCGAACAAAGCGGCGAGTGTAATAGTGAAAAATATTGCGTTGCTGGTCATTCAACAAATCTCGCGATGCGAAATCCAACATCTGGCCTTGGGTCTGATCCGTAATCTCTGAACGTCCAGCGGAGTTCGCTGAACCGGCCATGTGTGTAATTTGAACCTCGAATAACGTAATAATCCCCCTGGACTGGTCCTAGTGGGTCTACCAGGGTTTTCCGGTGTAATTCGACTGAGTAGTAGTCGTTTATCCATTCCGAGACGTTGCCTGCCAGATCAAAGATGCCCAGCTCATTAGGCGCATAGGTGCCCGAGGGCGCAGGTCCTCGAAAGTTATCGTTATAACCCTTGATACTGTAAGGCACCATGTTGGCTGCAGAAACATCGGCGTAGTTACCTGAGCCGGCAGTAGGTGGCATATTGTCACCCCAGGGAAATCTGGTGGGTAGTTCCCCTGAAGCGTAACGCGCCGCCCATGCCCATTCTGCTTCGGTGGGAAGACGGTATCCGATGGTAGTTGGCGACCTTAGGCGCCACTGGCCATCTTTTAGTGCATAGGCAGCGGGCAGGCCATCTTTTTCACTTAGCCAGTTAGAGAACCTGACAGCTTCTTCCCATGAGACATTGACGACCGGTCGGTCTTCTTCGCTGAGGAGTGCTCGCCCCAATAATCCGGAATCATGACCGGGATCAAATTGTTTGAATGAACGATTGCTAATTTCCTGCTCACCAAGATAGAAAGATCGAGTCAGCTCGACATTTTTTTCAATTTCATTTGATCTTCTGCCAGGTTCCCGGCGACCTGCACCCATAGCAAAGGTTTCGGGAATAATAAACCTGAGAGTATCACCGAGGGCGGTGGAAATTTGCTGGGGGATCGATGAAACTCTGGCAGCTTCCTCGGTTAGCATGACGATGTTCAGCTGCTGTGGTAATCCTGGCTGCGGAATAACTTTTGTCACATAGCTCGCATAGCCTGGCAGTTCGACGCGCAGCTCGTGAGCGCGTGCGTTGAGTTCAAGCGTCTGGTTTGCGTCACCCAGGGCTTGATTGTCCACAAACAGGGATGCCCCCGGTGGTGTTACAGTTAGCTTTATCAGACCTACAACGGGTTTCAGCGAAAGGTTCAGGCTAAGGTCCTCGTCAGGACTAACCGATAACGACCTTGTGTGGTTTCGGTAACCGGCGCGTGTGGCAACCAGTAGGTAGTTTTCGGCCGGTGCGAGCGTGACCGAAAGAGGCGTTTGGCCGTAGTAATGACCGGAAATAGTGACATTGACCCCCGCAGGGTTACTGACAATGTTCAACTTGCCGTCAGCTTTTTCCAGGATCACTCGATCCAATTCCTGATGCTCCTGAGCAATCACTTCCAGTAACGATTCGAACACTTTGTATCCGGTCTTCCTGATTTGTAAGGTTCGCTCACCTTGGATCACTTCCAGAATCGCCGGGGTCGTTCCAACCAATTCGTCATCGATATATATTTTTGTTTCACCTGGCATAGCGTCAATTGAAATGTTTGCCCATGCTGGCAGTAATGTGACTTGCTCAGATTGAAACTGCCTCTTACCCACAACCGTGATCACCTTCTGGGCAGGGAGGTATCGAGGATGGTTAACGAAGATGTCCCTTGATCCTGCATCCACTTCGTTGATGGTGAGGGTGGTTTCGCCTATTAGCGTCTGATCAACAAAAACTTCTGCACCGGGGACTTCTGTTCCTTCGTGCAGAGCGATGATTTCCACGATGCCCGGTAGTTTCCTGAGAGAGAAGTTGAAATTCTGGTCGGCTTCTTCAGTCAGGCTGACAGTTGATTCAAGGGGATAATAGCCTTCTGCCACCGCGCGGATGTCATAGTCGCCCTGTAGCATTAAAAATCTTTCACCGAGTTGATACGTTGGGTAGCCACTTAAAATGTCAAATTTCGTTTCAACGGGATCGAAATCGAATTTTACGGCCCGAGCATTGAACATGAATAGCGCGACCGTTAACAGAAGCCCAAACAAGACCAGGATTGAAATTTTTACCGGACTTGGCTGGAAGAATGGTTTTTTGCCGGGGGCGCTGGGTCTGGAAAAATCAGACGGTTCTATGATGACGTTTTCTGATTCCGCCATTACCTGACTCTCTCTGTGCTGGCGATTTCCAATATTGGCGATGATTCACCAGCCAGTAACACTAAATCTTTTCGGACATCGCGGTATCCAAGTCGTTGGCCAACTACCGTATAGCGGCCTGGTATGAGAAACACCACTTTGTTGGTCACTTTCCCGAGGGCCGCGTGCCGTCGAACCGTAACTTCCGTTTTCCCGTCGGAGTTGATGGTGACTGGTATTTCAATTCTTGCCGTGGAGATAAGTCGCGCAAGGATATCGACGTGATTTAGCAGCTGGCCGGTTTGTGGTTTGGCCCGAGAGGCCTGCCTGAGTGTTGAGGACGCTTCTGCAAGCCCTTCGTTGCTCTGCAATAAGGTTGGGTCGCGGAGGAATTCCTGCAACCGCTCTTGAAGCGCCAGCCGGGACTTCGCATAGGTCAGCCCGGTTAGCGCAAATTCCAGGGATTCAGCAATCGTCAGGGCCGCTTCATATTCTTCGATGGCCCCCGGCCAGTTCTCCGATACGAGGTGGGCCTGCGCATTTTTCTGGTGATCCAAAATAATATCGTTGCGTTCAGATTGTTCTACCTGTTGTAAACCATCTTCAGGTTCAGCTGAATCCGGCAGGATCTTTTTCGCGCGTGAGAAACCCTTGCGAGCCTCGTCATAGTTCTTACTCGAAATCTCACGAAATCCTTCTGACATGGCTATCTGGAAGTTTCGTTGCGTGATGGCGCGTTGAATGCGAGACAGACCTTTTTTTGCCGGTTGCCATTCGCCATCGAGATCCTTGGCTGTTTTAAAAGTCTCGAGTGCGGTATCAAGCTCTCCATTACGCTCAAACACTTCACCCTGCCGAACCAGGTCCTGTACCTCGCGCAGAGTCTCAGCACGGGCCAGTTTGTGTTGTAAATCCTTGCTTTCACGATCCATTGAGGTGGCGATCGTGAATGAGGTAAGTGCGGTTTCGACATCGCCTTCAAGCAGCGCCGTGTCACCTGAATCGGTGTGTTTTTCCAGTTCACCGGGTGCCCGGGACTTAAGTTTAGCCAGGCTGGCCAGTACTGCTTTGTATTGATCGAGGGCAGAGTCAAACTGCTGATCCCTGTACATGTTATCTGCAGCATCCAGATCTGAGCCGATCTTTTCATAATCATTGCGCGCCCAGAAAATAACCCCGGTATCCTCCAGATCCAGCTGTTGTCTCAGGATATCGCGCGCGAGCTTTTCACCCTGTTCCTGGAACATCTCAAGCCGCGCGGATTCCAGCGGGGTAATAACAGGCGCTGGCGTGGACGTTGTGGCGGGTCCCCCTGTTGTAATCACCGCGGGACTATTTGCTGAAGAGATGGATTCCGACGGTGTGTTTGTGGGTAAAAAAGCAAACAGTAATGCGGCAAAAATGAGCAGACAGACACCGGCAAGTAGAACCCGTTGCAGGGGTATGGCCTGATCCTGACGTTTGCCGATAAGGTCCGGGCTAGGCGTTGTAGTCGCTTTCAGAACCGAGGATGATCGGCGTGAAAAGGTGACTGATTCTATTGCCGTTGAGTTGTCCTCGAAATGATTTCCCAGCGAATCACGCAACTCAAGAAGAGTGGTGGGGCGTTCAAATGGAGATTCACTCAGCATAGCGCGAAGCTGACGCTCAAGGTGGACATCGAGTGGCAAATCGAGCTCCACATCCTTTTCCCAGCGCTTGCCGGTAAGCGCTTTAAACAAAATACAACCCAGCGAGTAGATGTCGTCATCAGTGCCCGGATCCCTGCCGGCCAGAACCTGCGGGCTTAGATAGGCTTGCTCATTGGCAGGGTAGGTAACGGCAGGTAACGCGAAACCGGTGATGTGGACGATCCCTGACGCGTCTACCATGATGTTGCCCGGGCAGAGTGTTCCGTGTGCGATGCCAAGATTATGCGCATAGATCAGAGCCCCCAACAGTTGCTGGAGCAGGGGCCAGATTCCGGGGTCGTCAAGGTTAAGAATTTGGCTATCCGTCAGGTAGGGTTCAACCAGGTATTGAATCCCATCCTCGATGCCTGCCTCGACGTTGAGGGAAATGTTTTGGTGTACGAGTCCCCGGAGTGTGCTGACGCGTTTATTAATGGATGACCAGGTATCGTCATCCAAATGCATCGCCATGAACCTGACCAATACCCGATCGCCAGTTTGGTGGTGCGTGGCAATCCAGGATTCAACAGACGAAGATGAGTCGGGATCCGAGGCTGACCTTTCACTCAGAACATATTGTTTCGGGAACACTTGACCTTCCCGGAGTTGCAAATTCATGGACACGACCGATGATTAATACGATGCCTGGCTATTGTACTTTTATTGCACGGTTATTGTGACGGGATACTGGTTTCCTGAGCGTAAATTTCCCGAAGAAGTTTTCGCCACTGGACATACTGTTCCTGTGCGGTGCCAGTAAGTTCTATAGTCCTGCCTTCGATATCAAGCACATAGGGTGTGATTTCGGTGCCGAGGGACTGGCTCAGTTCGCGCAGGGATTCGGCATGGATTTCTGCTTCCTTACGGCGCTGCAAGCCACTTTTGATAGCGCCAATACCTCCTATCACGGCTCCCGCTGCAGCGGCATCAGTTGCCCAGCTGTCACTTTCGCTGCCTGCTGCTATCCCGACAGCGATCAACCCTACACCGGTCAAAAGCCTGGTTCTCGCCTGGCGCTGAACTTCCCGAAGACGGATGGCCTCATCATAGGTCGCATGCCGCCATTCATCGTAGGACGGCTTCATGTCACGATAGAATCTGGAATAGTAGTCATCCAGCGTGTCAACAAACAGGTACTCCTGCTCCTTAATTCGCGCAACTCGCCGCATCATGCTGTCGGTCTCTGCGGGAAGCTGGACAACTTTCACCTGGCCGCGGTTGGGTTCCTCCAGGTAGCCAGCAAATGCATCAGGAGCGAGGTCGCTTGCGAATTTCAGGCTTGCGACGGTTTTGATTTCCAGAAGTTGCTCCCTGGAAAGTCCTTCTCGCGTCCCAAGTAAATCGTTGGCTATATCATTGTAGAGATCCTGAAAGGGATCCTCCTTTGGTTTCTCGTAAGAGAATCTACTGGCCATGTCTTCGTAAGTCCGCTCAAACCAGACCTTGCCCCTTGCATCCGTTGCACGCATTAGTACCTTTAGCTGCTCTCCATCAGATTCGAGTATTTTCCCCTGAAGTTCCAGGTCAACCGATTTACTGGACTCAGGTGTTACACGAACTGCACCCCAGTTACCTGTTAGCTCAAGCGTGTCTTTTAA
>JABJED010000509.1 GCA_018665025.1 Gammaproteobacteria bacterium
CCTGGCTGTTAATTGGACGCCCATAAACAGCCCTGAGCCCTGCTTGCGATAACCTGGAGGGACTCGTACACGGAGCGCAGAGCCTGGCTGTTAATTGGACGACCATAAACAGCCCTGAGCCCTGCTTGCGATAACCTGGAGGGGCCTGACAAGCGTACATCTTATAACGCCGGCTGATTCCCCTGCATTTTGCGATACCCTTGCTGGAGGCTACGCCATTGTTTGCCTCTGGTGATTAAGGAATAATCACCCCCTTTTGAATTTTTGAGAATCTATATGTCAGAGTCGGTGGAATCCATAGCAATCCTGGGTGGAACAGGAGACCTGGGTGGTGGGCTTGCGCGCCAGTGGTCAAGAGCTGGATATAAAATAATGATTGGATCGCGCACCATTGAGAAGGGTGAGGCCGCAGCGAAGGCCCTGCTCGATGAATTTCCTGACTTGAACGTTACCGGTCATGAGAACCTGGAAGCTGCCGCAGCAGCGGACCTGGTGGTACTTACTGTGCCATTTGAGCATCAGCTCAGTACACTCGAGACAGTAAAACCTGGTCTGGTGGGGAAAATTTTGATCGACGTCACGGTTCCATTAGTGCCACCGAAAGTGGGTACAGTGCAACTACCTGAGTCCGGCTGTGCTGCTGTGCAGGCGCAGAACTTCCTGGGTGAGGAAATTTTTGTCGTTTCCGCCTTCCAGAATGTGGGCGCGATGCATTTGCAGGAAGATCATGCGATCGCCTGCGATGTCCTTGTGTCGGGCAACAAAAAAGTGGCCAGAGAAACGGTCATCAAACTGGTTGAAGCAGTTGGCCTGAAGGGCTGGCACGCAGGACCTCTGGTAAATGCTGTCGCGGCTGAAGCGCTGACTTCTATCCTGATTACGATTAACCGTCATCACGGTGTCGAAGGTAGCGGCATTGTGATTACCGGTGAACCGACCAAATAATGAAACTTACTTTTATCGGTGTGGAAGGTATTCCCATGGTCGAGCCGGGGGATGATCTTGTGGCGCTAATTGATGAAGCATTGGCTGCGGCGGGTGAACAACTCCTTGCGGATGATGTCATCGTCATCGCCCAAAAAATCATTTCCAAAGCAGAAGACCGGTACCTTGATCTGCGGACAGTGACGCCAACTGAAGAAGCGATACGTCTGGGTGAAGAAGTAGACAAAGACCCGCGAAAGGTTCAGGCGATACTCGACGAATCCAACGAGATAGTCAGGCAGCGACCTGGCGTACTCATCGTGGAGCAGAGAAGTGGATTCGTGCAGGCCAACGCCGGCATTGACCAGTCCAATATCCGATTAGGCGATGGCGATCCCGACGACCTCTGTCTGCTATTACCCATTGATTCTGACGCCAGTGCACAGCGGCTTCACACCACCATTCGTGAACGTCACAACCTTGAAGTAGGCATCATTATCAATGACTCTCTTGGCAGGGCTTGGCGAATGGGCACCCTGGGGCTGGCGATAGGCGTAGCTGGATTTACCGCGCTTGAGGACTATATCGGTGGGCATGACATTTTCGGTCGTGAATTGCTGGTCACTCAGGTGGCCGCTGCAGACGAAATGGCAGCCGGTGCGTCACTCGTGATGGGGCAGACTACTGAAAAGACGCCAGTGGTCATTGTGCGGGGTTACAAACCCAGGGAGCCGCAAGAGGCACATCGAAAGGGCGTGCAGCCCCTGATACGGCCAAAAGAAATGGATATGTTCCGCTAGGCGGACCTAATGGACATCCCTCACTCTAATCATTACCTGGCTCTGTCCGGCGGTGTTGGCGGCGCCAAGCTAGTTCTCGGCTTGTCGGGGGTCCTTGCGCCCGATCAGATGACGGTTGTTGCGAATACGGGAGATGACTTTGAGCATCTCGGCCTGAATATCTGCCCAGATATAGATACGGTGCTTTATACACTAGCGGACTGGAACAACAAGGAGCTCGGCTGGGGCCAGGCGGAAGAGAGCTGGAATTTCCTGGCGGCGTTAAAACGTCTTGGCGGTGAGGACTGGTTTAGTCTTGGTGATCGAGACATGGCAACGCATATCTTGAGAACGCAATTGCTTGGTGCTGGTGCTTCTCTTTCTGAGGTCATAGAGCAACTGAGTGAGAAAATGAATATTGCTCATCGTATTGTACCCATGACCGATGAGCGAGTTCGGACCCAAGTGCATTGCAGAGACCAGCGTACGCTATCATTTCAGCACTATTTTGTGCGTGACAGGTGTCAACCAGAGGTAACCGGGTTTGAATTCTCTGGTATCGATAAGGCTCTCCCGAGTGCAGGGTTTTCTGCTGCGCTGGCAAGTCCGCTCTCAGCGGTCATCATCTGTCCTTCCAATCCATTTGTTTCTGTGGCACCCATTCTTGAGATTCCCGGCGTGGTGGCTCAGTTGCAAGCGGCGAGGGTGCCGGTGGTTGTGATTTCCAACATAGTTGGTGGCGAAGCGATCAAGGGTCCTGCAGCGAAGATGATGAGCGAGTTGGGTATGCCCCAGACTGCCCTGGGTGTGGCCCAGCATTATGTCGAGCAATATGGAGGTCTGGTGAAGGGGTTTGTACTCGATACTGCCGATTCGGCGCTAGAGAAAGAGGTTAATGCGCTTGGCCTGGCAACTATCGTGACAAAGTCAGTCATGTTAACGTTGCATGATAAAACTGAACTCGCAAAACAGACCCTGGCGTTCGTATCAACCCTGGAAGCCTGACCATGACGACAAGCGCCGTTATCCCGATTAAACAACTGGAAGACGCGAAACAACGTTTATCCGGTTTGTTGAACACGGATGAACGAAAGCGATTGTTCCAGGCAATGGTTGGGGATGTCCTGACGGCGGTTGAAGCCTGTACCTACATAGATGATATTGTGGTTGTCACTGATGATCAGGCGGTCGCGGCACTGGCAAGAGGTTTTGGCGCAGAAATTCGCCCGGAACCAGAGACGCCGGGTTTGATCGAAGCCGTGACAGAGACGGGTAAACAACTCGCCGCCGAGGGCGTAGGTTGCATGTTGTTTTTGCCAGGTGATGTTCCGCTGGTAACGCCAGAAGAGTTGGAAGTTGTATTGGAAGGATTTGGGCTGTCGGATCAACCCGAATTTATGATCGTCCCTGCATCGGACCTCGGTGGGTCGAATTGCGTTGCTTGTAGCCCGCCGGACTGCATGTCGTTCGGCTTTGGTATTGACAGCTTCAGGAAACATCTGGATCTGGCAAGGGATCGTGGCATAGATCCGCAGGTTGCAAAACTACCAGGCATTGGCCTGGATATAGATACACCATCAGATATTAGCGAATTGATGGCCGAAGTTGAGCGTAGTACACAGGGTCGGGGCGGAAGAACCGTTTATAGTACCGTTTATAGTACCGTTCGATTTCTTGAGGAAATTGGTATTAAACAGCGGCTCGAAGAAGAGTTGGCCGACATAGGTTGAACAAAACAGGTTGAACAAAACAGGTTGAACAAATCAGTTTGAACAATACGGATTGAAGATGACGCAAGGAAACGAAAAACTACTGGTGGAATCATCGAGTCGACGGCTAGATGATGAAGAAGTCCTGAGCCTGGCCGGCTTTGATGACACACGTTCCCTGATGTCGGTTGCAGGTGCCATCCGCGATGTCGGTCACCAGAACACGGTGTCGTATTCCCGCAAGGTATTTATTCCACTGACGCACCTTTGTCGGGATGTTTGTCACTACTGCACATTTGCCCAGGTGCCAAGAAAACTAAAAGCACCCTACCTGACACCTGATGAAGTACTCAAAATTGCGCAGGATGGAGCGAGGGCCGGTTGTAAAGAAGCGTTATTCACTCTGGGCGACAAACCCGAGTTGCGTTACAAAGCGGCTAGGGACGGGCTTAAAGAGCTGAAGCAGGATTCGACGCTTTCCTATCTTCGCGATATGGCGCAAATGGTCCTCGATGAAACCGGTCTTTTCCCGCACCTTAACCCGGGGCTGATGGCCGCCGATGAATTGGCAGAGATGCGCAAGGTGTCCATCTCTATGGGTATCATGCTTGAGAGTGCGTCGGACCGACTAACTGAAAAAGGAATGCCTCATTACGGGTCTCCCGACAAGGTGCCGGCAAGGCGTCTTGAGACACTGAGATTGGCGGGTGAAGCAAAAGTACCTTTCACCTCAGGGATCCTGATTGGTATTGGCGAAACTCGCTTTGAGCGAATTGAATCACTGCTGGCACTACGTGATGCGAACGAGCCCCATGGCCATATCCAGGAAATCATTATTCAAAATTTTCGGGCCAAGGCCGAAACACTGATGGTAAATGCGCCAGAGCCAGACATGAATGAGCTGCTCTGGACTATTTCGCTGGCACGAATCATTTTTGGGGCAGGGATGAATATCCAGGCACCACCGAACCTTAGTCCTGGCATCTTTGAGCAGATCGTTGATGCTGGCATTAATGATTGGGGTGGTGTTTCTCCTGTAACGCCAGACTTTGTTAACCCGGAAGCACCCTGGCCA
>JABJED010000099.1 GCA_018665025.1 Gammaproteobacteria bacterium
ACGGCAAATGCGGAAACGGCCAAATTAAAAGAGTACAGCGACATCGGATTTAATGATGTTCTTACCAAGCCGCTGACATTAGCTAAACTCGGCAGTTTTTTGAGACCATATCTGGACGCTTTGTAATCACCTAAGTGCACGCCCATCTCTGCGCAACAGTCACCGCTGTTATAGCCGCCCATGTTATAAATGTAATCAGTAAAGCCAAAGCAGGAACCTACATTACCAATGTTTATGCAATGAAACCTTCGATGACAGGGATCTAGGCCAGCAGCGCCTACGACGTCTGTCGCGAGCGCGCTGGTATCATGTACACCCTGGCCTTGAACGGCGCACCAGAGGACGCTAATCATTGAGCCCTCCAATGATCAGGCTCTATCTGCCAGTAAATTCAGGCTTACGCTTCTCGAGGAATGATTGAACACCTTCCTTGAAGTCTTCGCTCTGGAACATACCGGTCAGATGAACCATCAGGTGATCAACAGAGGTATCATATGACTGCTCCAACCCCATACGCATCATGCGTTTGGTGGTTTGCACGGCCATCGGAGCGTTGTCGGCAATTTCCTGCGCCCACTCCATTGCTGTTTCAAGACATTTGTCATCCGGGACGATAGTATTCACCAGTCCTATCTCAAGACACTCTTGCGCGCCAACCACTCTGCCCCGGTAGTAAAGTTCCGCGGCCTTTGCCCAGCCAATCAGTCTTGGCAATAACCAGGTACCACCGGACTCGGGCACAACATTACGTTTGGCAGTGACCGCTGCCATTTTGGAGGATTCAGCAGCAACCCGAATGTCGCAGAGCAGCGCCAGATCCATGCCGTATCCTGCCGCCGCACCATTAAGTGCACAGACCATGGGTGTGTCGATATTCCACATCACATTGATGGGCGCATCACGCAAATCAAATAACTGTTTTGGCCGGTTGCTACCTGAACCAGAACCTCCAGAACCGATGCCACCGCCAGCAACATCAACCAGGTCCAGGCCAGCACAAAAACCGCGCCCATTACCCGTCAGCACGATACAGCGCACGTCGGGATCTTTATTCGCTTCGGTCACTTTAGCGGACAGCTGGTCGAGCATATCCCTGCTGATGGCATTCATTCGCTCTGGTCGATTGAGCGTGATGACAACAACTCGACCCTTATTTTCGACGAGTAGCTCGTCTGTTGTAGATTCAGATACTGGCACGATGTAATACCCCTTATATTTCAGTGAATTTGATCTGGCTGTATTGCCGAACTAATAAATGTCTGTATATCACGAACCAGCGGGCTTTTGCGACGATGTATACGTGAAAAAGATACCACGGCATCCGCGTGGCTCATACCTTCATAAACCTCACGACGCGCCAACGCATCCAGTACAGCTAGCCCCCGGCGTGGTATATCCCGAACATTGATAGATAAACCTTCTAAATTTCAGTAGAATGCGCACGCTTTATAATGAGCGTCAAAGGTTAATTTTCAACAACCTGCAAACAATAAATTGGCGACTGTGCCTAATCAATAGCAAATCTAGTCGCGGAAAACGCCAGCACACAAGGCCCGCCAGACCACTCATCATCAGACCAAACTTTAAGGTACCTGTTTTGTTCGATCCCCGGCGTTTGTTCGCCCCAATAATTTGCATTATATTACTTCCGCTTTGCCTTGCCGGCGAGGTTCAGGGAGCAGTGGAATACAACACCTTGCCGGTCATCGAACTGGACAGGGTTGATGACAATCCAGGCATCACGATTGACGGAAAACTCGATGAAGCCGTCTGGAATGATCTGCCCGCACACTCACAGACAGTGACCCTGCAGCCAGAAACCCTGGCAGAACCGACCTACCCCACCCACACAAAATTCTTCTACACTAAGCGCGGTCTTTACATCGGCGTGTTTAGTGAGCAACCGAACGATACATTGATAGCGCGGCTCACTTCACGCGATCGATTTATCAGCCGAGACAGTGTTTCCGTTACCGTAGATCCCTCGGGTGAAGGCCTTTATGCCTACTGGTTCGCCATCAGCCTCGGCGATTCACTCTCCGACGGTACTGTTCTGCCCGAGCGGCAGTTTAGTCGTGAATGGGACGGCGCATGGCGGGGCGCATCTTCCGAAGTCGAGGGTGGCTGGGTAGCAGAATACTTCCTACCCTGGTCCATGATCACGATGCCCGAACAGGCAGGCGAATCACGCCGAATCGGTTTCTCTATCGCACGATCCGTATCTCATCTGGCTGAGCGATGGGGATGGCCTGCCCTACCTCAATCTGGCAGCAGGTATATGAGCGCCCTTCAGCCGCTCGAAATCGACAACATCACACCGAAAAAGCAGTTCACATTCTACCCGTATGCCGCCACGGGGTACAACGTGATCGACTCGGAAGATGACTACAAAACAGGGTTTGATGTTTTCTGGCGACCTTCATCGAATACGCAGTTGACCGCTACCGTGAATCCCGATTTCGGCAACGTAGAATCTGATGATGTTGTCGTCAATCTGACATCATTTGAGACCTTCTTTCCTGAGAAGCGTCCGTTCTTTCTTGAGGGCCAGGAGATTTTCAGGACAACACCCCGGGGGAGATCAAACGGCAGGGGCACACCCACCATTCTTGTCAACACTCGCCGAATCGGCAGCCCGCCGAAAGGGCTGGGTATTGATAACCTTGAACTGACCCAACTCGAAGACAACCAGCCAACCGAACTTCAGGGTGCAGCAAAGATTACCGGGCAACAGGGCAACTGGCGTTACGGCGTGCTCGCCGCTGTTGAAGATGACACCAAGGTTGAAGGCACCATCAACGACCTGGAGGTTGACCTGCTCCAGAAAGGTCGCGATTTTGGCGCAGCACGATTCCTTTATGAATCCACCACCGGGAACTCACGAAAAGGATTGGGCTGGATCACGACATTAGTCTCACACCCCCAGGAAGATGCCGTAGTCCATGGCATCGACGGCCATTACCTCTCAGAAGACGGCAAATGGAATATCGATGGGCAGACTTTATACAGCAAGGTTGATGATGTCAGTGGTAGCGGCGCTTTCATCGACGTCAGCTATACCCCGCGCCAGGGTTTAAAACACAGTATTGGACTCGACTACTTTGACGAAGACCTCGATATTAATGACTTCGGCTTCCTGCGCAGAAACGATGCCATTTCCACACGATATAAGCTGGAAATCATCGAATCAGACCTAGAACATTACAAGAGTCGCGAATTTTCGC
This sequence comes from Gammaproteobacteria bacterium, assembly GCA_018665025.1. Classification (GTDB taxonomy): domain Bacteria; phylum Pseudomonadota; class Gammaproteobacteria; order Pseudomonadales; family Azotimanducaceae; genus UBA9659. Next base: position 3,225 of record JABJED010000099.1, read on the forward strand.
TATATTTAAACCAGGAGTACAACACAGACGGTCGAGTCGTTCGCAGTGGCGTCTTTGCGAACCGTAAGTATCAGTTCCATAGCAATCATTCCTTGTTTGCCGAACTGAACTACTTCCCTGCGCGCTGGGATGACACCAGCAGCGCCGGGAACGGTGATTTCAAGTTCGACCCCCGCTGGCAAGCCGGTGGATTCTATTCAACAGACAGTGCTAAAAAGGTAAGTCACGGCTTTGCAGCCTTCTTCACTGAAGAAGACATAGGAGGCCAGGAGCATGTCTGGAAATACGAAATCTCCTGGCGACCCAGTGATCGATTCTCCGCACTGTTCGAACTTAAGTACATCAATAGGACCGATTGGCTGCTCCATCAAAGCGGCCGAGACTTCACGACCTACGAAGCCGAGTTCTGGCAACCAGAACTGGAGCTAGACTATTTTCTGACCGCAAAACAGCAGTTCAGGATCACCGCGCAGTGGGTAGGTATAAAAGCATTCGAGCGCGATCGATGGCAAGTCCCAGCAGGTGATGGCTCGCTGGCACCTGACACAGCCCCTGTTACCGACACCCGAGATTTTTCAATCAGTCGGCTGGTATTCCAGGCACGTTATCGCTGGGAGATCGCCCCGCTGTCTGATCTTTTTGTCGTCTACACCCGAGGATCTAATCTACCAAATAGTCCAGAAGAGAGTTTTGGTGACCTGTTTCATGACAGCTGGACTAATCGAGCGGTCGATGTCTTCGTGATCAAGTTACGGTATCGTTTAGGCAGCTAGCATTAACCTGGAGTTATCGCTTGATCAAAATGATCGCTTTAGACCTTGACGGCACACTTGCCATCGAGAATCACCAGATATTACCTGCAACCCGCGATGCTCTGGAAGATCTGCATTCTAACGGGGTTGAAGTGGTTATCGCCACAGGACGAAGATATCGAACCACCCGCCTTGTGATCCAAAGCCTGGGTTTTGACGTGTACGCCGTATGTAACGGTGGTGCCCTCGTGAAGGGACCTGAACAATCTACTTTGCACGCGGAAAACTACGATGTCACGCCCTTGACTGAACTCGCGCGGGAGCTCGATTTGACGTTATTTGCTCAGCGGGACGCACACGAACTCGGTGGTGCTGATTTCATCATTGATACCGGCAGCAATTGGAACGATGCGACGCATGCTCATTTCAACAACAATTCCGAGTGGGCAGAAAAAGCTGACCTGCTGGCTTCCGAACCTGCGTATCTTGTGTCTGGCGCATTCGACAGAGAGTCAGCTCTGAACGAGCTCGCCAGAGAAATCGCCAGTCGATTCCCGGGCATCTACAACACGATTATCCTACCCCTTCTGGATTCAGGGCATTTTTATTGTGAGATCTCACCGAAGCACATAGATAAGTGGCACGGACTGACCAAATTACACGAACACCTGGGCATAGAAGCTGAACAAACCTGTACCGTGGGCGATCAACTCAATGATATGGCCATGGTAACAGCCGCTGGCCACGGAGTTGCCATGGGCAATGGTCACGAAGATCTGCAAAAAGTTGCCCGCTTTATCTGTGGCGATAACAAGGAAGACGGCATCCTTGATGTCGTGAACTACATTCACGCCATCAACAAAACCCACGCGCAAGCCTCTTAGATGGCAAACGAGACCTGGCTCTATGGTTACGGCTCTATCATGTGGAAGACCGGATTCAACTTTGAAACCAGTGAACTCTGTCATGTCAAGGGCTGGACCAGGCGATTCTGGCAGGGATCAACAGACCATCGCGGTACACCGGAGTTTCCGGGCCGTGTCGTTACCCTGATTGAATCTGCAAGCGAATACTGCTGGGGTACTGCGTATCGATTACCCGCTTGCGAAGCAACCAACATCCTGGAAGACCTGGACTACCGGGAGAAAGGCGGATACGACAGGACCGAGCTGTCTCTCACCCTAAGTAGCGGCCGAACAATCGCGGGGATCACGTACATAGCGCACCCACACAACCCTAACTATCTTGGTGAGTCACCCGTCGAGGATATCGCAAGACAGATCAGTTTCTCGATCGGTCCCAGCGGCAGTAATAAAGAGTATATACTCGAGCTTTACCGGACCCTGGAACAGCACAACATCCAGGACGGCCACGTAGAAACTCTTGCACAGCTCATCCTGCGACAGACGGAATCAATTTTATGAATATTATCCCCCAGCTAGCCGCTGACAAAGACATAATGGCCACGTGGCGACGCGATATACATGCGCATCCCGAAATCGCATTTGAAGAACACAGAACCGCACAACTCGTGGCTGACAAACTCCGTGAGTTTGGCCTTGAGATTGAAACCGGTATTGCCGGTACGGGTGTTGTCGGCACGCTGACAAAGGGCCGAGGCAACAGGGCCATTGGTCTTCGCGCTGACCTGGACGCCCTGCGCATCCAGGAAGCAAACGAGTTTGCGCACAAGTCTACTCATGCCGGCAAGATGCATGCCTGCGGTCATGACGGGCACACCACTATGTTACTGGGCGCCGCTAAATATCTGGCAGAACATGGTGAATTTGAAGGAACGGTTTACTTTATTTTCCAGCCCGCTGAAGAGAACGAAGGTGGTGGCCGCGTCATGGTCGAGGAAGGTCTGTTCGACCGATATCCGATGGAAGCGGTTTACGGGATGCACAATATCCCAGGCATGCCCGTCGGCACCTTTGCGGTAAAACCTGGCCCGATGATGGCCGCTTTTGATATTTTTGAACTGGTGGTCACTGGCAAAGGTGGCCATGCCGCGATGCCTCACCTCACCATTGACCCGATGGTTGTCGGAACAAAAATCGTCGAGGCCTACCAGTCCATTGTCAGCAGATCCATCGACCCGCAGGACCCGGTTGTTCTTTCGGTCACCCAGTTCCACGCCGGTGATGCCTACAATGTCATTCCCAATGAAGTGTCTATCAGCGGATGTACCCGCTGTTTCTCCCCAAGAGTACAGGCGCAACTGGAAGCACAGATGAAACAGGTAGCAACCGAAATCTGCCGTGCCTATGGCGCGAGCTGCGAGTTCAGGTACGAACGGCGTTACCCGCCGACGGTCAATTCAGAAATAGAAGCACACATGGCCGGTAGTGTTGCCGCGGAACTGGTCGGCGCTGACCGTGTGAACCTGAATCCTAAATCAGCAATGGGTTCCGAGGATTTTGCCTATATGCTGCAGGAGAAACCCGGTGCGTATATTTGGATTGGCAACGGCGATGGCGAAGGGTCATGCATGGTACACAACCCCGGTTACGACTTTAACGACGAGATCCTGCCAATCGGCGCCACCTGGTGGGTAAAACTCGCGGAGACCAGCCTGCCGCCGATTGCATAACTTCTATTAGACAGGCTTTATTCGACAACCTGAAATCCCGTTCTGGGGAAATGCACCACTATCCGCCCGACCTGATCGTCATTTCGGGCAACTGCTATCTCATCCATACCCGCTGCCAGTAGCTCACCAATGACTGGCTGGAAGCCGTAGTCGATTGGCATCACAGACACTAACTGCCCGGCCTGGAAATTATCCAGAAAAGCTGCGTCCATTATTTCTTCTGGCAAAGAGGCACTCGCCTGGGCGAGTGCCTCTGAGCCAGCGATCATTTCGACATTGCCATGGCCAAAGGACAGCATTTTTTCATACCATGCCATCAGGTGTTCAAACGGCGAAAAGTAATCCCGCAGAGCCTCCCGCGTATAGATAAACCACACATTATGATAGGTAGAAAAGTCTGCAATGCTGGGTTTATCACCAAACAGGAAAGGTCCGCCGACGGACAGCTGTTGATCCAGTTGGTTAAGGTGGCCTATAAAATGTGGTTCCGCGGTCTCAAATGGCATTCCCAATTCACTGGAACCTTTCGAAAACTCTGCCCTGTCTGCCATGAATGCCGACATTGCGCTTTCATCCTGGAACAGCGGATTAGTCGCCGCGGCCTTCGGTTGAAATGCGATCGCTACGCATACCTTGAAGAGAAACGTATCCGTCCAGTGGGCAACGGTATTGATCATCCCTAGATGCTCTTCCGGGTAGATTGTATTTTCCGGATAAATTTCATCTATCACCCTGCAAATGATTGCTGTATCGCAATAGACATCGGCGCCAATCTGCATGACCGGGGTTTTCCGGTAGCCACCGGTAAGTGGCATTGTATCGGGCCTGGGCATAATCATCGGTATTTCCACGGATTGATAGCTCACTCCCTTATACCCAAGGATTGAACGTACTTTTTCGGAGAAAGGTGATTCTGCGTATTGGTGTAGGACGATTCCGCTCATGGTGTACTCTCTGGATAGACTGGCGAAATGATAGCAGGCACCTCATGGCAGGCCAGCGGTTTTTCTCCTATAGTCAATGTACCAATTACAACGAGTGAACCGCATGAGGCTATCTGAACCCCGTATACCTGCCATCCATGAAGACGACTGGAACGAAGAACAAAACGCCGCACTGGGCGGACAGAAAATGCGAGGCAATGTACAAAACATTTTCCGCACGCTTGCACACCATGAAAAACTCGCTAAACGATGGCTCGTGTTTGGCAATCACATTCTCGCAAAATCCACCCTGTTACCGCGAGACCGGGAAATCGCCATTCTTAGGGCAGGCTTTCTATCAAAATCAGGGTATGAATGGGGTCAGCATGTGGTCATAGGTAAAGCAGCAGGACTCTCCGATGAAGAACTTGAGGGCATCAAGATCGGTGACTCTGCCAGTTGCTGGAATGAATCAGAGAAGCTGATACTTAAGGCTGCCGACGAGTTACACGCAGACGTGTTTATAACCGACGACACATGGATGGGATTGGAAAAACACTACAGCACCCAACAGATCATGGATATGGTATTTACCTGCGGGCAATACAGAATGCTGGCCGGTGCACTGAACTCCTTCGGGGTTCAGCTGGATGACGATTTGGTGGGGTTGTAGCAACCTGGTGTGGTTTCATCAGGCACAGGGCAGGCACATGCTCCAGCTCGCTCTATAACTTTATCCGCGACATGCCTGGCTTTCATTGGCAACAACCATAGAAAACCGGCATGCTCTTGTTTTTCAATTAATCGATAAGGTGAAGTCATGGCTGATTACATTCCGCCCACTCTGGACTGGGTCCGCAAGCAGGTTGAAGAGTACGAAGCGAGCGGCGGAACAAAGGGCACAACGTTGCTTGATACGGGCATGCCGTGCATCGTCGTCACACACACCGGCAACCAGACCGGCGCTATTCGAAAAATACCGCTGATGCGCGTCAAGGTCGACAAAGACTACGTATTGGTCGGTTCAATGGGCGGTCAACCCAAGAACCCGGTCTGGGTTTACAACCTTCGTGCAAACCCAAGCGTAGAAATTCGCGATGAAACCGAGGTTACCGCAATGACGAGTAGGGAAGTAACAGACGAAGAAGAAAGAGCGCGATTATGGAAAATTTGTGTTGAAGTATTCCCAGCCTATGGTGAGTACGAGGCAAAGACGACTCGGAAAATTCCAGTGTTTGTCGCCGAGCCAACTTAAGGCCGGGGAGACCCACATCAATGATCAGCGTTTGAGTTAGTTTCCGCATGGACGAAGCCACCCTGCTCTGGGGATTCCTGTTCGGAACCATTGGTATAGCCATGGCTGTTTACGGCCGGAAGCAAAAAAAAATAGTGCCGATGGCTTGCGGTGTGATGCTGGTGGTTTGCCCCTACGTGGTCACTGAAGTGTATGCACTGGTTGGGCTCGGCACCTTACTCATTATCATTCCGTTTCTTATACGTCAGTAATGGGATCAATGATTTTTAACCACCCGTTTCACTCACTTTAACTTCCCCGTAGAGAGTGGCCTAATCTGTCAGGACAGATCAACGCTCTTGTCGATCTGCGCCCACGCCAGCTTGGCGAGGTCATAGGCGCCTGACCCGGCTTCTTCGGCACTGCGGCTCGCGGCGGTGCCGTCCCGGACCCGCTTGGCGATACCCTGCAGAATAGCCGCCAGGCGAAACATGTTGAACGCCAGGTAATAATCCCAGTTATCAATGCCGGAACGACCAGTTCTTCGACAATAAGCTTCGATGTATTCTTGTTCGCTGGGAATGCCCAGGGCCTTCAAGTCAACGCCACTTAATGAATCCCGATATCGCATACACAGGTAGGCGAAATCACTGAGCGGATTGCCAAGCGTACTCAGCTCCCAGTCAAGGATGCCTATCACTTCGTTTCGCTCTTTGTGCATCATCATGTTGTCGATCTTGGGGTCGCCGTGAACGATGGTGCAGCTATTTTCCTGCGGGACGTTTTTTGGCAGGTACTCGATGAGATTATCCATGAAAGGATTCTCTTCGGTCTTCGTATATTCATACTGGCTGGTCCAGCGGGACAACTGCCGTTCTATATAGGAGTTGTGCTTCCCGAAATCGGAAAGCCCTACGGCTTCGAAATCAACGCAGTGAAGTTTAGCCAGCGCGTCATTGGCGGCATCCCATATCTCGCCACGTTCCTGCGGCGTATAAGGTCCGGCGGTACTATCCCAGATGACCCGACCATCAAGATATTCCATGATATAGAACCAGGTACCAATCACGTCATCATCAGTACAAAGCGCGTAGGTTTTAGCCGTTGGCACATTGGTGTTCTGTAGAGCGGACATCACTTTGAACTCGCGATCGACAGCGTGCGCAGACTTCAGCAGTTCCCCCGGTGGCTTGCGGCGCATCACGTACTGCTCTTCACCTGCAGACAACAGGTAAGTCGGATTGGACTGACCGCCGGCAAACTCTTCTGCGGTTAACTTGCCGGAAAAACCGTCTACGTTCGCCTCCATGAATTCTTGCAGCCTGCCGATATCAAACTGATGCCGCTCCTGTACAGCGATCGTGCCTATATTCTCTTCTGGATCAAACTCAGCCATTTCAGTTCCTACTTATTAATTTCTTTGGGGCGACGCCATATTCAAACCCGCGTGTTTACAAAAGGCGCTTAAGTTACCAGCTTCATGATTGATAGACCATAATCGCGTCAGTCGTTATCAGGTTCACGCAGCTCAATCTCCAAATCTGGAGCAGGAGGTACAACAATGAAACGTTCGCGAAAATAGTCAAGATACAACTTCGAATGATCCGGTACCTGGTTAATAGCTTCAGCACCAGTCATCCATCGGTAATCACTATGCTCGTAGTTCAGTGTAACCGGGGTAGTTCGATCAACAAACGCTACGAAGGTAACCAATGCCTTGTTCGAATCAGCATGTGGAATCTCCATGCCGAAGGAAAACAGGCGACACGGCCTCAATCCTGTTTCCTCGCCAAGTTCACGAACTGCAGTTTGCAGCGGCTCCTCGCCAGCTTCGGGGGTACCTGCCACGGGCCACCAGGTATCTATGTGTTGGCCACCACTTCTTTTCAGGAAAAGTACTTTACGTTCATCAGGGAACTGCCTGATAACATAAACGATGACGCCAACAACAGGTCGAGGCGACGCCATTGAATATAGATCAGCTAACGGTCCAGGTGTGCCCACTGCGAAGTAAATCATTAATATCCGCAGGACCTTTCGTCTCGCGAACAACGATTCGCTGCTGATAGACATCATCTGTATAGCTGGGTGCTGTCGATTCGCAGTACAAAACACCAATCGGCTCAGGAAACTCTGGTAACTTCAAACCAGCCAGCATCTGGGCCAACACCTTATTGGTTTCATCATGCACAACCACGTCATCGATAGTCATACCATCTTCACCAATGGTCACGATCTCGAGCAGCAGCGTCTTGGCATTCATTCGAAGACCTTTCCTGTCTTCTACACCAAAGGTCAACGGTTTCCCGTGCTCTAGCACGAGCCTTGTATCAGCCGCGTTTTTCTTATCCTTGATTTGGTCGAAAATACCGTCATTGTAGACAGGGCAGTTCTGGTAAATCTCGACAAAGGATGCACCTTTGTGATCATGTGCACGACCAAGAACAGGAGCCAGGTGCTTGGCTTCAGTATCAATAGTTCGTGCGACAAACTTTGCGCCAGCACCGAGTGCAAACACACAGGGACGCAACGGCATATCGACTGAACCATCAGGCGTCGACGGTGATTTTGTACCAACCTTAGACGTTGGGGAATACTGACCTTTAGTCAGGCCATAGATCTCGTTATTAAATAGTAGTATTTGCAGGTCTACATTTCGACGTAGCACGTGAATCATATGATTGCCGCCGATACTAAGGCCATCACCGTCACCGGTAACCACCCAAACGTCCAGTTCCGGGTTCGACAACTTCACTCCAGTTGCAAATGAAGGCGCACGGCCATGAATCGTGTGGAAACCATAAGTGTTCATGTAATAAGGGAATCGTGACGAGCAACCGATCCCGGAAACGAATACCTGATTCTCTTTCTGAACGTCCAGCTCTGGCATCAGCTTCTGGATAGTCTTCAGGATCGCGTAATCACCACAGCCTGGACACCACCGTACCTCTTGGTCCGATGCGTAGTCTTTGGCCGTTAGTTTTTGGACAGGTGCATTCATGTTACGACTCCAGTAGCGAACGAATCGCTGTTTCAACTTCCCTGATCTTAAAAGGCTGCCCTGATACCTTATTCAGCGGTTTCGCATCAATCAGGTACTTGGCTCTAATAATATTTATAAATTGTCCCGTGTTCATCTCAGGCATCAGCACCTGGTCATAGCCGGCAAGCAGTTCACCAAGGTTTCTAGGCAGTGGGTTCATGTACCTGACATGGATGTGTGAAACATCCAGACCCTCCTGGCGACAACGCTTGACCGCCTGGTGAATTGATCCATAGGTTGATCCCCAGCCGACAACCGCAAGCTTACCCTTTGGACTACCCTGCGAAACTTCCTGTTCTGGGATGTAGTTTGCTATGCCCTCTATCTTGTCCTTTCGCAGATCGGTCATTCTCTGGTGGTTATCTGCGTCGTAAGAGATATCGCCGGAGTCAAAGTCCTTCTCAATACCACCAATACGATGTTCAAGGCCAGGTGTACCTGGCTTCGCCCAGACTCTGGCGAGCGTTTCAGGGTCACGGTTCGCGGGCGTAAAGCCTTCAGGATTAGTTTCGAACTTTGCCGGAAAAGGTTCGTAATCGTTAATGTCGGGGAGCAACCATGGCTCCGATGCATTTGCCATATACCCATCACTGAGCAGAATCACCGGCGTCATGAACTGGGTTGCAATCCGAACTGCCTCGATGGCTACATCAAAGCAATCCACAGAAGTGGAACAAGAGATGACTGGCAACATACTGTCACCATGACGCCCGAATAATGATTGGTTCAGGTCTGACTGTTCCGTTTTCGTCGGCAAGCCTGTGGATGGACCGCCGCGCTGGGTATTCACCACGATGAGTGGCAGTTCAGTCGCACTCGCGAGTGAAATGGCTTCAGCCTTCAGCGATATCCCGGGCCCTGAGCTTGAAGTAATACCCAGTGAGCCAGAAAATGACGCGCCGATAGCCGCACATACCGCTGCGATTTCGTCTTCCGCCTGGAATGTCACTACATTAAATTGTTTCTGGCCAGACAGCGTGTGCAGCAGGCTTGATGCCGGTGTGATCGGATACGAAGCAAAGGTAATTGGCAAATCAGCCAGCTGTCCGCCTGCGATTAATCCGTAAGCAAGTGACTCTGAACCGGTTATGTTTCTGTACAAGCCAGGCGCAGCTGCCGCCCGGGGCACTCTGTAGACCTCGACACCTGTTGGCAGTTCAGCGGTTTCTGCATAGGCGTGTCCTGCATTTAGGGCCGCTATATTGGCGTCAGCAATCTCTGGTTTGTTGGCAAATTTTTGCTTCAGACTATCTGTAGTTATCGAACGATCACGGTCAAATAGCCACATGACCAGACCAAGGGTCCACATATTTTTACATCGAACGGCAAACTTGTGCGACAAGCCAAACGGTTTGACGGACTCCAGGACCTGCTTGGTGACAGCAATTGGGATAACCCGATACGCATCCAGTGAACCGTCTTCTATCGGATTGCTGCTATAACCTGCCCTTGCCAAATTTTTATCAGTGAAGGCATCACTATCAATAATCAGCAGGCCGCCGACAAGAACATCTTTAAGATTGGTGATCAACGCCGCAGGGTTCATTGCAACAAGAACGTCTACGTCATCACCTGCGGTGGAGACATCTTCAGAACCAAAATAAATTTGAAAAGCGGAAACCCCAAACGTTGCACCGGCTGGCGCACGAATTTCTGCGGGGAAATCCGGAAAAGTAGCGAGGTCGTTACCATAGATTGCGGTAGCTTCGGTAAAGTTACTCCCGGTCAACTGCATGCCATCACCGGAATCACCGGCAAATCGAACGACGACATCGCTAACTTGGTTAGCACCGTCTTGGTGGCTTACTTCTTCGACTGCGGACATTAAATCTTAACCCTCACTAGTAATTTTGTGCAGTAATCTTGATCGGCAACACCAATCAAAAAAGCCCTCCTATTGGCGTGTAGCATGTCGATAGTTTCTGCGAGTCACGATCTCTAACGAACAGAAATTTTACAGGTTTAACAGACATTTGCACAACCTGACCCCCCTGTTTTAACCTTCCATCACCATTAATTTCATCATAACAGAAGCAATGATGATCTGGGCGACAAAGCCGCTGATTTCAGGTTTGACTTCGCACTCTTCAAAACCTGCAGCAAAACAATACTTTTATCCAGTCTTGAGTTGGTAATCGCAGCAAAACCCAGGGAGAAGAAGGATGACTCTATGGGTTTAGCCTGGTCAATAAGCCTAAGGGCGTTGTCAATAATTCCAGATGGCTATACTCAAAAACCCATAATTAGCCATTGGGTACCGGCCGGCGGTTCCTCGGTATTGGGTTACAAAAATAACCCTTTACCGACACTGTGAAGCATCTCACAAACGCGCCTCAATCAGGCTGGGGCCCGACTCAGAGAGTGACCGTTCCAATGCAGCAACAAACTCCTCAGCAGTCTCTACTGCCTGGCCAGGCACCCCCATACTGTTACCAAGTTGCACAAAATCGATGGACGGGCGGGACAGGTCAAACAGATCCGCTGCTCGCTCCCCAACCTCATTGACGCCCAGTCTAAGATATTCGGTTTCGAGAATGCCGTACTTACTGTTATTAAAAATAACCGTCGTGACATTGAGCCCTTCCCTTGCCTGGGTCCAAAAAGACTGGTTGGTATACATCGAAGCACCATCACCGAGTAATGCAAGAACGGGCCGGTCAGGACACGCTACCGCCGCGCCAACAGCAACCGGGCCACCTTGTCCGATTGAACCCCCGGTCAGGTTCAGCCACGTGTTCGGCCGGGCAGATTGACAGGGACCAAATGCGGCGCCGCCACCACCGGAATCTCCGCAAATAATCGCACCTTCCGGGATCAATGCTGCGATCGCGGCGGAGATTGTTCGCGTTGATAATTCCCCGGTTGGCCGTTCCAAATCCGCCAGCTGGTTTATCGAATAACCTCCGCCAGAGACGCCTAGAAAATCTGCTAATGACTCAAGCGCCTGCGTGGTGTCTTCTTCACTCTCGGAAAGACGAACTACCGCACAATTTTTCGGCACAAGAACGCTCGGCGTATTGGGATACGCAAAAAAGCTGACCGGCGAGTCGGCACCAGCCAGGATCAATTTTTCAACACCATTTAGTGCCGCCAGTACCTGTTCGGGAAAATAAGGCAGGCGTTCGCATCCGGGCAATCCCGCACCACCATCCACGCGCGACGGAAACGGTGTCATGGATACCCGGCAACCTGTCTTCTCTGAAATCCGGTTAGCGGCAATTCTTGCTTCAATGGACAAACCATCCGAATTAATCAGGATCATTGAACTGTTGTCCAGCAACTGCGCTACTTCTGAGACGACCTTGTCGTCAACCTTGCGCCTTTCCGGGGCATTTATATAAGAAGCAGCTGCCCCCTCTTCATTCCAGCAGGCATCTGCCGGGATAATCATAGTGGAAATCTGCCCGGCGGAACCCGGCTTGGCGGTCAGCGCGAATTGAAGCGCAAGCATCCCATCGGTTGCCAGGCTGGAAGCCGTCGAGTCTCCTTTCACCCAGCTGGAAACATTCTTCGCCAGGGTACCAATATCGGAAGTTAGCGGTGCATCGTAGTCCATATGATAAAGCGCATGGTTCCCGATCAGATTAATAACCGGTGTCGATGCACGCCTGGCGTTATGCAGATTAGCGATTCCGTTCCCAAGACCCGGACCTAAATGTAACAAGGTCGTTGCCGGCATCCCGGTCATGCGCCCATAACCATCAGCTGCGCCGGTGCAGACGCCTTCGAACAGTGATAGCACTGCCCGCATCTCTGGAACGGCATCAACGGCCTGGACCAGGTGCATTTCGGATGTTCCCGGATTCGCAAAACAAACATTCACCCCGGCTGCAGTGAATGATCTGATGAGGCTTTCGGCTCCATTCATGGCTTTCTTCTATCTATAAAATAGCTTGTAATAATAACGGGAATCCAGCGGTACGCACCAAGTTCTTTTGGTTTTCATGGTTTATCATCCCTCGACACTTAAGCGCATTAACAAGTTATGCATTTACCGCCCGTCAGACAGCTCCAGTACCTGGTTGCACTCAGAGAAGAATTGCATTTTGGCAAAGCCGCCAGATCGCTGAACGTCACCCAGTCGACGCTGTCTTCGGGCATCCGTGAACTCGAAACCTCACTCGGGATAACGCTGGTTGAAAGAACTAACCGTTCAGTGTCATTTACTACCGCAGGAGAAAAAATTACCGATCGTGCACGCTATGTGCTTATGCAGGTCGAGGACCTGGTTACTGAAGCGAAAAGTTTCACTGATCCATTGGCCTTACCGCTCAAATTGGGCGCTATCCCAACTATCGCCTCATTTGTTATGGGTAACTTTGCTTACGCCCTGCAGAAAGCAAACCCTGGTTTGCACTTATATATAAGAGAAAATACAACAGCTAACCTGATCGCGGAGCTGCTCGACAATAAACTGGACCTTGCGCTCCTTGCTCTACCTTACGATGTAGGGCGGGTCGAAACCCGCGTGGTTTATCGCGAGGGGTTTCATCTGGCATTTCATGAATCCACGGCGCTGGTCGATCGCAATTCATTCGAATTCGACTCGCTGCCTGACGAAAGCCTGTTACTGCTGGATGACGGACACTGCCTAAGGGACCACGCACTCGCCGGCTGCAGGCTGAAGAACCACAAGAAAATCCACACCTTCGGCGCTAACAGCTTACAAATGTTGCTGCAAATGGTCGACAACGATCTTGGGGTGACCCTGGTTCCTGATATGGCCCTTGGATTACTCAACAATACTCACATCAACACGATTCGTTTACCCATCGAAGAGTTTTATCGCGACATTGGCTTTGCGTGGCGAAAAGGCCATTCACGCCAGTCCGTTCTTGAAGAGGTCATCTCCCGGCTGGCACCACCAATCACATAGCGCCAATCACATAACGATGGAAGGGAATCGCGCGGAACGCGTGTTCTTGATCGGTTTGTTTGACGCTTGGTGATAGGTAAATACGACAGACAATTTGGTTTCGTCTGACAGGTTTCGACCCGCGGCATGAAACAGCCTGCTGTGGAAAAACAGAACATCCCCAGGATTCAGCTCAACTGTTATGGCCTGCTCGATCAGCGACTTGTTTTC
>JABJED010000510.1 GCA_018665025.1 Gammaproteobacteria bacterium
CCCGCCTCGATATGCGCCCCATCTTCCAGGCTAAGGATAGCGTTTGCTTCCATAAAGTAATGAGCCGGCACATCTGTGCCTGCGAGGTTCAATGCTTCACCCTTGTCGTCCACCAAGCGTACTGCCGGCCTGATATCCTTACCTGCACTCGGTCGATCTTTGGGATCGATAGTGGAGATGCTGGTCAGTCCAGTCAACTCATCGGCCTGTCTTCGAATCGTGATGCCTTCTTCCATACCCTCAAACACAACATTACCCTGAACTTCAGAGACAATCGGGTGAGTGTGCGGATCCCAGTTTGCAATGATTTCGCCTGATTCAACGTGCTCACCTTCGCCTTTCTTCAAAACAGCCCCGTAAGGCAGCTTGTATCTTTCTCGCTCCCTACCGCTTTCGTCATCAGCTACTGCAATCTCACCAGAACGGGATACCGCAACCAACTCACCGTTGGTCTTGGTGATCGTCTTAAGGTTATGAAGGTGGACGCTACCGGCGTGTTTCACCTGAACGTTGTCGATCGCCGTTGCCCTGGACGCTGCACCACCAATGTGGAACGTACGCATAGTGAGCTGTGTTCCTGGCTCACCAATTGACTGTGCAGCGATAACACCAATGGCCTCACCAATGTTAATAATGTGCCCACGGCCCAGATCACGTCCATAGCAATTACTACATATGCCGTATCGTGTTTCACAGGTAATCGGACTACGCACGATCATTTCATCGATACCGGAGTCCTCGATGACATCTGCAAGTTGCTCATCTATAAATGAGCCTCTAGTTAACAGCACGTCTTTGCCGTCGGAGGTCATGACATCTTCTGCCACAACGCGGCCGAGAACCCTGTGCCCGAGCGCCACGACGACGTCACCGCCCTCAATCACAGCACTTATCAGCATGCCTCTGTCGGTACCACAATCAACTTCTGTGACAACCAAATCCTGGGCAACGTCAACAAGTCGGCGAGTCAGGTATCCGGAGTTGGCGGTTTTAAGCGCTGTATCCGCAAGACCTTTTCGAGCGCCGTGGGTGGAGATGAAGTACTGCATTACATTCAGCCCCTCACGGAAATTTGCAGTAATAGGCGTCTCAATAATCGAACCGTCCGGCTTGGTCATGAGGCCTCGCATACCAGAAAGTTGCCTGATCTGTGCGGGGCTGCCCCGTGCTCCGGAGTCAGCGTACATCCATACACTGTTGAAAGAACTCTGTTCTTCTTCTTCGCCCTCACGGTTTTTAACGGTTTCTTTGGACAGGTTATCCATCATGGCCGCACCAACCATATCGTTAGCACGCGTCCAGATATCAATTACTTTGTTGTACTTTTCACCCTGGGTCACAAGACCTGAAGCAAACTGGGACTCAATTTCCCGGATCTCCGCCTCAGCTTCTGCAATGATTTCGGCTTTTTCATCAGGAATAACAAAATCATCTACACCGATGGACGCACCGGAACGAGTTGAATACTCGTACCCGAGGTACATTAGCTGGTCAGCAAAGATAACGGTCTCTTTCAAACCAACAGATCGGTAACAAAGGTTAATGAGACGAGAAATATCCTTGTTGCTCATAGTGTTGTTTACGTGGCTATACGGCATCCCGTCAGGCACGATTTCATAAACCAACGTTCGACCAACTGTTGTATCAATAATTTCAGTAGACTCAATCAGTTCGCGATTTTCGTTAAACAGCTTCTGCGTAACTCGCACCTTGACCCGAGCCTGCAAACCGACCTGACCAGATCGATAGGCTCGTGAAACTTCATGAATATCCGCAAAGACCATGCCTTCGCCTTTGTCGTTAACGCGTTCCCGGGTCATCCAGTAGACACCAAGGACGACGTCCTGGGACGGAACAATAATTGGCTCGCCGTCTGCAGGTAGCAATACATTATTCGTAGACATCATGAGCGCGCGCGCTTCCAGCTGTGCTTCGATCGTCAGCGGAACGTGAACGGCCATTTGGTCGCCATCAAAGTCAGCGTTGTAGGCAGTACAGACCAAGGGATGAAGTTGGATCGCTTTACCTTCAATCAACACAGGCTCAAACGCCTGAATACCTAAACGGTGAAGTGTCGGTGCACGGTTCAGAAGTACCGGGTGCTCACGAATAACATCAGCGAGAATATCCCAGACTTCAGCCGTTTCCCGCTCGACCATTTTCTTGGCCGCCTTAATCGTTGTAGCAAGCCCCCTTGCCTCAAGCTTGCCAAAAATGAACGGCTTGAACAGCTCAAGTGCCATTTTCTTGGGCAGACCACACTGGTGGAGTCGTAGCGTTGGCCCAACAACAATGACCGAACGACCAGAATAGTCGACTCGCTTACCAAGCAGATTCTGACGGAATCGACCTTGCTTACCCTTGATCATGTCTGCCAGCGACTTAAGTGGGCGCTTGTTAGTACCCGTAATGGCCCGACCACGTCGTCCATTATCCAGCAGCGCATCTACAGCTTCCTGCAGCATTCTCTTCTCATTACGCACGATAATGTCAGGTGCGGAAAGGTCCAGCAGCCGCTTCAGTCGGTTGTTCCTGTTGATAACCCGGCGGTACAGGTCGTTCAGGTCGGAAGTCGCAAAGCGTCCACCTTCAAGTGGCACCAAAGGGCGGAGATCAGGCGGAAGAACCGGCAGAACAGTGAGGATCATCCATTCAGGTTCGTTACCCGATTTATCAAACGCTTCCATCAACTTCAGGCGTTTGGTCAGCTTCTTGATTTTGGTTTCAGAGTTTGTCTGTGGAAGCTCTTCACGAATCGTCTGGACCTCTTCGTTCAGGTCCATATCTTCCATCAGCCCCTGGATCGCTTCGGCGCCCATCTTGGCGTCAAACTCATCACCGAATTCTTCAAGCGCCTCGTAGTACTGCTCATCAGTCAGTAGCTGGCGTTTTTCCAGTGTTGTCAGACCCGGGTCAATCACAACGAATGATTCGAAATACAACACTCGCTCGATATCGCGCAGCGTCATATCCATCAGCAGTCCAATTCTGGACGGCAGTGACTTCAGGAACCAGATATGCGCGACAGGACTTGCGAGCTCAATGTGGCCCATACGCTCACGACGTACTTTCGCGAGCGCCACTTCGACGCCACATTTTTCGCAGATAACACCACGATGCTTGAGTCGCTTGTACTTACCGCAAAGACATTCATAGTCCTTGTTCGGGCCAAAAATCTTGGCGCAGAAAAGACCATCACGTTCCGGCTTGAACGTACGATAGTTGATCGTTTCAGGCTTTTTAACTTCGCCATAAGACCAGCTCCTGATCAAATCAGGCGAAGCGAGTCCGATTCGAAGCGAATCAAACTCTTCTGACTGTCCTTGTGCTTTCAGTATGTTCAGCAAATCTTTCAAGGCTTTTCTCCACGTCAGGTCGAAACCTGACCTTTATTTCAATTCTATATCGTCAGTCAATATTGGGTGAGAACGACGCTAATCGTTCTCTAGCTCAATATCGATGCCCAGTGAACGGATCTCTTTCACCAGCACGTTGAATGATTCAGGCATACCCGGCTCCATTCTATGATCACCGTCCACAATGTTTTTATACATCCTGGTTCGACCATGAACGTCATCCGACTTAACCGTCAGCATTTCCTGAAGCGTATAAGCCGCCCCATAGGCTTCAAGTGCCCAAACTTCCATTTCCCCGAATCGCTGACCGCCAAACTGGGCTTTACCACCTAGCGGTTGTTGCGTTACGAGGCTATAGGAACCTGTCGATCGCGCATGCATTTTGTCGTCAACAAGGTGGTTCAACTTAAGCATGTACATGTAACCAACCGTGACTGGCCGATCAAACGGCTCACCAGTACAGCCGTCATACAACACGCACTGGCCGTCGGCTGGCAAATCAGCAAGCTCAAGCATCGTCTTGATCTCGGCCTCGCTGGCGCCATCAAAGACACCCGTCGCCATCGGCACACCGCTACGCAGGTTACCTGCCATTTCAAGGATCTCAACATCTGAAAACTCCTCAAGATTCTCGATCCGACCGCTCTGATTGTAGATCTTTTCCAGGAAGTCCTTGATGTCGGCAGCTTGACGCTGGGCGTCCAGCATTTCACCGATCTTGATACCAAGACCGTGGGCAGCCCACCCTAGATGGGTCTCAAGAATCTGTCCAACGTTCATTCGCTTCGGTACACCAAGCGGATTCAACACGATATCAATCGGCTCTCCGTTCTCGTCGTGCGGCATATCTTCAACAGGCTTAATAACTGAGATCACGCCCTTGTTTCCGTGACGCCCTGCCATCTTATCGCCAGGCTGAATTCGCCTCTTAATCGCAAGGTAGACCTTGGTGATTTTCAGTACACCGGGCGCGAGGTCGTCACCTGATTCAAGCTTGCCTTTGCTTTCTTCAAAACTTTCATCCAGATTATTGCGACGCTCCTTGAGCCTTAAGTCTGCCTGCTCTAGCAGATCGTTAAGGCTGTCCTTCTCCATGCGCAGCTTGAAGAAACTCTCTGATTCAAGATTTGCCAGGTAGTCCCGGGTTATCTTGTCGCCTTTCTTCAACTCAGGACCGGCAATAACTTTCTGGTTCGCCAATGACTCGGTCAATCGTTCAAAAGTTGCGGTCTGGACAATCCGGAATTCTTCGTCGATGTTCTTGCGAACTTCGTCGAGTGCAGCGCGCTCGATATCAAGGGCACGCTTATCCTTGGGAAGACCGTCACGAGTGAACACCTGCACATCAATCACGGTGCCGGTGTAGCTGCTGGGTACTCGCAGCGAAGTATCTTTCACATCCGACGCTTTCTCACCAAAGATCGCTCTTAAGAGCTTTTCTTCTGGCGTCAGCTGGGTTTCGCCTTTCGGCGTTACCTTACCAACCAGAATGTCGCCCGGATCTACTTCTGCACCGATGTAAACAATACCGGACTCATCGAGCTTGGACAGTGCACCTTCACCAACATTCGGGATATCACAGGTTATTTCCTCAGATCCCAACTTGGTATCACGAGCAATACAGGTCAGCTCCTGAATGTGAATCGTAGTGAACCGATCTTCTTTCACGACCTTTTCAGAGATTAGGATCGAGTCCTCAAAGTTATAGCCATTCCAGGTCATAAACGCGATGCGAATATTCTGGCCAAGCGCCAATTCACCGATATCAATGGAAGGGCCGTCGGCAAGGATATCCTGTTTAGCAACTACGTCGCCTTCCTTGACCAGCGGTTTCTGGTTAATACAGGTGTTCTGGTTAGAGCGCTGGTATTTCGTGAGGTTATAAATGTCAACGCCAGCCTCACCACTTTCGGTTTCAGCGTTGTTGACTCGAATGACAATCCTGCCAGCATCGACGGTTTCGATAACCCCGCCACGCCTGGCAACAACACAAACACCGGAATCCCTAGCAACTGTTCGCTCCATACCTGTTCCAACCAGCGGCTTTTCGCTACGCAGTGTTGGCACAGCTTGACGCTGCATGTTGGAACCCATCAACGCCCGGTTAGCATCATCGTGCTCCAGGAACGGAATCAGGGACGCAGCAACTGATACCACCTGTTGCGGCGATACATCCATAAAGTTGACAGATTCGCGAGCCATCTTGGTAAATTCACCAAGGTGACGTACTTCCACCATATCTTCCGTCAATCGGCTATTCTCATCCATGGTCGCGCTCGCTTGCGCGATAACGTAATCACTTTCAACAATGGCTGACAGGTACTCGATCTCATCCGTTACGTTTCCGTCAGAAACCTTCCTATACGGGCTTTCAAGGAATCCATACTCATTGGTACGCGCATAAGTCGCCAGTGAATTGATCAGGCCAATGTTCGGTCCTTCAGGTGTCTCAATCGGACACACCCGCCCATAGTGGGTTGGATGAACGTCACGAACCTCAAAACCTGCGCGTTCCCGCGTCAGGCCACCCGGGCCAAGGGCCGAGACACGACGCTTATGCGTCACCTCGGATAGAGGATTATTCTGATCCATAAACTGCGACAACTGCGCAGAGCCGAAGTATTCTTTGACTGCTGCCGCAACGGGCTTCGCGTTAATCAGGTCCTGCGGCATCAGTCCTTCGCTTTCTGCCAACGACAACCGCTCCTTCACGGCCCGCTCTACCCTGATCAAACCAAGACGGAAGGCATTTTCTGCCATTTCCCCAACAGAACGAACCCGCCTGTTACCAAGGTGATCAATATCATCCACGGTATCTTTACCATTTCTGATGTCTATCAGGCACTTCATCACATCGATAATGTCATCGTTTGACAGCGTACCTTCGCCGGCTTCTTCTTCGCGGCCAAGGCGTCGATTGAACTTCATTCGACCAACTGCAGTCAGGTCATAACGTTCAGAAGAGAAAAACAAATTAGTGAACAGGTTCTCAGCGGCCTCTTTAGTTGGCGGCTCGCCAGGACGCATCATTCTGTAGATCTCAACCAGCGCTTCAAGTCGATTGGTTGTACTGTCGACATTCAGCGTGTCAGAGACAAATGGGCCGCTATCCAGA
>JABJED010000511.1 GCA_018665025.1 Gammaproteobacteria bacterium
AGGGCTGCAGCGTGAACTTCTTCCGATATCGGATTAGCGCTCGCGGCGCCCTCACGCTGATAGCCTTCCGGCGCGCGATTCCCAAAGCCACCGGACAATTTCACTTAGAACCTGAACCCAACTTCGGGCATAATCCTCTCTGTATCCAGTCAAACCTCATCAAGTATTATTTATGCTTCTCACTATAGAGAAAGTGCTCATTTTAAAATCCGTCCCTATCTTCTCTTCCGTTCCCGAGGGACAGCTGGTCGATCTTGCGACAATTGTAGAATCCGTGGAATACGAAGCCGGTGAAATCATCATGACCCAGGGCGATCTAGGCACCAGCATGTATATAGTGGTAGATGGCCGCGTTCGAATCTTTGAGGGCGATAAGGACCTGGCCGAACACGGCACACGTGCCGTATTCGGGGAACTGGCCGCCCTTGACCCGGAGCCAAGAGCCGCGTCCGTACAGGCGCTTGAGGACTGCACTCTGCTCAGGCTCGATGGAGAATCCCTGTATGACCTGATGTCTGAAAACAAGGAAGTGACCCGAGGAATTGTGCGCGTTCTTTGTGACTATACCCGCCAAAACCTCGCCCGCAGCAAACGCTAGCACCGTGATCAGGTTTCTTGCGTTCGTTTCATTGTTACTGGGACTTGTCGCGGCAGCTACCTTCTTCCTCCTGGAAAACCCGGACCGCTTCAAGAACCAGATATCACAAGGCATTGAATCAGCCACAGGCTACGAAGTCACCGTTAAAGGCGAACTGTCATGGCGATACTGGCCGCCAATCGCAATCAATGCTGAACAGATACAGCTCGGCACCCCCGGCGAAGCACCCTTCATCAAACTGGACCGGGTATCTGTTGATATCGACCTGATGCCGCTCATCACTCAGCAACGGATCATCGACGTCAATGAATTAGCCATCACGGGCGGTAGGGTTTCACTGCTGGTCGATGCGAGCGGCAAAGCTAACTGGGAGCTGACCACTACAGATACACCGCCGTCGCCTGGCGATTCCGACCCAACTGAAATCGCCCAGACATCCACGTTGCAACGGTTCTGGGTAGAAAATCTGGAGGTCAGCTATATCGATGAACAAGCCGACCTGGACTACCATGTGGTGCTGACAAAGCTCACCACCAGCGCACTCACTTCGGACCGGCCATTTGATATTTCCGTGATCGTGAAAATTCAGGATAACCTCGAGAACCTGAAGGCATCGATTGAGTCCACAGGGCAGTTACAGTATCACGCGGCCAACGATCAGTTCGGCTTTGATGACCTTATTACAACCATAAAACTGGTCGTTGACGACGAACCCTATCCCGAAATAAACCTGGCCAGTAAAGGGCAATGGCGACCTTCACAAGAATCCATTGTATTAGCGCAAAACGATATCCGCGTGAGTTCGGCCAATATCGCTTCTTCGGGTGTGATCAACCTCGGCGGTGCTACACCCAGGTACGACGGCGTAGTCAATCTGCAAACTGCGGACCCGACGCAACTATCCCGGGATTTCGACATGGAACTTTCCGTCAAATTCCTGCAGTTCACCGCAGATGTTGCGATAGACCCAACCCTCATTCACATGCGCTCACTCGAAGGTGAATTCGACCAGTCAAAGTTCAAGGGAACGGCGACGCTTGAATTGTCGCCCATTAACGCAATCACAGCTGACCTTCGAATAGACAAGCTGGATACCACCGATTATTTGTCAGCTTCACCAGGTGTTGATACTAAAGGCGCAACCAACACTGCTACTAAATCAGATGTGCCGATAGACAGCGAGCTGATCCCCGTGGAATTGTTACAGCACACACACCTTAAAACCATCATCCGAATAGACTCAGTGATTGTTGATAGCGGGGAGCTGCGTAACGCAAAAGTAGAGCTGCGAAATGACCGAAAGGTGTTTGATCTCATCGCAAATGCATCCGGCTACAAGGGCAGGATCGTTGTTAGCGCCAACACACAATTGACCGGTGAAATATCGACGGAACTCAAGCTCACCCTGGATCGACTTGATATTCCCAAACTCGTTGAGGTGGAGGGCATCACGGGAACACTGACCGCCAACTCTGACGTCAGATTTGCTGGCAGCATGTTGAGCCAACTGGAGAGAACGCTGGTCGGAAAATCAACCTTCGTCATCAAGGACGGAACACTTGACGTACGTCCGCTCAAATCCGTCGCAGCAACGATTGATTCAATCACGGGGAAAACATCTTCCATCAGCCAGTGGCCTGACATCATGCCTTTTGACAGCATGACTGGGGACCACGTCTTCACAGATGGCATTGAAACGGGCCAGGTTTTCAACGCCTCTTTGGAAAACATTTCCATCACTGCTCTCGGCGGAATCAGCCTACAGGCGGAAACATTGAACTACGATGTCACCACCACGCTAAACAAAACTGAGGCAGGGGAATTTAAAGTCAGCGATCAGCTATCAGGTATCCGTTGGCCACTGATCTGTTCGGGAAAATTTTCGGATTCACCGGCTGACCTTTGCCTTGGAAAAGGTGGCGCAATCAGCCAACTTGTCACTGAAATCGTCAAACAGGACCTGCAGCGCCGTGGCAGTAAAAAAATAGAAGAGCTGATCAACGACAACCTGCCGGACCAGTACAAGGACATCACCGCAGATCTATTCAAAAACCTGTTTAAGAAGAAGTGACCAGCTTCGCCAAACAATTGCTCGACTGGTTCGATCAACATGGCCGAAAATCACTTCCCTGGCAGACCGACAAGACGCCCTACCGGGTCTGGCTTTCCGAGATCATGTTGCAGCAGACCCAGGTTGCGACGGTGATCCCTTATTTCAAAAAATTCCTGGACCGTTTTCCTTCGGTCGATGAACTTTCGGTGGCTACCGAAGACGAGGTTCTGCATCTTTGGACCGGCCTTGGGTACTATGCGCGCGCGCGCAACCTGCACATCTCGGCAAAAAAAGTAATGGCGGAGCATAACGGTGAGTTCCCAGCCACCGTGGATGAGCTGATGACATTGCCGGGCATCGGCCGCTCCACCGCCGGCGCTATCGTCGCTATTTGTCACGACACACACGCAGCAATCCTTGATGGCAACGTAAAAAGAGTACTGGCACGGCACTTCGCCATCGGAGGATGGCCCGGAAAGACCCAGACTCAGACGCTATTGTGGGACAAAGCAGAATCGCTGACACCCAATAATCGCATTGCTGAATACACGCAGGCAATCATGGACCTGGGCGCCACCGTCTGCACACGCTCCTCGCCTGATTGCCCAGCATGCCCTTACTTCAAAAGTTGTCACGCCAGGATCAACGGCACCATTGACCAGTACCCGGGCAAGAAACCAAAGAAAGTGATGCCCGTGAAAAGTACCGTGATGCTGATCGTGGCACTCAACGGCAACGTGCTGCTAAAAAAACGCCCATCGAAAGGTCTTTGGGGCGGATTGTGGAGTTTTCCGGAATGCGAATCCGTCGAAGCAATTGATTCACTGCTCCAATCATTAAATCTTGAAGAACTGGAACGAACACGATTGCCAGAATTCCGGCACACTTTTACCCACTATCATCTGGATATAGAACCAATCCGGGTCACTATTCGCGAAACCAACCGCATTGCTGAACCCGGCGCGGAAATCTGGTTCAACGTAACAGCGCCCCAGTCAGTTGGTCTGACAAAACCTGTCACCAAAATATTGGCTGAACTTCCAGCTATCCGGGTCCGGTAAGATTTGAAGACTATTTTTCGTTGCTCCAATAATCCTATAAACTGCTTCTCCCATTGATCGAGAATTAACATGACGCGCACAGTACTCTGCACAAGACTAAAAGAAGAACTCCCAGGCCTGGCCGCACCGCCATTCCCAGGCCCCAGGGGTCAAGAGATCTTCGAGACGGTCTCGGACAAAGCCTGGCAGGAATGGTCAGACCTACAAACCATGCTGATCAATGAAAAGCATCTCAACATGATGGACAAGGAAGCGCGGAAATATCTGAATACGCAAAGAGATCTGTTTCTGGAAGGTAGCGAAGTCGATCGAGCAGAAGGATATGTACCAAATACATAAACCATGAACACACCGGCTTACAGGTCTTTCCAGGAACAAGGCGCTCATTACTTTAATCGCCAACATATTGGCGTCCCGCCTGCGCCGTTGAGCCTTCCATCCGCATGGAAAGGCGCCGAACTGCAAAAGCATCCTGATACATGGATGTACGAGCTCAATCAAACCGATTTAGAAGAAATCCAAAACGCAGTCCTTCTGGTGAGCCAAGATAGCCTGGCACTTGAAGAAGTAACCCGCGACTCGTTCCCGTTGCCAACTCTGGGTAAGAAAGTTGAAGCGTGGCGGCAGACCATCATGACCGGCACTGGCGTTCAGGTCGTCAAAGGCCTGCCGGTGGGGCAATGGTCAGAGGCTGAAATTGCTTTGGCCTATTGGGGGATCGGCCATCACCTCGGCACGCCCGGCGCACAAAACCCAGACAATGAACTGCTCGGTCATGTGAAAGACTACGACGAAGCCCGCGACGATCCCTTCGTGCGACTTTACAGAACCAACAGCAACATTCGTTACCACTGTGACGCGGCTGATATCGTTGGGCTGCTTTGTCTAAAACCCGCTAAGACAGGCGGCAAGAGCAGGGTCGTAAGCACCGTGAGTCTATTCAACGCCCTCTACCAGAGACACCCAGAATGGATCCCCCGATTGTTTGAACCTATCAAGCTTGATCGCCGAGGCGAGCTTATAGAAGGCCAAAAACCGTACAGCTTCATCACGCCCTGCCGTTTCGACGGCGAACAACTAAGGACCTTTTACCACAGCGACTACTACCACTCGGTAGAACGGCATGACGGAATCGACCTGACCACAGAAGAAGCCGGAATATTGAGCTTCTATGATGAGCTGGGACTAAATCCTGAGTACTATCTTGAGATGGACTTACAGGTTGGGGATATGCAGTTCATCTCGAACCACGTAATTGCACACGCGAGAACGGAATATATTGATTTTGATGAACGCGAGAAAAAGCGCCATCTGTTGCGACTTTGGCTATCTGCCAACTAAACCTCTGAAAAGCGCGTTTTACTTGACTCCGGTGACCTCTTTCGCTTTAATCACGCCCTTCTTAGCAGTCGTCATTTTGACCACCGCGGTGAACGCACTGTATACGTCAATTTGATCAAGCAGCGTGAGCGGAGAGACCTGGACCGCTGCATTAACCTTATTATGGCCGGATAGCTCAGTCGGTAGAGCAGGGGATTGAAAATCCCCGTGTCGGTGGTTCGATTCCACCTCCGGCCACCAATTTTGTGGCTTTCGCTTCGCGAAAACACAAAAGGGATCCCGCAGTTTTAGTGGCGGCAGCATTTTCCAACGGAAAATTGCGAGAGCCCCCTTCAAGTATGAAACCCTCCCAGCGCTATTACCCTAGGGC
>JABJED010000512.1 GCA_018665025.1 Gammaproteobacteria bacterium
CATTCGCCTCTACAGTGTCTGCACCTTTGTCCTGCAGTTCGTAAGCACGGATCTTGTTAATCAGGCCAATACCACGACCTTCCTGTCGCAGGTATAGAATCACACCAGCACCATTTTCAGAAATGGCGCGCATCGCAAACTCGAGTTGTGACCCGCAATCGCAACGCATACTAAACAGGCAGTCCCCCGTGAGACACTCCGAATGCACGCGGCACAGCACCGCATCCCCATTTGCGACATCGCCCAGCACCAGCGCAATGTGCTCCTGGCCGGTATCCGCATCTTCAAAGCCGTGCATCCAGAACTCCCCAAATGGCGTGGGTAAGCGGCAAGATGCGACAAAAGTAGCAGGCAACGAAGCCTCCGGTTCAAAAATGGCAGGTCAGTGTAGCAGCTGATCCGGGAATAGAAAACGACTCATAGTTTACTCGTTAGCACCATCAACCCGGCCTTCTCACTGATATCAACATGCTGAAGAAAGGACATACCAAGAAGGATATCTTTCGGGTTCTCTCCATCGATGATGATTGCCTGTACGTTGTTCCGCTTAATTTCGCCTACGGTCATCTCTTTGAGCATCACCCTCGTAACCTCGAGGTCCTCGCTGGCAGTAGACGCATACACCTTGACGCCTTCTTCGACATTAAGGCCCAACGTTTTCGCGGTATTCGCGTTGATAGCAACAACATTAGCGCCAGTATCTACAAGATATCGAACAGAACGACCATTGATACTCCCCGTAGTGATGTATTGACGGTTCTCAGCCACATTAATAAGAACCCGGCTTTTCTCTGGTTTTTC
Source organism: Gammaproteobacteria bacterium (assembly GCA_018665025.1). GTDB lineage: Bacteria > Pseudomonadota > Gammaproteobacteria > Pseudomonadales > Azotimanducaceae > UBA9659. Next base: position 802 of record JABJED010000512.1, read on the forward strand.
GAACGTCGAAGAGATTCTACCGCTTAGCTGCAACGTCCTGGTTTGGCCATTTATTCGAACTATAGCCTCACTGGGATTCGCCTCAACTAACTCAACACCTGACCTGGAAACCTGTCCCGTTTTCAGCAGTTGATCCTGCCCATCAATCACCAACATCGCTGCACCACTGAACAATGCTCGTACTTCGATTTCAATTGCCTGCGATGAAAGAGGAAGCAGCAAGAGCAGAACCAGAGATAGCTTCATTCTACGTGTCATATCTATGATATCAGTCACTATACCTCGTCGACGGTTGGTATATAGGCCACTATACCTCGTCGACGGTTGGTATATAGGTCACTACACAATGGCGTAACTTTCGTCCATACCCACATCAATACCTATCGTCTGATAAGTGGCGACTAAAAGTCCTTACTTTTGTAATAAATTGTCCGGGTAATAAATTGCTCAGCTAATAAATTGCTGCAAGCCAAAGTTTAGTATCTGCACAGCAACCAGGGCATAAAACCCTGCAAAGACATCATCCAGCATAATGCCAAACCCACCCGCTAGTTTTTCATCGGCGACACGAACCGGCCAGGGCTTCCAGATATCGAACAAACGAAACAACAGAAAAGCGGGAAGTAACCAGATTTCGGATGGTAACCACAGGAGCGTAATCCACATACCAACGAATTCATCCCAGACGATACCGCCGGGGTCTTTGACTTGCATGTGTTTGGCGACGCGATCGGAAACCCAGACACCCAGAACGAAACCGATAACGATTATAATCACCTGCACAGGGAACGGCGCGTAAAGTGCGGGTATGAAGAGGAGAAGCCCCAGAGCAGAGCCTGCAGTACCCGGTGCGACAGGTGCGAGCCCACTTCCCAACCCAAAGGCGAGGAAGTAATCCAGTCTTGTAAAAACGATTTTCCAGTCGTCAGGCATTGTTAATCACTCTCTTTAAAAGTGCTCGTAACCGGCGTCACCAAAGTCCATGAGTTCACCTTTGCTATCCCTGATGACTATTTCGCCACCGTCAGTTACCACACCAATTCGCGTCATGGGCACGTCAATCGAGTCTGATACTGCTTTAATTTCACCAGAATCTGCCGGGTCTGCTGTGAAACATAGCTCATAGTCATCCCCGGAGAAAAGCGCCATATTTATTGCAATATCCTCACCCGCACTCTTTACCAGCTCTTTCGATAATGGAAGCTGACAAGCTGCGATCTCAGCGCCCAATGAATCTGTCTCCGCAAGATGGCCAATCTCTGCGACCAGACCATCGGATATATCAATCAGTGAATTCGCGAGACCTCGCAGTCGTCTTCCCGCTGCTATCCTCGCAACGGGAAACTGGTACCGACTTACGAGATACCCATCTGCCTCCCCCTTTCGAGAAAGCGCAAGCCCCTGGGCTGCATCACCGAGCGTACCGGTAACATAGAGATCATCACCGACCGACGCCCCGCTTCTTTTGATGGCACTGCCTGCTGGCACGGTCCCCATAATCGTCACGGTTAAACTGAGCGGGCCTTTTGATAAATTACCACCGACCAGTGGCACCTGATATTGCTCGATAATTTCTGCCAGGGTTGTTGAAAACTCTTCAAGCCAGTCTTCCCTGGCTTCGGGAAATGTCATCGCAAGCAAAAAAGCATAGGGGGTTGCCCCCATTGCAGCCAGGTCACTCAGGTTCGCCGCCATGGTTCTGGAAGCGACGACCGTTGCCGGCGAATTCGGCAGGAAATGAACACCTTCAAGCAGTGTGTCAGTCGAAACACACAGCTCCATATCATCAGGGACCCGAAGAACTGCGCAGTCGTCGCCTGGACCGATAATGACCGAGTTTTCGTGTTGTGACAGATTAGATATCGACTTGAAATAACGCTCGATGATCGAAAATTCCCGTGTACTCATCGCTACTCAGCCTGTCTTAGCTCTTTCGCCAGGGAATCCAGGATCGAATTAACGTATTTATAGCTATCAGTCCCGCCAAACGACTTAGCCAGCTCAACACCTTCGTTAATAACAACGCGATAGGGAACATCAATCCTCGAGCAAAGCTCAAAAACCCCCATCATCAAAATACCTTTCTCAACAGGGTCAAGTTCATCGAGGGGCCGGTCCGCCTTAGCCGCAATCAGCTCCTCCAGCTTTTGTTGGTCGTTCGCTATACCTCGAAGCACGTCTCTGAAATACTCAACGTCGGCGCGCTTCATGTTGTTTTCTTTCGTGAAAGAGTCAATCACCAGCGCAAATTCAGTGCCGGTCAATTGAGCCTGATAAAGTGCCTGCACAAGGAACTGTCTTGATCTGCTTCTCGCAGCTGCGCTGGGTTTCATCCAATGTTGCGCAGCAGACTAACCATCTCCAGCGCGGTCATAGCAACATCCGCACCTTTGTTGCCTGCCTTGGTCCCGGACCTCTCAACCGCCTGCTCAATGGTATCCGTCGTGAGCACACCAAAAGCAATCGGGATGTCGTGATCCAGGGAGACCCGGGCCAACCCGCTTGAACATTCGCCAGCGACAAAGTCGAAATGAGGTGTACCCCCTCGAATCACTGCACCCAGAGCTATTATTGCGTCAGTACCGCCCTTGGCCGCAACCCTCTGAGCTGCCAGCGGCATCTCATACGCACCAGGTACCCTCACCACAGTAATATTAGCTTCTGGCACACCCTGCCTTCGGAGCGTATCAATCGCTCCTGCACATAGATTATCTACGATTGCACTGTTGAAGCGTCCAACCACTAGTGTGAATTTGGCGGTGTTCGCGGAAAAATCACCTTCGATGACTTTTGTCATTTTTTTGTTCCTGAAAAGTTAATTCACGGTTGCGGTGACTTTGATATCAGGGCCGATGACCCGGATATCCTCTATGCTCAGCTCCGCAAGGTCGGACATTCTACCAACTTCTGCAAGGTTCAGTAACGACCTTCCCGAATTACCGATTAGGCGTGGCGCGACATAAATGACAATCTCATCTGCCAGCCGCTGATTTATCAGCGAGCCTGCCAGCGTAGGACCGCACTCAAAGAGCACCTCACTGTGTTCTCTCGCTGCCAACTCTTTCAGCAGAGCCTTAAGATCAACCCTGTTTTCCCGTGCTGAAATCCGTAACACTTCAACGGGTAAATGCGCGTCCTTGTCACTGGTTGTTACCACCACCGTGGACGGTACCGACATCAGCTGAACCGTTTCGGGGACACGCAGACCGGAATCCAGGATATAGACAGGCCGTCCAACGCCTGCGCACAGTTGCGCATGTTCAACCTTCAGTTCATCACTTCGAACAGAGAGCCTGGGGTCATCATCGATCACGGTTTGTACACCCGTTACAATTGCCGCGCTGCTGGCACGGAGCTTTTGCACATCCGCACGGGATTCGGGGGAAGTAATCCACCTGCTTTCCCCGTTTGAAAGCGCTGTCTTGCCATCTAGCGTCATCGCAAGTTTAAGCCGCACAAATGGTCTCTGTTTTGTATGTCGACTCACATGGCCTTCAACGAGGCCCTGCGCAGCTTCCTGCATAAAAGGAGTAACAACCTCAATCCCCGCTTCCTTGAGGATCTGAACCCCCTTTCCCGCGTTTCGCACATCCGGGTCCAGCATTGCCACCACAACTTTACTGACGCCGGCATCAATCAACGCGCGCGCACATGAAGGTGTTCTACCATGAAAGCTACACGGTTCTAGTGTGACATAGGCAATCGACTCTCTAGCATCGGTTCCCGCATCAGCCAGTGCATTCGCTTCCGCATGGCCCTGGCCGGCTAACAAATGAAAACCTTCGCCGACGACATTTCCCTGCCGCACAAGTACACACCCGACGCATGGGTTTGGATGAGCCGAGTACCTCCCGTTTTCGGCCAGCCTTAGCGCTCTTACCATAAAACCTTGGTCTTCCAGAGACATTAACTTTCCTTTTCAGCCTTATGTTTGGCCATGGCCTCAATCTCGCGCCTGAACTCATTCACATCCTGAAAACTTCGATAGACAGAGGCAAAGCGCACGTAAGCTACGTCATCAAGTTCGCGAAGCTCGTCCATTACCAGTTCCCCCACTGCCCTGGTGCCAACTTCACGCTCGCCGGTTTCCCGAAGCCTGTGCTTGATTCTGTCGAGGGTCGCGTCGATTCTTTCGAGATCAACCGGCCTTTTCTCCAGCGCTCTAAGGAGCCCACTTCGCAGTTTTTCTTCGTCGAATGGCTGCCTGGAACCGTTGTTCTTGATCACCCTGGGAAGCACCAGCTCAGCCGTTTCAAAGGTGGTATATCGTTCCCCACAACTCAGGCACTCACGACGACGACGAACCTGGTTTCCGTCTCCCACCAAACGGGAGTCAATAACCTTCGTTTCACTATCCGAACAAAATGGGCAATACACGGTCACTTCCAACGAACAAAGCCCACATTCTACTCCATTTTGATCGCGAGCCAGATTTACCCTTCACCAACGTGAGGCATGCAGTAGAATATCGTTTTCGTCTTTGAGAACTACCATGGCACAGTACGTATACACAGTGTGCCTAGACATGCTAACCTATTGTATTATAACGATATAATAACATTTATTTAGTTATACTATTGTTATACCATTCGTGTAAAATCAACCACTTATAAACGAAGTTATACCAAAAGTTGTACCTGGATGCTGCGTATCGCACGCCATGTTGTTCGCGAATGTCTTAGCAAAGGTTGTTTTCCCTGTTGCAGGTTCTCCGAAGAAGACGAGAAACTTCGGCATCTTTTCAGGTTCCATTTCGATTCGAAAGAGAGTTTCTTTCAGCGCATTCGTGAATACGTAATTTTCCACTAGATTATTCATTACGCTGCCTCCTTTTGTTGACTAGTCAACGCCAATACATAGTTGATGAACTGGTCTTTGGTTTCAGTATCCAGGAGGTCAAATCGAAATTTTATGTCATCGAACGAAGAGGAGGCGACTGGTTCACTTTGAGGAGTCTTCAAAGAAACAACTTCTTCGGTAACTTGCTCCGTAGTGGACTTGTCATTTTTGTCCGGCGTTAGAGTTTTGCTTTTTTCTGACTTACGCAATTTGCTTACATCTGCCTTCGACATTCCTGCAGAAATGGATCCATCTCCAACCAATTTTGTAAATCGGTCATTACCAATCGCTCTGCTAAGTTTGTGTAACTCATAGAGAGTTTGATATGAGGCGGGTAGATTTGCTTCGTGTCTGCTAAGTAAAGAATTGCAAGCAGCAGTTATCATCACGTAGACCGTAGAACGGTGCTGCTTAAGAATGCCTTGTCGGTATTCCTTGATTTCTACTTCTCCAAGACCGATTGCTTCGATTGATTGCTTAACAACGGAAAACAGGTTCCCGCGTGCTTTTTCGAACGACTCTGCTTCACCGTTCGTTTCTTTGATTACTGTCTCGACTACAGATGCCGACATAGAACTCTTAGATGTTTTCATGATTTTTTCCTAGTTGAAAATTTATTTTGGTTTTTTGTGTTTGGAAGCGTTGATTACTCAACATTCCCCCAAATCACGAAAGTATTATCTCAAGAATAGACCGTCATTTGTGATACACTAATAGTGTGTTGTATAAGTGACGGCACTAAGTTGACTAGTCAACGAGAGGTAGCAATAGGTGCCAAGGAAAAGAACACGATGGACCAAACGAAAGTTATTCAC
>JABJED010000513.1 GCA_018665025.1 Gammaproteobacteria bacterium
CTGAGGGCTCTATCACGCTGAGGGCTCTTTATGTCGCTGAGGGCTCTATCACGCTGAGGGCTCTTTATGTCGCTGAGGGCTCTATCACGCTGAGGGCTCTTTATGTCGCTGAGGGCTCTCTACCCCCGAAAGCATGGCTTCGGCGTGGGCAAGCGAGAGGTCGGTTTTCTCTACGCCACCGAGCATTCTGGCAATCTCGTCAACTTTCTCTTCTTCAGTTAGCTGGACGACAGTCGTTGTCGCGCTTTTTTTAGTGGTCGATTTAGCGACCACATAATGTTGGTGGCCCTGTGCAGCAACCTGAGGCAGATGAGTTACGCAAATAATCTGGGCGTGCCCTCCTAGTTTGCGGAGCAGTGAACCAACAACTTCCGCAGTGGCGCCACCGACGCCCACATCAACTTCATCGAAGATAAGCGTCGGCGTTCGCGACGTCCTGGCGGTGATGACCTGGATCGCCAGGCTGATTCTAGACAGTTCACCGCCGGAGGCTATCTTTGCCAGAGAGCCTGGTTTGGAGCCTGGAATAGTAGATATCCTGAACTCGATATCATCCATGCCTGTCTGTGACCAGCTAGGTGACTCGCCGAGTGATACTTCGAACTTTGCGCCATCCATCCCAAGGCCCTGTAAACCTTTTGTAACTTCTGGCTGCAATCGCTTCGCCTTTCCTAACCTGGATTTGGTGAGTTTTTCTGCGAGAACCTGGTATTCGGTTTCTGCGGTGGCTACCTGTTGCTCGAGTTCTTTAATAATTGTTTCGGCATTGAGTATCTGGTCAAGTTCGTCCTGAATGCGGTTGGTCAGGGTAGCCAACTCATCAGGCTGGATTTTGTGTTTCCTGGCGATCTCATAGATATCGCTTAGTCGACCTTCAACTTCCCGTTGTTTTATGGGGTTTGACTCAAACTTCTCGCTCACCGACAAGAGGTCTGAAGTTGCCTCTTCAAGCTGGATCAAGGCGCTGGCAAGCATCTCGACGATCGGCCTGATGGCGTTGTCCTCGATGCCTGAGAGTAGTCTTAGCGTGCGGGTCAGTTGAGTTGATGCGCTGCTGTCAGTCTCCCTGTTGCAAAGCGCCAGTGCTTCAGTGAGTTTCTCCTGTATTTCACCGGCTGAGCTGAGCCGTTTTAGTTCGTTCTCAAGTTGCGCGGTTTCATCCGGCTGGATCGCCAGAGTCGCTAGTTCTTCGGCCTGGTAACTGAGTAGCTGAACCCGGGCAGACTGCTCTTCGGCGTCAGTGCGGGTTTTCAAGAGCTTATGCCTGGCCGCGCTCAGGGATTTAAATAACGTCCTCACTTCCGCCACCAACGGAGTGAGTCCGCCGAATTCATCGAGCATTCTCTCGTGGTTTTCTTTCTTTAACAGGGACTGGTGTTCGTGCTGGGAGTGGATATCAAGCAGCATCTCACTCAGCGTTTTGAGTTCCTGCAGGGTCGTGGAGCTGCCATTGACAAAAGCCCGCGATCGGCCGTCTCGTGACACAACGCGGCGAAGAATGCACTGATCGCCATCGATGAGCTCACGCTCAGTTAGCCAGGCTAATGCTTCGGTGTGGTCCTGCAGGTCGAAGATAGCGTTGACCTCAGTTTTTGCAGCTCCGGTCGCAATCAGGGAGCTGTCTGCCCGATCACCCAGGGCCAGGCCAAGCGCCCCAAGCAAAATGGACTTACCTGCACCGGTTTCGCCTGTAATGACGCTCATACCTCTGTTGAATTCCAGCTCCAGCTGGTCAACCAGGGTTAATGATTTAATAGATAGATGGCTTAGCACGTGCCTATTTAACCCTGATGTCACTAAGCGTGGCAATTGAAAAGCAATCAGGAGCTGAACTAAGTGCGCCTTTTGTGAATTTGTAGCCCACGAGGCAATTGTCTCCTTGCCGGTCCTTGGTTAGTATCTAATCTTCAATGAGGCAGATCTAATGTCCAATCCAGGTTCACTGAACCAAAAGTCTCGGATATTGCTCAAGACCCTGGTCGAGCAATATATAACAGATGGCCAGCCTGTCGCATCCAGAACACTGGCAGATTCCGCGAGCGTTTCGGTGAGTCCTGCAACGGTCCGTAACATCATGTCGGATCTTGAAGAACTGGGTTACGTGAGTTCACCGCACACCTCGGCGGGTCGTGTCCCGACTGCACTTGGATATCGGCTCTTTGTGGATACCTTGATCAAGGTCAACCAGATTGACACTTACGACCTTGCCAGCCTGAATCGAAGCCTGGACCCGGATATGTCTTCAAAGGAGCTGGTGGAGTCTGCGTCGGGGATTCTCTCGGAATTCACTCGTATGGCAGGGCTTGTCACTATCCCCAAGCGTGACCAGGTGACCCTTCGGCATGTTGATTTTCTAAGCCTCGAGGGTAACCGCGTGCTGGTTATCCTGGTCCTCGATGATCATGAGGTCCAAAACAGGGTGATCTATACAAAACAAACCTACGCAGAGATCCAGCTCAAAGAAGCGTCTAATTTCATCAACCAGCATTTTATGGGTGAGGTGCTCGGTAATGTTCATGAACGACTGGTAACGTTGATGCGTTCGGATCGTGAAAACATGAACTCGCTGATGCAGACCACGCTCGAAGTGGCAGACCAGGCTTTCGATCGAGAGGAAATCAGTGATTTTGTCGTAAAAGGCCAGGAGAATCTCCTCGCAACCGATCAGGCTCTCGATGATATTCGACAGCTGTTTCAGGCCATCTCGATGAAAGGCGACATTCTGCATCTGCTCGATCGTTGTATGGATTCAGAAGGGGTACAACTTTTTATCGGCAACGAGTCTGGCTTCAGTGTCCTGGATGAGTGCTCTGTGGTGACCTCCCCATACCATGTTGATGGTGATCTTGTCGGTGTATTGGGCGTTATTGGGCCGACCAGGATGGCCTACGACCGTGTTATCCCTATTGTTGATGCTACTGCAAGGCTCCTTAGCGCTGCCCTCGAGACAAATCGTCGATAATTTCTCCTCAGCTTTTCCCTGGTCCCCTTGAATGGTGGGGCTCTAATCCCCATATAGCCTGTACGTTTATTTCTGTGAACCGTTACGCGGGAGTTTTATATGGCATTGCCCGAAGATGAGGCGAAGCAAACGCCTGAATCTGGAGAAGAAACCTTTGAAAACCAGATCCTGAAACAAGAGGCGCTGGAACCAGAGGTGCTGGAACCAGAGGTGCTGGAACAAATAGAAGCTGGTAACGGCGATGGTTCCTCGGGCCAGCAGGGTTCTGACGATGAGTTGGAGCTCCTGGGCGACGAGGCCTTGGCGGTTGCGCTGTTAGAAGTTGAGAAATTTCGGGATCTGGCGCTGCGTGCAGAAGCTGAGATGCAGAATTTGCAACGGCGGACGGCAAGGGACGTCGAGAATGCCCACAAGTTTGGCGTGGAAAAGTTTGTCCAGAACATGCTTCCCGTGGTCGACAGCCTGGAGAAAGCCATCGAGTCAACCGGTGATAACTCGGACGCGATTGCGCAAGGCGTGCGGCTTTGTCACAAATTGATGGTGGATACGCTCAATAAGCAAGGGGTGGAGATTATCGATCCGGTTGGTGAGCCATTTGATCCAAATGAGCACCAGGCCATGTCGATGGTTGAGAACCCTGATATGGAACCAAACTCAGTACTCGCAGTGGTGCAAAAAGGCTGCAAGTTAAATGGCAGGCTGGTGCGGCCGGCTATGGTGATGGTTAGCAAGGCGCCGGCCGATCAACCGCCTGTAGACCCGACTTCAGAAACGACAGAATAAATTTACTGGTCCGGACCTTGAATTACCGGGCATCGTAACAATATAGCGGTTACTAATAATTGATTACACCACCAAGAGCTGTGGTGAGAATGGAGAAACGAAATGGGTAAGATCATTGGTATTGACCTCGGAACAACCAACTCTTGTGTTGCGGTCCTGGAGGGTAAGGAGCCGAGAATTATTGAAAACTCGGAAGGGGATCGAACAACCCCGTCCATCGTTGGCTACAGCGACGACGAGGTGCTTGTCGGCCAGTCTGCGAAACGTCAGGCAGTCACCAATCCCGAGCACACGCTTTTCGCGGTAAAACGACTGATCGGTCGTCAGTTTAAAGATGAA
>JABJED010000016.1 GCA_018665025.1 Gammaproteobacteria bacterium
AGCAACGTCGTGATCAAACCTCCGTCAGACCGATCATGGTATGCCAGTACCTCGTCCCGGTTTTTCTGCAGGAATTGGAAGAGTTTTTTGAGCAGTTCAGGATTTTCCAGATCGGGAGCTTCAGTTCCCATTGTGGAATATGTCTGCACCAGGATGCTTCCACCTAAACGCTGCTTGCCTTCCGCAAGATCGAGCAAAAGTATGACTGTTTCATCCGGCAACGGACGAAGTTCCGGCGTTACTGTTTCCCGTATATCAGAAACGGGGGCAAAGGCTGAAACGATCAGCGATACCGGCGAAGTCACTGTCCTGAAATCGCCATCTTCCTGCCAGCGTGTCTGCATCGACAGGGAGTCCTTCCCGACAGGTATGGTGATACCAAGCGCTGGACACAGCTCCATGCCGACTGCTTCAACGGCGTCAAACAACGCTGCATCTTCACCGGAAGCGCCTATCGCGGCCATCCAGTTCGCCGACAAACAAATGTCTTCGATCCTCTCAACTCCTGCCGCAGCAATATTGGTAATTGCCTCGCCAATGGCCATGCGCGCCGAGGCCGCGCTGGACAAGATAGCCAGTGGAGTTCTCTCACCCATCGCCATCGCCTCACCGGTATACCCGGAAAACCCTGAGGCGGTCACTGAGACATCTGCAACGGGTGTTTGCCAGGGACCAACCATCTGGTCACGGGCGACAAGCCCGCCAACCGAGCGGTCACCGATAGTGATCAAAAATTTCTTACTGGCGACAGTAGGATGACTCAATACCCGGAGCAGTGCCTCATCCAGATTAATCCCGGATTGCAGCGGCTTTGTTTTTACAGATTCACGAGAAACGGACTTGTGCAGTTTCGGTGGCTTACCAAACAGAACGGATAAGGGGATATCGACCGGCGAACCGCCAAGCATTGAATCGGACACTTCAAGCTGATCGCCTTCCTTAGCTTCGCCAACAATTGCATAAGGACATCGTTCCCTTTCACAGATCCTCGCGAAACGTTCGACATCCTTGACCGGGACCGCAAGCACATACCGCTCCTGGGCTTCGTTGCACCAGATTTCACGCGGTGTCATACCAGGCTCAGCATTCGGGATTTTTCGAAGCTCGAAAGAACCACCGACACCGCCGTCCTTGACCAACTCAGGAAGGGCATTCGACAGACCACCCGCGCCAACGTCGTGGATGAACTGAATGGGATTCTCATCCCCCAATTGCCAGCACTGGTCGATAACTTCCTGACAACGATGCTGAAGCTCTGGATTTCCGCGCTGCACACTCGCAAAGTCGAGGTCCGCGGTGCTTTCTCCTGATGCCATGGAAGAGGCTGCTCCACCGCCTAATCCAATCAACATCGCAGGACCACCGAGCACAATCAGTGCTGCACCCACCTCAATACCGTCTTTCTGAACATGTTCTGCCCGGATGTTCCCCAAACCGCCCGCGATCATGATGGGCTTATGGTAACCGCGAATCTCGCCATCCACCTCCTGTTCGAAGGTCCTGAAATACCCGGTAATATTAGGGCGACCAAATTCGTTATTGAAAGCTGCACCGCCGATGGGTGCTTTAATCATGATATCCAGGGCTGATGAAATTCGGTCTGGCTTACTCCCGTCCATTTCCCAGGGTTGTTTCGAGCCGGGAATATTGAGATTGGAAACCGTGTAGCCCGACAACCCTGCCTTCGGTTTACCGCCCCGACCGACGGCTCCTTCGTCCCTGATTTCCCCACCAGAACCGGTTGCTGCGCCGGGGAAAGGCGCTATTGCTGTTGGGTGGTTGTGGGTTTCCACCTTAATCAGAATGTGAACGTCTTCCTGATACTCCTTATACTCCCTGTCGCGAGGGTCCGGGTAGAAACGGCTGGATGGATGTCCCGAAATAACCGCCGCATTATCTTCATAGGCAGACAACACCCCTTCACCGTTGGTTTTAGCGTAGGTGTTTTGAATCATGTCCATCAACGAATAATCTTTTTCCTCATCATCGATGGTCCAACTGGCCCGAAACGTTTTGTGCCTGCAATGTTCGGAATTCGCCTGCGCGAACATCATCAGTTCCACATCGGTAGGATTGCGGTTCAACTCAGTGTAAGCATCTTCCAGGTAACTGATTTCGTCACTGGTCAGCGCCAGACCAAGATCCATGTTGGCGATCTGCAACGCCAAAGTCCCTTGACCCAGTAAATCAACCTGGCCCAACGGACCAGCCGCTTGCACTTCGAACAGGTATCCGACCTCTGTCGTGGCGACAACTTCCTCGGTCATCCGATCATGAATAAACGGATCAGCCGCATTAGGTTTGTCTGCGTCAATGCGATACGCGATACCGCGCTCAATTCTGATGACCTTGTCCAGACCACAGATTCGAGCAATATCACTTGCTTTTGAACTCCAGGGTGAAATCGTGCCACTTCTTGGCACAACCAGGCGCAACTGATGATCGGACTGAATCAGGTCGCGGCGCTGGCTCTCCTCTGCGCCATAGCGCAGTAAGCCAGTCAAGACAGCTAGATCCTGCTGATTAAGCTTTTCGTTCAGATCGACAAAATGCATGAACTGTGTGTCAATCCTGTTGACATTCAGGCCCTCAGCGACCAATTCAGAACGAAGTTTGCTAAGCCTGAACGACGACAAAGCAGTCGGCCCCGGAAAAACCAGCATTACCATTAGTTTCTACGCTCCTGAAAAAAAGCTGACATCAACGCTTTGCATTCCTTTTCCAGCACACCTTCAATCACAGTCACTTTGTGATTCAGGCCCGGATTATCCAATACTCTGGAGGACGAGCATACCGCTCCAGCCCTTGGTTCTCTTGCACCGAATATTAGCTGCTCAATTCGGGCGTGAACAAGCGCGCCAGCGCACATGGTACAGGGTTCAACGGTCACCACCAGCGTGCAGCCCGGTAAACGGTAGTTCCCCAGGGTTTGCGCTGCATCCCTGAGCGCCATGATCTCTGCATGGGCTGTCGGATCATGCCGGCCTATGGGCTG
>JABJED010000514.1 GCA_018665025.1 Gammaproteobacteria bacterium
AGCGGCATGGGCGGCAGAGAAATAGCACTCATGATCTCGGTTTTGCATATCTTCACCGTCTGTTTCAAGAACGCGCGATGCCGCACCCGTTTGACCAAAGACCTCTTGAAGCATTGTCAGGTCCAGCCCAAGCGCATCTCCCAGGCCCAATCCTTCAGCTAAGGCGGCGGTGTTGCAGTTCATGACCATATTGACAAGTGCTTTAACCTTTGTTGCTTCACCAACAGGACCAATAAAAAGCAGCTTTGAACTCAGCGCCTCAAGTGTTGAACGAGCTTGTTCAAAGACCGATTTTTTCCCACCACACATTAGATAAAGTGTTCCCTCTCGCGCTTGCGTAATGCTACTGGCCATAAGAGCTTCGAGATTTGTTCCCCCTTTAGTTTCGACGCGGGCTTCAGTTTTTATATGGACTTCTGGACTGACTGTAGCGAAATTGATAAACAATCGTCCCTGGGCATGGCAAAGCAGGCTTGAAGGGCTTTCTTCCGAGAAGATCTCGTCCATCGCCGCATCATCTGGCACGACCGTTAGTACGACATCACTTAATTCGGCAACCCGGGCTGGAGTAGGTGCCGCTTCGCAAGACAATTCTTGCGCTATTGACTCAGCTCCTGCAGCATTGTGATCCTGAACCGCTGTGATGATATAGCCCTTATCCTTGAGCCGCCGAGCCATATTGGCGCCCATGCGACCAACACCTACAAATCCGATACGACTGCTTCCTGTCATAATTAAAACTTTCTTCTAAGTGATAAATGTATTGAATAGACCTCACTATTTATAACAGATTTTGGCTTTAGCATAATAATATATACATGGAGACTCTGCATTTTCACCTAGGTTGATTGTGATAAAGGAGTTTTATATAATGAACATTACAGTGTCGGTTATTTTTACTTGAAAAAGAGGGCTACCTTGTTCGTAGAGAGAAATAATCAGTTTTCCTTGGTATGCAGTGCCCGAGTGGCTGAAGACTGTTCTGAAAATGGAGGATGGTGCGACAGCGAAGAAGAAGCTCAAGAATGGGCGGAGGATGAGTGCTGGATATTTTCAGGGGATGGGTGGTTCTGCAATGAATGCAACTCCCACTTCATGCGAAACCTCTCGCAAACCCGACGCGACAAAGGCCTGGATTCACTGTTACCCGATGGATGGGACGATAATCTGGAAGTCGGCATCGACACCGTAAGATAAATACCAACCCTTTAAAGTTCCCTTCTTAGTATAAAGTTCCTAAACGATAGAGCCAAAAAAGAGAGGACACACAAAGGTTTGTCATTACCACTCCCTGTTAAGGGAGATGTTCATTGCCACCATGCCCTCTGTGCCAATATAAGTGAGACACTTTACCCCTCTTAAATTACTGTAGGGCGGTGAGGTGAAATACAATGAATAAGACGATTACATCTATGCCGGTAACGGAAGAAGCCCTTAGGGCGACTGGAGTGAACGGGATAGATGTCCCTGAAAAATTTTCGCCCTTGGAGTCTGTGGTGAACCTGCCTGACCCGGAAGTTTCTCAAATTGCAAAACGGCGACGCTTTTCCGCCGACTACAAGTTGAACATCCTACGCCAAGCAGATACCTGCTCGCAACCAGGCGATATCTCTGCTCTTCTTCGTAGTGAAGGGCTTTACGCTTCTCACTTGAGTACCTGGCGTCGTCAACGGGAGGCCGGTTCCTTGCAAGCTCTCAAACCTAAAACAAGAGGACGCAAGCCAGCGCATAAAAATCCGCTTGCCGCTGAAAATGCGCGCCAGCAAAGGGAAATCAAACGTCTCGAACTGCGCCTCAAGAAGGCCGAAATCATCATCGATGTCCAAAAAAAAGTCTCGGAGATACTGGGGATCACGCTAAACTCTCCGGAAGAGAGCGACAACGAATGATGACCAACACTCAAACTTTGGCAAACGATGTTGGCATCCAGCCTGCTTGCAAAGCCTTGGGAATCGCACGCGCGGGGTATTACCGAGCCTGCAAACCCTGGCCTTTCCCCAAGAAGAAAGCGAGGTCTCGTCCCGCACCACCAAGGGCTTTGCCTAAGGATGAAAAACAAACCGTGCTTGATCTTCTTCATTCGGAGCGTTTCGTGGACATGGCGCCTCAAGAAATCTACGCAACACTTTTGGATGAAGGCAAGTATCACTGCTCCATCCGTACAATGTATCGCATCTTGCAAGAGAATAACGAGGTCCGGGAACGGCGGAACCAATTACGGCATCCCAAGTATAAGAAGCCAGAACTGCTGGCGACGGAACCCAATCGAGTCTGGTCCTGGGACATAACCAAACTTCTAGGACCACGAAAGTGGAGCTATTTTTATCTCTATGTCATCCTTGATATTTTCAGTCGCTACGTCGTTGGGTGGATGGTAGCAGACCGCGAATCTGCAAAACTCGCTACGAAGTTTATTCAGGAAACCTGCGATAAACAAGACATTCAGCGAGGCCAGTTGACCTTGCACGCCGATCGCGGATCTTCGATGAAGTCGAAAGCTGTGGCTTTCCTGCTGGCTGATCTGGGCGTTACTAAAACTCATAGTCGGCCTTATACCAGTGACGACAACCCGTTTTCAGAATCGCAGTTTAAAACTTTAAAATATCGGCCTGAGTTTCCGGATCGATTCGGTTGCATTCAGGATGCAAGAGCTTATAGTCAGAGTTTTTTTGATTGGTACAACAAAGAACACAGGCATTCTGGGATTGGATTGTTCACGCCCGAAGCGGTGCATTATGGCCGAGCGAAAGAAATGCGAGAGCAGAGGAAGATCATTTTACGCGAGGCATATGCGGCGCATCCCGAGCGATTCGTGAGAAAAGTTCCAGAGCCCGCACCCTTGCCAACGGCGGTCTGGATCAATCCGCCAGAACAGGAAAAAAAGTTTGGAAAAGTACACTAATTAATCACGTTTAGTGTCTCAAAGTCATTGACACATTCCG
>JABJED010000515.1 GCA_018665025.1 Gammaproteobacteria bacterium
ATGTTCCTGGGCGCAATTATTATCGCGGGGCTAATGATGGCTTATGGGGAGTCCGGAGGGCTTGCCATGCAACGTATAGTCAACCGGGTCTCGGATCGAGAGAGAGGCCCTTCGCTTTTAGAGCTGTCAGTACACACAGTACGTTCTGTTGCGGCAGGCGTACTTGGTGTGGCCTTTTTGCAGGCTCTGATTATGGGGGTTGGATTTGTTTTTTCTGGTATCCCTGCGGCTGGAGTTCTGGCGCTTGTTGTACTAATGGTTGGTATCCTGCAACTGCCTGCGCTGCTCGTCTCTGTTCCGGTGGTTGCCTGGTTATGGGGGGTAGGTGATGGCTCGAGTGTTCATAACCTGATTTGGACTGTCTATCTTCTTGTCGGTGGGTTGGCGGACAATGTTCTCAAACCTTTGCTTTTGGGTCGCGGAGTTGATGCCCCAATGCCGATTATCCTGCTGGGTGCCCTTGGTGGCATGATCTCTGCGGGTATCATCGGCTTGTTTGTGGGCGCAGTCTTACTTGCCGTTGGCTATCAGGTGTTTATGGCATGGGTTGGTAGCGCTGATGAAAATGATGAAGTAGCCGAAAGCTGATTTCATTGCTGTGATGCCGGTAAAGAAACAGTTATGTCTTTTAGCGATCGTCGCGATGGGCGCATCTTTGAACGGTTGCACGACCCTTGGGCCAGACTATGAAGAGCCGGAAGTAGCATGGCTGGACACCTGGGAAACAGATCTATACGGGCGAGTCGTAACTCCTGATGGACCTGAAGACCTGGAGTTGCATCATTGGTGGAAAGTTTTTAACGACCCGATTCTTGATGAGTTGATTGAAACGGCCATCCAGGAAAACCCGTCGATACGGATTGCTGGATTGAAGATTCTGGAAAGCCGCGCTGTCCTGGGAATTGCTACCGGTGCCAAATATCCCCAACTTCAGCAAGTTGGCAGTAGCGTGGGCTACGTTAATACCCAGCAGCACGGCGGGCAGATGGGTGGGAGTGACCAGTCGCTTACTGCGTATCAGGCCGACTTTAATATCGGCTGGGAAGTTGATTTTTGGGGCAGGTTTCAACGAAGCATTGAATCTGCAGATGCCGCCTTTTTCAGTTCGATCAGCAACTATCATGACGCCCAGGTGTTATTGAATGCTCAAGTGGTCAATCTGTACTTTACGTTTCGAACAGCAAAAGAAAGAATAGCCATCGCCCGGAAAAACGCAGATATTCAGTTCAGCAGTCTTGAGATTACCCGGCAACTTTATGAAAGTGGGCAGCAATCCGAACTCGACCTTCAACAGGCGCGTACTCAGTACCTTGCGACGCTGGCGAGTATTCCCGCCCTTGAGATTTCCTTCACCAAGACACAAAACGCACTGTCCGCTATCCTGGGTTACCAGCCCGGCGTCCTGGCTATTCTGAAGGGCGTTCCCAAGGGACTGCCGCGCCTGCAACCGACTATGATTGCCGGCATTCCTGCCCGTATTCTTATGCGCCGACCTGACGTTCGAAGAGCCGCCTGGTTGGTGGCAGCCCAATCTGCGTTGATTGGGGTGGCTGAAGCTGATTTGTATCCGGGTATATCACTTGTCGGTAAGCTGGGTTGGTCCGGGAATGATCAATCCGGGGCTGCGGAAACAGGCAGCGCAGCGCTGGGCTCGGTATTCACATGGAACATTTTTGATCATGGGCGGATTCGCAACAATGTTCGTGTTCAGGATGCTCGATTACAGCAGGCGATAGAAAGCTACCAGGATGTGGTGCTCAAAGCCGCTCAGGAGTTAGACTCTGCTGCTATCACTATCGTCAAGAGTGACGAGCAGAATGCGATTCTGGTGCAGTCTGTTCAAGCAGCTGAACGTTCTCTTGAACTTGCCATGACCCGTTATCAGGAAGGCTATGCCAGTTTTCAGCGGGTACTGGATGCGCAGCAGGCGGTTGCCCGACAAACAGAAACAGAATTGGTAAATCAGGGGGTCCAGATATCTGCAGTCATCAGCTTTTATAAAGCATTGGGGGTAGGGTGGCAGGACAGACCCGTTAGTGACCTCGTACCGAAAACCACTGGGGAGGTGATGAGTTCCCGTAGCGATTGGGGTGACCTTTTGACTTCACCGTTGCCACCATCGCCGGCGATCCTGTTGCCTCAAGAAAAGCAATGATAATAAGTGAGCGATAATGAGTGATCAGGAAGAAATAGTAGTCGACACTGCTGGAGATGACCTAGCTCAGGCGCCAACAGGGGATACTGAAACAGATCGGTCAGTCAAGAAAGGTCTGTTGGCGGTTGTCTCTCTTATCTTGCTGTCACTTACGTGGTATCTATTTGCCGACCGGTTTACGCCATATACCACACAGGCTCGGTTGGAAGGCTATATCGTAGGGGTCGCACCCCAGGTCTCGGGTGTTGTTCAAGAAATTTGGGTGTCTAACAACCAGTCAGTTGAGATAGGCCAAAAACTCTTTCAGATCGATCCGACCCAATATGAGATAGCGCTGGCGAAGGCGAACTCAGATCTTGAGAGTGCC
>JABJED010000516.1 GCA_018665025.1 Gammaproteobacteria bacterium
AAATAGGTGTTAAGCGGATCGCACCAGCTGTCGTCCCCAGTGCAACAACGCCAGGGACATTCTGTACCCCCAGGAACTGATCAATTGGTTGACTCATGGCGCTCGGCTTTCGGGCAGGGATTTTTTAAGGCGAACGGCAGGATACTTCCGTTCCAGTGTGACCGAAAGGGGAGTGATCCAGCGTTAACGTCGGAACTCATCGTTGATGGCTGCGGGATGTGTAAAATACCTGCATGAGTATTACTAAGCTGTTGCAGTCCCTTGAGAACCTTTCAGAATTGGCTTATGTGGGCGAGCCTGTAAGCCAGCTCGAACACGGGTTACAGGCTGCGGGTCTCGCAATTAGGGCGGGTGCTAGTGAACACATGGTACTTGCGGCGCTGCTTCATGACGTTGGTCATTGGTGCAATCCAGAGGCGTTGCAGATGGAAGGCCTGGGTGCCCGGGACCACGACAGGTTGGGTGCAGAGTATTTGGTCGCCATCGGTTTGCAGCCAGAAATCTCCGCGCTTGTAGGTGCCCATGTAGATGCGAAACGCTACCTGGCAGTGACTACCCTGGAATACGTTGCGAAGTTGTCTCCGGCAAGCCGCAGGACGCTGGATTACCAGGGTGGTCCAATGAGCGATGAAGAGTTAGCCGCCTTCAAAGCGAGTCCGGGCTTCAGGGACGCATTGCGCCTGCGTGCATGGGATGAGGCCGCAAAGGAGCCGCAAGCGGACAGGCCGAACCTCGAATATTATCGCGCGATGTTGGCGCGTCATTGCCAGCAGTCAATTTCTGAGGCACAACTGGATCACTGGGATCGCTTTGGCTGGCTTCACATAAAAGGCTGGTACAGTGAAGACGAAATGGTTTCGATCACATCAGCTACCGATGACTTACAGACAAGGCCGGAAGTGGCTGGCAAGTGGATGAAATACTTTGAAGGGGCTGGCGGCGACACCCGTACCCTGTGCCGAATCGAAAATTTTCTGCAATATGAACCCGTTTACGCAGAACTGTTGCAGGGGAATGCAAACCTGAATCTGTTGTCTCTGCTGATTAACGAACGTGCCGCGCTGTTCAAGGAGAAAGTAAACTTCAAGCTCCCGGGGGGGCAGGGTTTTTCTGCCCACCAGGATGCACCGGCGTTTACCACCTTCGGGCAACGATTCCATGTCACCATGATGTTGAGCATTGACCAGGGAACAACAGACAATGGTTGCCTGGAAATTGCAAGAACATCACGGCTTGATGCTTCACTTGAAATGAAAGAAGACCTGACGCTGTCTGATGAAGTGATTGGACAGTTCAAATGGGAGCCCATAGAAACCGCCCCGGGTGATCTTGTACTTTTCGATTCGTATGTGCCGCACCGCTCAGCGGCCAACCTCAGTAATGCGTCCCGTAGGGTATTGTACGCGACGTACAATAAGGCAACTGACGGCGATTTTCGGGCGCGGTACTTTACAGAGAAAAGACGGGTTTTCCCGCCGGATGTGGAACGACGCGAAGGTGCCCAGTATGACGCTGGCGTTTTTAATGTTGGGAACCCTGTCTCTCTTGAATAAACCGCTAGACGACCAGCTTCCCCATACTGGTCCGTGGTTCCTTGATGAACCCAAGCGATTCGTAGAAAGATTCCGCCTCGACGTTTCTTTCACGAACCTGGAGGTTCAGTTTCTTACATCCGAGCGCACGTAGGCATTCTGTGGCGTACCTAACCAGACCTGTTGCCAAGCCAGACCTCCTTCGGGTTGGATCCACGGCTAGTTGGTATAGCCAACCCCTGTGGCCGTCAAACCCGGCCATGACGAATCCACATATGGTGCCGTCGACTATTGCGACAAAGGAAAGTTTGTCCGTTTGCATTTTTAACTTAAGAACCGCAGCTGGTTCGTTGTGTGGCTGGTCGTCAGGCAGGACTTTCTGAAGGAGCGTGACGACCGCGTCAGTGTCGGCAATTTCGAGGTGTCGAAATTCAGGCGTCATCAGAGTGCTGGTCGATTATGTTTGTGTGTTCGCTTATATCATCAGGATCTACTAACTCCTCCAGCCGGTGCATTTCCAGCTCCTGTAAGACCAGCATCTCGCGAGATTCGAGCAACAGACGCAGTTGTTCATTGAGAATCGGATTGTCTGCAGCGATAGCGTTTAACACTTCGATCTGCAGGTCTATATCAGACAGAAGTTTATCGAACGTAATATTGTCGGTAATCAAGAAGATGCCTGTAGATCGGTGATGTGGTTAGGGAATTCCTAAAAGATCGTAACGCTACGATGAGTCACCGGTCAGCTCTTCGTAGCTCTTGGTTTTGTCCTCTCGTAGCCCGGAGACAATGGTGGCCAGTGCGCTTTCAAACTCTGCTCCGGTATCCAGGATCTCGCTGTTTTCCGTGACGATCATGTGTGCCAGCTGACTTGCGGTGTACTCCCCGACCTTTAGTCCAGCCCTGTTCGCGAATATGTAGGTCTGGTTGGATGCGATGATTGCCACCAGTTTGCAGGGCGTCTGTATGCCTTCCATAATGGAAAGCGTTACCCAGGCATCCGGTTTCAGGGAGCTTACGGTTGCTGCTGCGGCATCGTATTTCTTCTCGACCTTGTGGCGCAAAATCATCGCGCGGTTTTTCTTTTTCTCTGCCTGCCGCCTCAGCAGTACCCGATCTTTCCCAAGATCTTCTTTTCGCTGGTGCGAATACTCCTGTGATACAGCGCGACGTTCCTGTTGAACTTCTATCTGCTTCTCTTTTTTGTTCTGGTTGCTGACGGCTTTCAATACAGCGAACAGGTGAGCTTTGAATGTTTCGGTGGCGGACTTCATTGGGTTCAGTTTTCTGAGTACGCTGGAATTGAGGTGATTCATCATTACGCCGTAAGACATGTGCACTACTTTTCGGCGGTTGTGGTTGGTCAACAAAAGCTGTTCTGTTTCTGTCCAATTCAGTATGAGTTTTATCCGTGCAACTTTTTCTTCCGGTTCAGCGGGGTCGTCATACAGGAACCATTGGCCAAGCGGAATTTTCTTTATTTCGTCGACTGTCTTTCTTGAGGCTTCCTCTAATACTGCAGCCATGGAATCGTCTGTTTCCAGCAAGTCGAAATCGCAGCCTTCGGACGGATCGCCGGCGTTAATAGATTCGTACTCTGCCTCCAGGTCGGCAAGCGCAGAGATAACAAGTTCAGTGTCAAAGTTAGCTTGCTTGCAGAATGACTTGATGTGGGCAGGAATACTTTGAGTCAGCTCAGATTGTTTCGTACTGTCTTTCCCCGGTTGTAATGACCACATGATGGCGTCGGTCAACTTGAGAACATTTAGCCATTCTTTGGACTTGTCACCGCCAAAATGAATGTAGACATCCTGCAGGAATTTGTACCAGGGTCCCTGCAACATAAAGATAATGAACAGTGGTAGTTGATTACCAGTCATCGCCTTGTTCAGGGCCTCGGCGCTGATGAACTCACCTTTTTTGCCGGAAAGTACGTTCAGTTCGCGCTCGCAGAGTCTCTTCTCAAGTCGCTTGAACAGCGGCGCTTCCTTTTTGAAGAGGGCCTTTAGTTCCTTGATACATTGCGCTGTTGAAAGACGACTACTTGAATAGCCAGCTATGGTTTCGCTGACTTTTTCCATAAACTGATGCCCGAGGAAACCAAGATCCTCACTCCAACCGATGCATTCTTCAATGATCAGGTCTATTAGATCAAACAGTTCGTTCGGGTCTGCGACCGCGTGAATATCTTTCGTGAGTCCAAGGGCAGCAACTCGCGGAGCAATGTTTCGGATAAAGGATTCGACCTTGAAGTCGAGGTCAGTCCGGGCAAGGACCTCGGTGACGGCCTCATCAACGAAAGCAATCACCGCCATATCATCTTTCGAGAATACGCCGCCGGGCTCATGGATCTTCAGTTGAGCTGCGAGTGTATCGAGGTGATCTTCGGCTGAAAGTGAAGGGAGTTTCTGCAACAGATCAATCAAGCGGGCGGTATCTGAAACAGAGCCAGCCGGGTTTTCCAGCGAATAGTGGTGGATTAGCGCCGGAAGTATCTTTTCTGGAGGTGCCAGGTCTGGAGTTTTATCGGCCACTTGAGTTACTGAGGACTTTTGGGAGGCCAATAGTACCAAATTGACCACAGTCTTTTATCATCGATATACAGGCGGTATAAATCCGGACTAAGTACTCTCTAGCCAACTGGGATATACTCGCGCGATTTGAATGAGAGAAGATCCAATGAAAGGCACTGTCCATTACGAAGCTCGTGGCAACATCGCACTCCTTAGTATCGATAATCCACCCGTAAACCCGTTGTCATCTGGTGTCCGGCAGGGGCTCTTTGACGGCGTAAGCAGCGCTCTGGCTGATGATGCCATCGAGGCTATTGTTTTGACGGGAATGCACAGAGCGTTTATTGCCGGCGCTGACATCAGCGAGTTTGGCGCTGCTGCAACCGAGGGTGTGGGCCTGGGTGAGGCTCTGGACAAGATGGAAGGCAGCACCAAACCGATCATAGCCGCCATCAACGGAACGGCATTTGGCGGTGGGCTCGAAGTTGCGCTTTGCTGTGATTACAGAATTGCTGCAGCGGCTGCTCCTGTTGGTTTGCCGGAAGTGAAACTCGGGTTACTCCCTGGTGCTGGTGGTACGCAGCGATTACCGAGACTTGTGGGCGCAGAAGCGGCTGTCCAGGCAATTGTTTCCGGCAACCCAATAATGGCGCCTGATGCGTTAACCATGGGTATCGTCGACCGGGTTGCCAGCGGTGACATCATTGATGACGCAATTGCCTATGCCCACGAAATCATTGCTGATGGTGCCGCGACACGAAAGGTTCGCGACCTCGAAGACAAGATCTCAGCTGATCGGGGCAATACGGCACTGTTCGAAAAATTCGCTGCCAATCTGGATAAGACTCACCGCGGACAGTTTGCGCCAGCGCAGATTCTTCAATGTGTTGAAGCTGCAGTGAATGCTGAAAGCTTTGACGAGGGTATGGCTGTCGAGCGCGCAAGGTTTGCGGAATGTATGTCTGATCCGCAGCGCGAAGCACTGATCCACATTTTCTTTGCTGAACGGGCGGCGAACAAGATCCCGGGCCTGTCTAAGGATGTTCCGTTACTTGATATTAACAAAGGCTCTGTCATTGGTGCCGGCACAATGGGTGGTGGTATTGCCATGTGTTTTGCCAACGCTGGTATACCCGTGCGGGTTCATGACAAC
>JABJED010000100.1 GCA_018665025.1 Gammaproteobacteria bacterium
CGACATCCAGGCCGATATAGATTACCTTCTTGTTCATAGACGCCTCTCTTTTTGTGGGGTGGTACAACGTACCACATTGAGATATCCATCATTGATGGTAGCTCTCGGGTAAAGGTGGGGCGTCTATATCTTCTATCCTCAAAAAGGGTTTGCCCTCTGGATGTAAAAAAAGGGGTAGCCTTAGGCTACTTTTTTTTGTGTTGTAATGTTCAAGGATGTGTG
This sequence comes from Gammaproteobacteria bacterium, assembly GCA_018665025.1. Taxonomy (GTDB): domain Bacteria; phylum Pseudomonadota; class Gammaproteobacteria; order Pseudomonadales; family Azotimanducaceae; genus UBA9659. The sequence goes on from JABJED010000100.1 coordinate 223, forward strand.
TTCTTACTGGTGGCAGGGTAATTGTGTGACGAGCATGCTGCACACAATGATCTGAGCAGAAGTATTTTAATTTTCCGAACTACATTAGGAGGATTCAATATGCAGTTCACTAGATTCAGGTTTTTATTCGTTATTATCTCGTTTTGTTATTTCCCGTGCGCGCTGGCAGCCGAAGCGATGATGGAAGAAATCATTGTGACAGCACAGAAACGTTCAGAAAACCTTCAGGAGACACCTGTTTCGGTCACAGCTTTTACAGCTGAAGCTATTGAAGCACTGGGGTTTCGGCAGTCCGTGGATATAACCGCACAAACACCCAACTTTAGCGTGGGCTATCCCAATGGTGATACTGGCGTTCCAGCACCATTTATCAGAGGAGTTGGTCTCAATGACTTTGGGGTTTTGAATCAGGGACCCGTTGCGGCTTATGCTGACCAGACTTATATTTCTTCCAATGCTGCGCAAATATTCCAATTGCTTGATGTTGAACGCGTGGAAGTGCTCCGAGGACCACAAGGCACACTGTACGGTCGTAACGCGACCGGTGGCGCGGTAAATTACATATCGCGAAAACCAACCCGTGAGAATGAAGGCTGGGTTCGAGCAGGAGCGGGTAGTTGGGGTCTCACCAAATTTGAGGGGGCCTTCGGCGGTCCCATTGGCGATAACACAGCGTTTAGGGCCGCTGTCCTGAAAACGGACTCCGATGGCTGGATGAAGAACCGCTTTACCGGAAATGATCAGCAGGGAATCGATGAGCTTGCCTGGCGGCTAATGCTGGAAACACAATTTAGTGACGACTTTAATGTCTTGTTCAATATCCACGGCGGTCAGACAGAGTCTGATGCAGTACAGTACAGGCATCTTGGCGTATGGGACGCGGCCGGCAACATGTGTTCGAACCAGGCAATACAGGCGGGTCAATGCGCTGACATCTTCGGATACTCCGAAAATGCGCCCTACACGACATTTAATGGCGTCGACGTTCCAGCAGTACCCGACTACGACGAGGGTAACTATGACTTTGAAGCGCAAAACGATACTGACTTTTGGGGTGTGTCGCTGACGGCTGAGTGGACGGTGGGTGATTACACCATCACGTCTATTACCTCTTACGACGAAATGGATGACTTCAGGCCCGAAGAAACGGACGATGGTCCAAACGATATTCTCACCGGTGAATTGTCGGTCGATCAGGAGACCTTGTCGCAGGAGATCCAGATTAAATGGGAAGATGACAAGTGGTCATGGATTGCCGGAGCCTATTATCTGAGAGATGAGGCAACCGATAATACCGCCTTCGATATTCTTCGCGATTTGCGACCATTTTACGTCGGTGCGCCTTGCACATTGGCGGCGCCTGAAAATACGAGTGGGTTTTGTTTGGACGATTTTGTTTTTAAGACCAAATCAGGAACGGATCAGGATATAACCAGTCTTGCACTATTTTATGACGCGACAATAAATCTCACTGATCAGTTAAAACTTTCGTTGGGTCTCCGCTACACGGACGAGGAAATCGATCACAACAGTTTTTTCTTCTACGATGAACCTGAAGCAGGAAACCCGGCCCAACCCGGTTTTCCAGGAAAAGCCAGTAACGATTTTCAGAACGTCTCCGGGCGAATACTGTTGGATTACCGGTATAACGATGACCTATTGTTCTATGGTGGGGTGACGACTGGTTTTAAAGCGGGTGGTATTCAGAGCACCAGTGATGGTGTCGCGCCATACGATGAAGAGGAACTCATCAGTTATGAGATCGGCTTTAAATCGATGTGGAATAACGGTAGCTTGCGGTTCAACGGTTCCGCTTTCTACTATGACTATTCAGATCTCCAGGTCTTTGCCTTTGTGATTGTCGGCGGCGTTGGCTTCTCAACCATCTCCAATGCGGCCGATGCGACGATTTCAGGCGCAGAGTTCGAATTGCAGTGGCTGCCTACGGAAAACCTGTTTATCAACCTCGGCGTGGGAATTCTCGACACCGAATATGAGGACTTTGTAATCGCAACGGGTGACTATTCCGGCAATAGCATTACGATGTCTCCCGAGTTGACACTGAACGGACTTATTCAATACGACATCCCCTTGGGTGACAGAGGGACTGTGACATTGCAGACGGATTTCAACTATCAGGATGAAGTCTTCTTCGACGCGCTGAACAATCCGTTGCTGAGCGAGGATGATTACTGGATCTGGAATGCGAGAGTCAGTTGGACATCTTCGGATGACAATTGGGAAGTTGCAGCGTTTGGCAGGAATCTGGGTGATGAAGAGTTTATGGTCTACGCTTTTGACTTATCCTTCTTTGGTTTTAATGAGGAAATGCTCGGAACGCCAAGATCCTATGGGCTCGACGTTAGTTACAGATTTTAGATGAAGCGGATTCACACTAACCTGGTCGTTTGTTTAGCTGTTTCGCTATTGATTGGCTGCGATAATGGCGACGACCAGGCAAAAAATGTGGAAAGCAAAACCATTGTCGCGGCATCCGGTAGCCCAACCGAGGACCAAATGCGCATGTGGGCAGGATCCTGCTCGCTTTGCCATGTCGCCGGTGTAGCCGGTGCACCGCGGGTGGCTAACCAGGAAGACTGGTCTTCTCGAAACGAACAAGGCATTGATGTATTGCTGCAACACACGCTGACAGGGTTCCGCAACATGCCACCACTTGGTTACTGTATGGCGTGTGAAGAAGATGATTTTATCGCGCTGATTGAGTTTATGGGAACGACCCATGAGTAACCCCACTCGTCGAACGTTTCTTGCTAACAGCGCGTTGGCGGCTTTATTCGGGATGGTAAATCCGGCGTTGGCCCAATCTGCTAATCGCTCGACGCCCTGGCGAAATTGGTCGGGCGGCGTGGTTGCAAATCCTGCAGGGAGATTTTCTCCTGCAACCGAGCAGCAGTTAATGGATTATCTGGCTTCCTCCAGCGGTTCTGTCAGACCGGTGGGTTCCGGGCATTCCTTTACGCCACTTGTGCCAACCGACGGGCACTTGTTGGTGCTGGATCAGCTCACCGGAATGCTATCCCACGACAGCAATGCTCAAACCGCGACATTCGCGGCGGGTACTCGACTTGGCGACATGGGCGCGCCGCTGGAAGGCATCGGGCAAGCCATGATCAATCTGCCGGATATTGATCGACAAACGCTGGCTGGCGCAACGTCGACCGCGACCCACGGTACGGGTATCGCGTTTCAGTGTCTTTCGGGTTACGTGACCCAACTCAGATTGATTGCACCCAATGGCGAGGTGCACGATATCGATCAACGGTCTTCGCCGGAGTTTTTTGACGCCGCCAGAGTTGGGCTGGGGTCTTTAGGTGTGGTATCTCGCATCACGGTGCAGAACACGGGTCAATTTCGATTGAAACAAACCAGTTGGGTGGACAAAACTACAGACCTGTTAAAAGACTTTGATCGGCAGGCGGCAACGCATCGACATTATGAATTGTTTCCACTTACCCATTCTGACTACTCCATTGCACTGGCGACCGATGAAACCGATGAACCGATTAATAATCCGCCAGTGTCCAATGAAGAGGAAGACGGGCTAGATCTAGCCATGGCAGCGTGGATGAAGGTTCCGCCTAAATTACGTGGGCCGCTCGTCAATGCATTGGCTGAACAGATCGAGCCGAGTGAGAGAGTTGATTCGTCATACAAGATCCTCTCGAACGTTCGCAATACCCGATTTAATGAAATGGAATATTCAGTGCCTCTGGAACGAGGGGCGGAGTGTGTTCAGGAAGTGCTAAGAACGATCATCGATGAAGAGATAGATGTGGTGTTCCCGCTGGAGTATCGCTATGTCTCACGAGACGAGACGATGCTGTCGATGAGCAGTGGTGATGAAGATCATGCGGCGATATCGATCCACCGCATTGCCTCTGAGGACTATAGGCCATACTTCAATATTATCGAGCCTATTTTCTGGAAGTATGGCGGTCGCCCACACTGGGGCAAGATACATTCGCTTGGGGCTGCACAGTTGTCAGAGCTTTATCCTAGGTTCGAGGAGTTTCGTTCGATTCGACAACGACTGGATCCAAATGGTCGGATGTTGAATGAACATTTGCGTAAAATATTTGGAATTGAAGCCTGATTGGTGAATGGTTGATGAAGAACTGGTGAATGAGTTAGTGGTGATTCTGTGAAGCGAAGAACAATGCTACTGGGTGCAGTAGGTTTGACTGGGGCGGCAGGCGCGGGTGGTTTGCTTTGGCGGCCCAAGGACAAGGGTGCTCCACACGATACGTACTTTTCTGCATTGAATGATCTGCTAAAAAGAGAAGGTCCTGGTAGGCCGGTAATGCTCCTGGACATCGATCGAATCAACACCAACATTGATGCGATAGCCGATTCAGTGGGTAACAACAAAACGTATCGCGTTGTCGTTAAGTCGCTACCGTCGGTGCCACTTTTAGAACACGTCATGAATCGCGCCAAGACCAACGCGCTGATGGTTTTTCATCAGCCTTTCCTGAATGAAATAGCAGAAAAATTTCCGACGGCTGATGTCCTTCTGGGCAAACCGATGCCGCTCGATGCTGCGGCGACTTTTTACAAAAAGGTGGATGAAACCCGTTTTGACTCCGAAAAGAAAGTCCAGTGGTTAATCGACTCACCAGAGCGTTTGGCACAGTATCATTCGCTGGCCCGACATCTTGGGGTCAAGATGCGGGTCAATTTGGAGATCGATGTCGGCTTGCGTCGAGGTGGCATTGTGACCCCGGAAGCGATGGCACCGATGCTCAAGACCATAAGAGACAACCCAGAGCATCTGGTGTTGTCTGGCTTGATGGGATATGAACCGCATCTTACAGGACTTGCAGCGACCTTGACTCACCCTGCGGTAGAAAAGGTCCTATCAATCTATTCCGGCTTTCTCAATGGTGTAAAACAGGCAGGATATGACCC
>JABJED010000517.1 GCA_018665025.1 Gammaproteobacteria bacterium
CAGGAGATCTCTCCACTCCGGTCGAGATGACGGTTTGAGACGGTCGAGATGACGTCTTGGGGTGCTCGAGATGACGTCTTGGGGTGCTCGAGATGACGGTAGCGTTCCGTTCTCGTCATTTCGACTGTAGGCGAAGCCGGAACGGAGAAATCTTGTTCCGGGATCTCTCCACTCCGGTCGAGATGACGGTTTGAGGCGGTCGAGATGACGGTTTGAGGCGGTCGAGATGACGGTTTGAGACGATCGAGATGACGGTTTGAGGCGGTCGAGATGACGTCCTGAGACGGTCGAGATGATGGCCTGGAGTAATGACTTCGCCGTTCCGGTCGAGATAACGGGAACGGCGCTGCAATCACAGGAGTGGCGTCCAGACGCCGGACTAATCCTTTGTCATCGGGATGTATTTTTCGCCAAACTCGCTTAACCGGTCCAGGCCACCGGGGCCGGCAAAGAAGAAGGCTGGCAGCATAATTCTGCCAACACCTATCGCTCTTAGCTCCTCGATACCCTTTTCAGGATCAGCCATCTGTGCGCCAAACATCGTATTGATCTCAAGTGTACTGTAGTCCCTACCCGCCTTATCGCAGGCTGTCTTAACCCGGCCCAGCAACGAGCCCAATCGTTCCGCATCGCCTTCACCTGGGAAGTAGCCATCGGCCAGTTTTACAGCTCGCCGAATAGCGACATCTGTGTCACCCCCCACCAATATCGGAATGTTACCGTTCACCGGTCTGGGGCTGGAAGTCACTTTAGGGAAGTCAACAAACTCGCCGTGGTATTCAGCGTGAGGGCCGGCCCAGAGTGCTCGCATCGCCTCTATGTACTCATCATTTCTTGCGCCGCGTCGTTCCCAGGGAACGCCCAGCGCATCAAACTCTTCTTTCATCCAGCCGACACCCAGCCCAAGTTCTACTTTTCCACCTGAGAGTTGATCGAGTGTGGCGAGTTCCTTGGCCAGGATCAGTGGGTTCCTTTGGGGGACAATCAGAATGCAGGTCCCAAGCCGAAGGCTCGGTGCGACAGCAGCCGCGTAAGCCAACCAGATGAGTGGATCTGGCAGCGGAGTATCCGGTTCCATCGGTATCTTGCCGTCTTTAGTGTAAGGATACGGTGACTCAATATCGTCGGGCCGGATGACATGTTCACCACCCCAGACAGATTCAAACCCGGCCTGCTCCGCTCTTTTACAAATCTCTGCCGTGGAAGGCCCATCAATACTGACGCTACTCGCGAATGCTAATCCAACTCTCATTGACTTACCCTGTTAAATTAAAAAATATGTCTGTTTCGACCAGCGATTATCGCATTACTGGCACAATCTAATCATCGCCTCGATTTAAGTTTTGACTTACCTGTCTTACACAATTCGTCCCGCCAGATTTTCTGTATAACCGTCAGTATCGTAGGCGAGCTCACCATTAACAAACACACTATGGTAACCACTTGCGCGGCGAACGTAACGACGGGCTTCACCAGGGAAGTCATCAACAAACTGTTCAGCGCCGACGGTCACGGTATCAGGATCGAAGACCACAATATCCGCAGCCTTGCCAACCGCCAGTGTGCCGCGGTCAGAGAGGCCCCAGTCTGCCGCCACTTCACCGGTCATTCTATGAACAGCTCGCTCCAGCGTCATATGCCCAGTTTCACGTACGTAGTGCTCAAGCAGATGCGTTGTGTCACCTGTTCCGCAGAACTGGGTAATGTGCGCGCCCGCATCAGAGGCACCAAAATGACAGAGTGGGTGGTTAATTAGTTCGGCAACGGCTGCTTTGTCCGCATTAATAACATTCTTTAACTGAAATTCTGTTTCGAGCTTGTCTGCGATAGCAATGTCCAGGATAACGTCGCCAATTTCTTTTCCTTCGCTTTTAGCTATCTCGGCAAGGTATTTTCCTTTATATGCTTCATTGGCTTTTGAATGAACATCACCGACAGTCAGGAACGGCAATGCGCCACTCATACCCGCAGCGTTTTTCATTTCGCTAACGAGTGGTTCCCTTGCAGCGGGATCACTGAACTTCGCCAGCCGCTCGCTGGCAGGCAGGTCCATAATCGCTTTCCACTGCGGTAACGAAAAAAGCAGCATGCTGGTTTCAGACAGGCGCATGTTCAGGTCAAAACAGCGTGGCATTACCTGGCCATACACTTTTGCACCTCGCGCCTTCTGTTCCTCCAGGGCTGCTATAATTTCTTCAGCGTGCGGCGAAGTCGGCGAACTAAGCACAGGCTGCAGGCTGCATGGAATACCTGCCGCAAGGCTGATGTCACCCAACTCCCGAATATTATCCAGCTCGCGATTAAGGTCCGGGAAAAACGGCACAATCTGCCAGATACCACGACCACTCTTGGCCATCGCCTTGGCCAGCGCGACTTTTTCATGGATATCCGCATACTGGCTCGGAACAGGCTTCCCATTTTCATCCATATCGACATAGGAACTGGAAATGCCGAGTGCTCCGGCCGCCATAGACTCTTCCACGAGCACGCACATCGCTTCAATTTCTTCGGGCGTCGCCGCACGTTCCTGACTGGCTGCGCCCATCACGAACAGGCGAATCGCCGAATGTCCGATTAACGCACCAACGTTAATACCAAGCTTGGGGCGAATGTGATCCAGATATTCAGGGAAACTGTTCCAGGTAAACGGTACGGCTTCATCGAAGGTACGTTGCTTAATATCTTCTATGACACCAAACATGCTAACGATTTTATCGGCAGCTGCCCGGTCCCTGATCGGTGCCAGGCTTAAAGAACAGTTACCCGTTACGACGGTCGTAATGCCATGCTCGATGGAGGGCGTTGCATAAGAGTCCCAGCAGAGCTGCGGGTCAAAATGCGTGTGAATGTCGATGAACCCAGGCGCAACTGCCAGGTTTGAAGCGTCGATTTCCTCACGACCGGTTCCTGCTACTATCCCGATCTGAGCGATCTTTCCATCAAGTATGGCAATATCGCCCGTTACTGACTCGCTACCAGTACCATCCACCAGGGATCCATTCCTGATTACTACATCAAAATCCGACATCTTCATCACCACTGTTAAGGTATGCACACAGCATAATGGAGTTGGGAAGATACTGCTGCTAGCTTATACGTCATTATTGCAGCGGTTAATGGACCTGAACCAGCGAAACCTTGGGTTTTGGACTAAAATAATACTCGGCTCCAAGTAAACTACCGCCGCTGTTCAGGAATAAATCGAGCATGATGCTGACCATCGTCTTTAAATACGCGTACCTCTTACAGGAAACCATGAAATGAGATTCAGTTTTTGGCCACAACCCAATCAGTCCTTTAATGTCATGAAACAGTTAGGCAATCACGTCGAGCAATCCGGATGGGATGGTATCTGGCTGGCTGACCATTTTATGCCCAACGCAGAGGATACCAGCGCACCACTACCAGAGGCGTGGACGACCCTTGCGGCGCTGGCCGCCAGCATCCCTCGTATTCGGCTTGGCACACTGGTTACCGGTAACACCTACAGGCACCCCGCAGTACTGGCAAAGATGGCGGCAACCGTTGATCACATCAGCGATGGCCGGCTGGTGCTTGGTCTGGGGTCTGGCTGGCAGGAGAATGAGCACGAGAAATACGGAATTGAATTTGACACCGTTGCCGGGCGGCTTCAAAGACTTGAAGAAGCCTGCCAGGTCATAAAGTCACTGTTCAATGAAGAATCTGCAAACTTTAAGGGAAAATACTACACACTTAACAACGCGCCGCTCGTCCCAAAACCAAAACAGGACACGTTACCGCTGCTGATTGGTGGTGGTGGGGAAAAAGTCACCCTGAGGATTACTGCTCAGTACGCAGACGAATGGAATGTCTGGGGGAATGTGGAGTTGCTAACGCAGAAAATGGCCGTTTTGGACCAGCACTGCGAGACGCTTGGGCGCGATCCCTCAGAGATTCAAAGATCTGCCGTGGCGCTGTTATTTGTGACAGAGGACGCAGCCTTCGCCAGGAAAATGCGTGACAGCACAGACAATCCGCCCAAAATTGCAGGGACGGTTTCAGAACTTCGGGATGTTATTGCGGGCTACGCTGAAGCCGGCGTTAATGAATTGATTGTCCCCGATTTCACGCTGGGTCCGGACTGTAACCAGAAGAAGCTTGATACCCTGGACCTGTTTATTGAAGATATTGCTTCAGTCGTCAAGTAACCGAAGTGCAATTACTTACAGGGCACATATGCAGCGCTCGCATGAACAAGCCCCACTAGTCATTTCACTTTCCCTGGTTCTTATTCGTATTTACAAGTAGGGGTCTGGAGGAAGAGTTTTGAACAAGTATTCATTAGGCGCCAAAAAGCATTCATCCCGCGCCAAGTGCTAGCCATAAAAAACCCGCCGGAGCCAGGTTTAGTGGTCGAAAAGACTTGCGATACCTGGGTTGCTTTCAGGCTCGACCGGGCAGGTTAGTGTGCCGCTGCAGTTCGTTCAAGCTGCGATAGCAGGCACGGGTACGCATCCTGCGGAACACCCGACAGGTGCTCTACTAACAATTCCCCAAAACCCGGGCCTTCAATATCCACCTGAACTACTTCCTTTCATATGGAAAAACTCCCCCAGTGTGATGCGATTCTTAATCGCTGATTTTACTCAGCCGTCATTTAGGCAAAAAACCAAACAAAAAAGACAACTCTTCCAGACCCCCTGCCGGTTTTGGAACGGGCTGTTTCGCAATCGAGTTTTTTCAATATTTCGGCTGATTGTAACTACCAGTGGTTGCCATCAATACGAACTGCAGGCATCGATACCCCAAACTCCCTAAATATCTCCGATGACTACAGCACTTTAAACACAATGGCTTGGTCTCTCATCTGAAATTCATCTGATAGCGTGACTCGAGCAGGTATGATACTTGACAACCTACGCGGCAACGCCCCTAATTCTTGACATCCACAGATATTAATGAGTTTCTGATGGCGTTTTCAACGAAACCCAGAAGGTTCGATACCACGACATTGAGCGGAGTGTTTATGAAATATTTGGCTTTATCGACGTTGTTATTTATCTCGTCGGCAAGTGCTCAAAATCAATGGCTCAACGCGTCTCAGATGTCAGACAAGGCAATGGAGACAGGTGATGTTCTTTACATGGTCGGAGCATTACAAAGGTGTGTAGCACTCCAGTCTTTGTTCGGCGCACTTGTTGAAAAAAGAGCTGGTGAGCAAGAAGCGGGTCAGACCTACGGTATGATGGCGCACCGTAATTTTGCTAACGCTTACCAAATCAACAGTATGAAAGAGAAATCTCGAGGAGCAGGAGTATCTACTGTTGAAAGCTTTGTTGAAGCCACAATAGTTGTCATGGAGGAAGCATCAAATCAGTACGGTACCCTCATTACCGAAAATCAAGCTCGAGATGGTGATTTGATTGGACGAGTAATCGAGGTTGATTTGAAGACGTGTACAGCTCTTTACGAGGGGATGTTGAAATAAATTGTCAACTTTCATGCACCACTTACCCAATGCTCTTGTCTTGATTAGATAGTGACCAACGAACAAAACGATCACTCGGATCTCAAACGAATTAAGTTAAATTCAACAGATAGACTAGAGTTTAAAAGTTTAAATTCCCCAGGTCCTTTCAAAAAAATGTAGTAATGAGGTTCTTAACCGCTGATTTACTCAGCCGCAGGGCGAATGGTTGGCCCGGTGTACTTCTATCCGGATCACTGATTTCCCCGTCGTGTTCTGCCTTATAGAATAGTGGTCGCCGCGGTAAAGCGCCGTGGGTTTTGGCGCTATACTTGAACCACACACCTACCGATATAGCAGCCATGCAAGTCATTCCGATGTCAGCACCACTGGGCGCCAATATACTCGGCGTCGACGTCACCCGGTTAGGTGACAACCAATGGCAAGAAATTAATCGCTTGTTCCTGCAGCACCGTGTACTTGCGTTTCCCGGCCAGACACTCACCCCGGAACAACATATGACGTTCGGTGCGCACTGGGGTCAACTGGTTAGGCACCCCTACGCGGGCATGAAGGACTATCCGGGTCTGATTGAACTTAAAAATACGGGGAAGAAGCGGGATGTAAACCAGCACTGGCATTCCGATATGACCTTCAACCCGGCCCCACCGAAACTCACCATGCTCTATGCGCTGGAAGCACCAGAGATCGGTGGGGACACAGCGTTTTCCAATCAGGTCATTGCCTGCAAAGAGCTATCCGAAGGGCTGAAAAGAACGCTGGCTGATATGACGGCAGAACATACGGCTGCCGGCCTTGCCGCCCTCTATAACGCAGACGCATCTGAATCCCCGCGAGCGACCCATCCAGTTATTCGAACCCACGATGAAACCGGTGAAAAAGCTTTGTATGTCTGCCGCGCCTTCACGCAAAAATTTACCGGATGGAGTCGAAACGAAAGCCAGGGATTACTTGAAACACTGTTCAACCACAGTACAAGACCAGAGTATCAGGCTCGTCATCGCTGGCAGGCAGGTGATCTAATCATGTGGGACAATCGTGCGGTACTGCACTATGCGGTGCACGATCACGGTGATGACCCGCGGCTTATTCACAGGCTCCAGATCGAAGGTCACGTACCGGAATAACGACGGTTAACATCGCTGTTTGCCTAAATGAAGCTTACCCTGTCATCAACCGCAGCGATATGTTCAAACCTCGCGGTTACAGCGAAAGCGGTTTTCTCCTCACGCTAACTCGCCCGAAAAGACCCGGATATCCCAGGCCGTCCAGACAAACTGTTACTTCTTGATTTGTCAGGTCTTCGCTCATTGAACGATACCTCTCGAGCTTTCCCTCGTTCTCTGCGCTGGTATATCTTCCGTTGTACTTTACCTTTTAGGTTCTTGCCCCTCAATATAGTCGTCGATCAGTTCATGGTAGCGGCGAATGCGCTTCTCTTGATTCGATAGATAAACACCTTTAAATCCCCGTGATCTGAATCCCCTTTGCTGGGTTACAAATACCCGCACATCATCTTCGATCCCAGGACCGATTGACACATCTGCACCATATTCCAGCATCGTCAGCTCCGCACCTGCACCGGTGTTTGCTCCCCTCCTTGCATTTACATTCTGTACTGACGCCGGACTTGCATACCACCAGTTATCAAACAGGCACTGCTCCGGGTCACTTCTGTGTGGGCGGGCACGCAGAAAATGAAAGCCATCAGACCAGAGTGATACAGCGAAATTGGGA
>JABJED010000518.1 GCA_018665025.1 Gammaproteobacteria bacterium
GATCATCTTGAGGGGTTGGCGAGAGGGCCTTGCGGACGCTACCAGGTGAGGATGCGCGGTGTTGAAGAGCGATTGGATGTCAGTAGAAGGCATGTTTCCGGCCTACGCAGGCTGATACAGACATTGTAATACACCAACCAAATCAGGAGGCCCAGCTGTTGCAGACACCTAACGGAAGACCCAGTAACAGCCGTCTCAACAACCACCTCAACGACCAGACAGGGGTTTTTGTTTCGCGCTTCGCCAGGGGCCGAAGCTGGTTGATTTCACTGGTACCAAACCTGGCTTCTGGGTCAATGCTCATGTTAGTAACGCAATCAGCAAATGCCTGGCAGATCGTGCCCAGGGTTGATGGCCGATGGGTTTAACTTCTCTTTTGAAGCTCGTCTTTCCCGCCAGTCACACCACTTAGCCTCGATGAGGGCAGGTGTCGTTTGGGGCGATATCCACCTCAACCGGGTGAAAGCCCGTATACCTTTAATCCCTTTCCTAAATCACCAGCCAGCACTAACTGCGCCTATCTAACTCTCCGATCGTGACTGATAGCAGCATAAGTATCGCAAGTCTTTTCGGCCACTAGCCTTGCTTCGGTGGGGCTTTTTACTGCCTGTTCGGAGGCGACTGGTCTTTGGCGCGGAATGTCCAGCCTTAGCATTTGAATCTAACAAAATCCTCCAGATCAACAGCTAAGGAAACAAGATCATAAACCTGAATAAAATAATATCCGCCATGGCGGCATTAGTTGGGGTGACCGTACTGTCGATAGGCGGCCTGTTATGAAACAGCGACGCCTAAAGGGTTAAGTCACAAAAATGGACATACAAAATATATTTACTAGACAAAGGGACCATAGGATGAGTGCTCACAACTACCCTGGAAGGTAAGTGATTTGAACATCAAAACGATAGCGGCAGTGGTCTTAGCCGCATCCCTGGTGTCGCCACCAGGGGACTGATCAGATGAAGCTAGTGCCCAAGACATAAGGTTACTCCATTATCTGGCCATATTACCTGGGGGTAATCGCTCTACGAGCGCGAGAACAGCCAGCGATATGAAACCCAACTAATAACGTTAAAGGAAATGTATGAACGAAGAACAAGAAATGAACCCGCAAGCGATACGCTGGTCAGGTGCTATGGAAATCATGATCGAGCTACTCGAATACGGTACGCCCACGGGTAAGGCGCAAGCGAAAACGGAACTCCGTAGAATAGCAAAGACCCTTGATGAGTCGATCGGATCTGTGGAGGCACTGTGAGAAAAAACAAAGTCACGGTATGGGTTGAAGCGCTCTCCGCTATTATGCAGATAATTAACCAATTAGAGTTACGTAGGCGCATGAAAACACCATATGCCATTTTAATGGTTGAACATGCTTTTGGTTCGCGCGTAATTCGAGTTTACTCAGAGGCAGAATATAACCGGGTCACGCTTGACGTTGGCGCAATGGGTTTCCCCGTCCTCGCGGATTCGCGTGACGGGATCTGTTAGTCCTTTGGTAAATAACTCGGCTCTTACGTCGCCTGCAATGGGGAGGGGTGGCCCTGCTAGAAAATTAGTTAGCGGACCTGACAACCCTCTAAAATCCCTGCTCGGTAGTAACGCTTGAATCGAAGCATGAGTCGTCGGGAAATTGTTGGGATACTCTCCGATGGAGCGATTCTTTAGAAGTCTAAAAACAGTTTGAAGGGCTCAACTTCACCTTTGGTTTTGGCCCGATACGGCCGACAAAATTTTGGTGTGAACTGAAGTGCTTTGCCAGATCCCATAGTCCAGGGTGGAATCGGTGGAGACCTTCGCCATAGACATCTCGGCCCAGGACAACGGTCTTCATGTTGTCGTACAAGGATTGCTCGGGGACACCACCGAAATACTCGAAGGAATTGTTGGGGCCGCCGCTGTTATTTAAGTCACCACCGTTCGGAGAAGCGGTTGCAGCGGAGAGAGAGCAGTAAGAAAGTAAGTTTTAGCATCTGGTTATGCTAATTGGTCCCGCCTGGGGTCACCTGGCTTAAACGATGGAGGTTTTTAATGACCGGCCTTTGGCGGCTAATGACTAGTTTCCTGGTCTGGCTAGGTCAATATCGCAAATCACTTAGTGAGCATAGAGAAACACCATGAAAATATTAATCGTTGTCCTTATCGGAGCCACAGTAATTGGTGGTTTTGTTGGTGCTGAACTGACGTACACCAGCTTTCCAATTACAGGCGAGATAATTGGCGGCGTCGGAACATTTTCGATCTTAATGGGGTTAGGCGCATTTTTTTCTGCTCAGGACCGAAAAAATTCAGGGAAAGAGTTGCCGCAAGTAATGCGCGAAGTTTTTGATCGCATGCTCGGGCAAAGTTCAGCTCAAACCCAACCTGCACCAAAACCGGGAAAGCCCGAACCAGGAGCGGAATTAACGGCAAGCGTCCAGTTCCAATTTTTATCTGCGGTAGGAACGCTCCTTTCCATACAGCTTCTTCCGCGCTATGCGCAAGCGAGCAAGGCATTCCCTGCAATCATGACGAATAAAATTGCATCTGGGTACGTTTTTGGGTTCCACGATGCATTGTTGGAGCGTCTTGGTTTATACACACCCGCAAACAAGGAATCCGCTCAGGCGTTAATAGAAAAGAGTTATAAGCATCTCTTCGGCCAGCAGGCAGGCTGCTCACTATTTTCCATGTCGCTTAACTCGCAAGAGAACGTGGAATTTCAAAAAGGGCGAATGAATGGCGGCAATGAAGTTATTGCTTACCTCGATGGAAAAAAACCGCCTCTGGGCCTGGGCCAGATAGTCAATATGGGACTAGTGGCCTAGCAATGCGGTGGAGAGCGACACATTTTCCGCTATGCGCTACACTCGAAATCCGCTTTAGTGACGAGGCTACATTCTCAACGCTGGCGAATACGAACTAGCGGAATTTCCTTTCGTATTTCTACGATCCAGTCGGTAATGACACTCCCTGTCAACGTGATGACAGCGAAGTACTCAAGGTTGGGGAAGTCATTGAGATTGTGATTACACTAATTTCGCTGGTAGCTGGATCCTTGTTCAGGGTGGAGCAGGTGGAACGGGCATTTGTAAAATCAGGATAAAAGGGAATGGCACGATGCGCGGGCTCAATGATGCATTCCCGCCCAGCTACAAAAAAGCCGAGCTTATGAGTTCTGCCGCTTGGACTCTGACTGTAAGTAGCGGCCCATGCGAAATAGTCTTAATGCCGAAGTTTGAAGAATGCCACGTTCACCAAAATGAATGAAAGGGAACTGGGCCGGCGAAATATTTCCGCAGTTTACTAATGCATGCAGCAGGGTCACCCTGCAACCACGTCTGATGATGTGTTCATCAGGACATAAGCGCCCACGTAAATTAGAATGAACGGTGTGAAGTAAGGCGCATATTTATCGAGCCGTTGACCTGGAACGCGGTTGTCTGTTGCAAAGGATGCCAATAGCGCAAAAAGAACTGCTGTGGTGAATAAAGTAGCGGTGATAAGCCAGTCTATCGATGACAGCGTGTCTGCGTAGATAATACTGAAAGTGATCATTGAATCACTGCTAATGCTGAATTGGGACAGAGCAACAATGGGTACGATTAGTCTGTGGTCAGAGCTGTGGTGCTGAATAGCGTCAAGTTCTTGGTTCAAGAATAGTTGCCACAGCCCGTACAGGCCTAGAAGAAGCGGTATTGATCCTAGATAGCCGAGATACTCTAAAGGTAATTCATCTATCAGTGTCCCTGCGGCATAAGAGCCACCAATGGCGATACTAATCGCCAGGATGTAACCGGTATAGACGAGGGTTTTATTTTCCTTGTAGCGGTTAAGGAAAGTCGTCAGAAGAATCAGGTTGTCCAGGTTTGTAGCAAAGAAGGCAGCAGATGCCAGCGTTATGATCGCCAGGATGTCCATGATTAACGCTCGGTTTTGAACATAACTACCACTGTGTATAGCCGAAATTTTGAAAGCATTGCGAAGTCTGAATCAGTGATGATGGTTACTGCGTTGTAATCGCTGCGCCGCCCTTTTTGACCAGCTCAGCCTTTCCAGGTGAGGGTGGTACATTACAGCCTCGTTGAATGCCGGGCTTGGATGCCATCAAAGCCATCCAACGTTGTAAATGATCCAGTCCATCCACGCTCACGCGAGCCCATTTATGACTTCGCAGCCAGGAGTAGTTTGCAATATCGGCGATGCTGTAACGATCAGCCAGGTATTCCCTGGTGGACAACTGCCGATCCAGAACTTCGTAAAGCCGCCGAGTCTCGTTGGTGTAGCGACTAATTGCCTGCGGGACTTCTTCGGGGAAATATCGAATAAATGCAACCGCTTGTCCCTGCATTGGGCCTATACCCGCCATTTGAAACATCAGCCACTGCATCACTTCATAGCGGCCAGCGGTATCGACGGGCAGGAGCTTTCCGGACTTTTCCGCCAGGTAAAGCAGAATAGCACCGGACTCAAAAATGCTGATATCGGTATCTTGATCATGAATAGCGGGGATTCTGCCGTTGGGGCTAAGTTTCAAAAAATCAGGGTGGTGTTGTTCGCCCTTACCCAGATCGACAAGCAGTAATTTATATTCAATCTCCATTTCTTCTAACGCCATGGAAACTTTCCAGCCGTTCGGAGTTGGTGCACTATAGAAATCAATCACTTGAGGCTTCCCTGTATCGCTGAGAGGATTGATACACGCGTGACGTATATCACCCGGTTAAGCGGCGAGCCGCGTTTATGACTTAATAATTAAAACGCCGGCTACTTGTATCACTGTTTTTGCATTTGCTCGCTCGATAACCTTTAACAGTGTGGTTTGAATGGTTTCGTCTTTTCTGGCATCACCCTTGCTGGGAAACCTTTGTTCTTGCGCCTCGGCGCCTTCTTCCGAAATATAGCCAACGATAACCCCGGTTGCGCAGGTATCTGATTCACCAAAATAAGTCAGTGAAATTTGAGGGTATCCCTGAAAGCCCTTCCCGACCCTTTTTGCTATGCGTTTTGTCGATTTATCCAAATTCATAATATGGAATCGTCCCCCAGTTCTGTAGACGGTACCATATTCAACAGCAGACGCTTCATCAGTCTCCTGATTCATAGGAGCTCTCGTAGCAGAACTATGCAACAACAGACAGATCTGAAGCCATCAAAGCCCAATGACTGGAACCTGAACAACCGGATACCATCAACGACCGTGGCGTTGGCGTTCAGTTTTCCCCAAGAGCATGATTGATTTAGCCCTGTTCTGGCGGCATCTCACGGCGCAGATACAGCATGATCGCGCCCGTGAGGCTGCCGAAGGCAGCGCCATAAAGGTTTGCATCAATCACTGCCGGGTAGCCAAGCAGCCGCTCTGATGCGGGCGCCGCACCAAAGGTCTGTTCCAATAGCAGTTTTGCCAGCAGGCCAACGACCAGCACCAGGCCAATATGTCGTCGCGCGTGCAGGTCAGCGGTCACGCCCCAGGCAAACAGCCCATGCAGCAGGCCCGACAAGCCCGCATACCAGCTAACGCTGCTATCCAGATAGTAAAGGCAGGCTGACACGCCAACCGCCGAAGTCATGGCAGCGGTTAGATAGTCCCTTGCATTGTAGTCATCACCTTGTAGAAGCCAGAGGGCCAGAACGCCTGCCAGACTCATCGCCAGGTGTGAATCATTAGTGTGAACGAGATGGCCGGAGAGTAGCCGCCAGTACTCGTCACTCTGGATTGCCAAGCGGTCGAACGTCAGGTCCGCAAGCCCGATGAATTGCGCAGCGATTGCCAGACCCGCGATGACCAGAGGACCCGCAATTTGGCCGGGTTTTAGGGCGAGATGCTCTTTCAGCATGTTAGTTGAGACTCAAGTTATACAAGGGGCATTATCTTTGCTGGTGAGATATTAGATATAAAGAGGCGGCGGGTCGGGCGATTCGCTACAGCAACCTAACTATTTATAGTTGCCT
Organism: Gammaproteobacteria bacterium; assembly: GCA_018665025.1. Lineage (GTDB taxonomy): Bacteria > Pseudomonadota > Gammaproteobacteria > Pseudomonadales > Azotimanducaceae > UBA9659. Next base: position 5,932 of record JABJED010000518.1, read on the forward strand.
TCACGTGGGAAACAGTCAGTTAACATCCGCCAGGCAGGGTGCTTCACCAACCACGGTAACCCGGAAGCCAAGCCTGACCTCGGGGTGATAATCAAAAGCTGCGTGGTGCTGGACGACCCGGTTGTCCCAGAAAACGACGGTATTCGGTGCCCACTGAACCCGACATTGAATGCTGACGGAGTAGGCTACGTGGTCGTATAACATTGCCAGCAGGGTTTCGCTCTCACGCGAATTAAGCTCGACAATTTTCGCAACAAACCCTGCGTTAACGTAGAGTGCATTACGTCCGGTTAGCGGGTGGGTGCGGACTACCGGGTGAACCGTGGAAGGCAATTCTTCAAGCTTCTTTGCGCCGCTTTGGTAAAGGTAATGCCCTCTGGGTTCATGTAGCGCGTGCAGTTGCCTTAGAAAGGTCTGCATAGAAGGCGAAAGCGTTTCGAAGGCCTGATACATATCGGCAAACAGGGTGTCTCCACCACTAGGAGGAACCACTTCCATTCGCAGCATAGACAGCCCCGGCGTTACGGCTTCACTGGATACGTCGGAATGCCACCCCTGGCCAGCGACGGCTTTGGATTTAGGGCCTGCACGGATGACAATCAGCTCTTCAGGGGTATCCGTTTTGTTGACAGGAGCGTTCATGAGCGCGCCAAGGCGGTGGCCAAATTCTGCCTGTCCCTTCATGTCCATCTTTTGCTCACGAACGACGACAATACCGCGCTCTGCTGCGAGTTGTTTTAAAGCAGTTACTTGGTCATCGGTGAACTCTGCCAACTGGGTGCCGGCGGTAAGTTCGACGCCGAACGACGGAGTGATGTTAGTGTATTTCATAATGTACCTTTACCGTTTCGCGCCTTCATACCGTCGACTGAAATACGATCCAATGAGCATGCAGGTTTGATTTGCCTAAACCGAATTTCTAAATTTCTGGTTCTTGTCCGTACCAAATATGCGCGTAATGGCGAAACAAGTCCATGATCAAGTCCATCCAGTATAAGCCTGCATGGCCTATACGCATTCTTGCAAACCTGCCGCAGCTGGAATGTCTTAGATAGGCGCCCGGGGAAAATCCAACCCTTAGGTCATCAAGTGCTGAACACCCGCATTTTTTGTTTTAGGCAATGATCAACAGCCTGGACCAAGTGAGTCTGTAGTAAAGGGTTTCCATGGTGTCGAGCGCAGAACGGTTGATGATTCCTTTTTTGTAGCGCAATAAGCCAGTGCTTTCATGTCGATAACGCTGCGGCATAACTCATAAGCGCTTGTTCTTTAGCGCTGATGTAACAGTAAGCCGTACTTATGTCATTGCACGGATTCAGGCTTACCTTGCTGGCTATCTTGGCCTGCGTTAATGACCCTGCTACTTTCGTGAAGCAGTCAGCGCCGTGTCTGAATGCTTCCAGGCCGCCTCGTAACGCGCAAATGCCTCAGCTGCCTGTTCGGTCTTGCCTTGATCAGCAAGAGACTCATGAAGGCCATAAAGTGACCAGCCATTCTCGGCATTCCAACGCAGATCGCGACGATAAATCTTTTCTGCCTGTTCAGGGTTGCCAGCTTTCAACAATGCCGCGCCCAGATAATGTCGCATCGGTTGCGCCCACGCGGGCGGTTCTGTGTAGTTGCCTTTGTCCTCTAGCTCGACCGCCAACAGGTAGCTTGCTATTGCGCCCTTCAGGTCACCCTTGGCTTCTTTAATTTCACCTTCAAGACCATGACCCGCTAGTGTCAGTATCCCGGATACCGATGTCACGGTAACGCGCGTCTTATCAACTTCCGGCTCATCAATAATCGCTCGAAGGATTTTTAATTGTTTACCTGCTGCATCAAGATCGCCGGTGTTGGCATAGGCGCTTCCAAGCGAATAAGCCCACATCCCCCGTAAATAAGGCGTGTCTGAATGGGAAGCGGTTTGTCCGATTAGTGCATTCCATTTGCCGAATATCTTGTTCAGATGCCAAGGCGACGCCATATTTTTTTCGTATCCACGCATCGAGTGCTGATGTTCCTTCGAGCTGGCTTTTAACTGATCAGCCGCATCAATGGCCACTTCGTAGTTACCCTGGATCGTCGCGGCATAACGAATAAAATCAATCGCATGACCAGCATGGATTTTATGTGAAAGTGGGTAAGTGCCTAGATTAGGCAGGGCTAAATCACCCCATATCTGAGCAAACTCCTTGTCTTTTTGTTGTGATCGAACATTGCTGTCAATTGCCCTGTCATACTGACCCGCCCGCACATAAATGTGTGATGGCATATGAACAACATGCCCCGCGATTGGAACGGTTGCTTCCAAGCCATCTGCAGAACCCAATGCCCGCTCAGGTGCCAGTGAAGATTCGATCAGGTGTATGTGCAAATGCAAAACACCCGGGTTGGTCATGTCAGTTTCCATAATGTGTTCAAGCGCCAGGGCTACTTCCAGAGTTTCATCCAATGGTTGGCCTTCAATGTCCCAGTAGTTCCAACGTGCAATCGACATATAGGCGGCGGCGTAAAGTGCAGCAACATCGGAATCATCCGGATGTTCACGATTTATCTCTCGCATGGCAGCGAGGTAGGCCCTGTCTCTGTCATTGTCATCGGCAATACTTTCTTTGTCATACAACACGAAGAGCGCATTGATGAGCTGCGCTTCCATCGGACTGGCACGTCCAATGCGTTCTTTTGCCTTTGTGATTGCCTTAAGACCCTCACCCTTTGGATCATCCGGCATGCGCCCATATCGGCTATTGGGATTTGGACCCATGGCATGGGCCATACCCCAGTAAGGCATTGGGTGTGTTGGATCTGCTAATGAAGCCTGCTGGTAGGAGGCAATCGATTCTGGAAAGAAGAAGCCCCAGGCGAATCGAAGACCTTGATCAAAAAATATCTGCGTTTGCTCAGAATCTGTTGATATCGCTCTACTATAGGTCCCTCCTCCCGGGACGATGACGGCAAGTGTCTCACCCTCATGTTTTTCTTGCGCTGCCGGCTCCGGTGTAGGTGCGAAAGGTTCTTTTGCGCAGCCCTGTAGCATTAATAGCGAGCACGCTGCGACTATCAACCATCTACCCTGACCTATATATTTCATATTGCTTTACGCCTTTAATTTTTAATGACTATTTTTTAACTGACCATATTTCTATATGGGCCAGTAGCGTTTGAAACCCCTTTGAAGACTCTATTAGAGATCAGCGTCAGGAATAAGATTCCAAAACCCCATTCGGGTAAACAATGTCCGGTACGCATGATAAGAATGTAGCAAATACACAGCATCTATTACCAGTACAACGTCATATTGACGATCTATCTCTCGCATAGCAGCGAGGTGGGTTTTTCGGTTCGCCCAGATCCGCTGCAAATTTTGCATTCGGCACTGGGGTTGTCGCTCAGCGAACGGCCCGGTCAGGCATTCCCGTGGATTTTTCGAAAACCCATGGCCTTTGAAAAGCGCAATGGCAGGGCCCCGAATAAATATGCAGTGAAGTCTGGAAACATGAGGCGTCACAGAACAACCGTCGAGTGTATTAGTTGCAACTGCACCGGTCACAGTCGCGATCAAAGATCCAGGAAAGCCCTTAGCGGGGAAAAGCCTTTAGCGGGGGAAAGCCTTTAGCGGGGGAAAGCCCTTAGCGGGGAAAGCCTTTAGCGGGGGAAAGCCCTTAGCGGGGAAAGCCCTTAGCGGGGAAAAGCCTTTAGCGGGGAAAATTTTCAGTGAAAAGGCAGTCTTGTGTCCTGGCTTCAAGTGGTAAGGTCGGCTTTGCCAGAACAAGTTATTGGAAAGGGGAAAGATGTCGCTCGATCAAATCAGATTGAAAC
>JABJED010000101.1 GCA_018665025.1 Gammaproteobacteria bacterium
AATTTCCCTTTTATGGAGGAAGGTAAACGGCGAGTAGACAAACCTGATGTGTGCATCGCCACCATCGCTCAGGCAGTTGCGACGGCTAACCGGCTCTGCCCAAAGGCGAAACTGTTTATTGGTGGACATTCATTTGGTGGGCGGATGTCTACCCACTATGCCGTCGAGCAACCCACCAGCGCGGTCGGTATTATTCTGTTTTCTTTTCCACTTCACCCCAGCAAGAAACCAGCGACCAAAAGAGCGGACCACCTGAACGCTATTGATGAACCAATGCTATTTCTATCGGGTGATCGAGACACTCTGGCCGAAGCAGCGCTGCTGCAGTCAGTCACGGGCCCACTAGCCAACGCACAATTACATTGGCTTGAAACCGCCGACCACAGTTACAAAATTCTAAAGCGAACACGAAAGTCCGCAGAAAATGTTTATGCCGAGGCAGCCAGGGTTGCCTCGGCATGGATCGAAGAACTCTGACGAGGCGCCAGAGGAACTACTTCATGCTACTCAGAAATTCCAGCGTTCGATCATAAGCACCCTCTTCCACGTCCATGATAGCAGCATTGAAATCCGTGACGCCCGCATCCTCGAAGCGTTTTATTTCACCGCGCAAGGTGTTTTCATCGCCTACAATCGCGATATCTTGCGGGCCTGCTGCACCTTCACGATCCAGCATTGCCCGGTAGCTGGGCAGCTGGCCGTACATCACAAGGTTTTTTCCAATGGTTTCACGCGCCTGGTCTACATTGGTCGTCAGGATAATCGGGACACCACCCACTATGGTCGCATCACTTCGTCCTAAACCAGGCACGATGTGCTTAGCCATGGTGTTGGGCCCGACCATCCAGGTATTCGTCCCATCAGCCAGTTCACCCGCTATCTTTAGCATGACAGGTCCAAGCGCTGCCACAACCACCGGCATTCGATCAGCGCCAGGAACATCAAGCGCTAGCCCATGCACACTGTATTGGTCACCGTCATAATTCACTGTTTCGCCACGGGTTAGCGGCATCAGCACTTCGAGATATTCACGCATGTGCTTAGCGGGCTTGTCGTAGGACATCCCCAGCATGTTTTCAATCACCACCTGGTGTGACAGCCCTATACCCAGCGTAAACCGGTTTTTAGAGGCTGCTGCAGTGGTCAATGCCTGCTGCGCGATGGCGGTAGGATGCCGGGGATAAGTCGGCGTTACAGCCGTGCCAAGCCCAATTCGATCCGTCTCTCTACCGATGATGGCCAAGGTAGATATCGCGTCAAAGCCAAAGATATTTGCCAGCCAGACATTATCAAGACCGGCAGCTTCGGCTCGCTTGGCCACATTAATAATGTCATCCAACGTATTGTTCGCACCATCCGCGCCAATCATCGTTCCAATTCGCATTGCAGTCTTCCTCATTAATAGAGAGCAGTATCCTGAAGCATCACTCAAACTATCTCAAGGTACCTGCGTGCTATTCACTAGACCTGCCCCGAAACCACCACTCAACCTATATCTATGACTTTTCCCGGGTTCATAATGTTCTTCGGATCAAAAGCTAACTTCACCTGGCGCATAAGATCCAGACTCCCCCCATGTTCAAGCGCCATATAAGGCAACTTGCCGAAGCCTACGCCATGTTCGCCGGTTGAGGTTCCGCCCATTTCAATGGCCCGTTTAACCAGCCTGTCATTGATGCTTTTGGCCGTAGCCATCTCGTCCGGGTTATCAGTATCAACCAAAAGCAGCAGATGGAAGTTGCCATCTCCCACGTGCCCAACAATGGGCGCTATGACGCCTGTCTCTTCAATATCGATCCTGGTTCGATGTATACACTCGGTCAGCCTAGAGATGGGTACACAGACATCAGTCGGCCACCCACTACAACCAGGCCGGAGCGCCATTCCCGCATAATAAGCATCGTGTCTGGCTTGCCACAACTGATTCTGTTCTTCCTGTTTTGTTGACCATAGAAATTCACCGCCGCCGTACTCAGCGGTTATTCTTGCGACGCTCTCGCTTTGCTCAATAACCGAGGCTTCCGTGCCGTGAAATTCAAAGAACAGGGTGGGCAGCTCTGCGTACGATAATTTTGAATAAGCGTTCACAGCTCTAACCTGCACCTCATCAAGAAACTCAACCCGGGCAACCGGAATACCCATCTGGATAATATTGATGACTGAGTCCACGGCGCCTTCCAGCGTTTTAAAAGCACAAACACCCGCTGAGTGCGCCTCAGGCAGCCCATAGACTTTGAGTTGGGCCTCTGTTATCACTCCGAGTGTGCCTTCAGAGCCACAAAACAGACGCGTCAGGTCGTAGCCCGAGGCTGATTTTCGCGCCCTGCCACCTGTCTGAACAATCTCACCATTCGGCATAACGACAGTCAGACCAAGAATGTTTTCCCGCATGGTGCCGTATCTGACCGCATTCGTACCCGATGCGCCGGTCGCCACCATTCCCCCTAGTGTTGCATCTGCTCCTGGATCAACCGGGAAGAACAAACCATGCGGGGCAAGCTCTGCATTAAGTTGTTTTCGGGTGACGCCGGCCTGAACCCTGACATCAAGGTCACCGGGATTAATTTCAAGAACCTTATTCATCATTGAAAGATCAACACATACCCCACCATGGAGCGCTGCAACATGTCCCTCAAGTGAAGTGCCAACACCATACGGAATGACCGGAGTATCTGTCTCCGCGCATTGTTTTACGATACTCGCGACTTCGTCATCAGTACCTGGAAAGACGACGAGGTCTGGCAGCGCCGGTGCATGAAACGATTCATCCCGCCCATGGCGATCAAGAATATCTGTATTTCGGGTTGCCCTCTCGCCGAATTGCTGGTGCAACATCTGGATCGAATCAACCACTGTTATTGCGCTCCAGCATCGCTAGCATAAGTCGTAGACGGGATGCCCATCGACCCAATCGATAATATCCAAACAATTTCCGCAACCTTCATATTTACTTCCTTAGGCCTAACAGTCCTGACCCGTTGAGGTCTGCTATTTCCGGGCTGTCTCAAAACTTATTGCCAGATCCAGAATATTAAGGAGCTGCTTATCCCGCGGGACACGCGCATGCCTGCCTATCAGCCTGCAGTCCATCCCTACGCTCCTGGCACCTTTGTAGTCGCGCTCGTAACTATCACCAATATAAATCGCCTCCTCGGCAGTCAAACCCAGTTTCTCTAGCGTCAGTTGAAATATCAAGGGGTGAGGTTTCGCCCAGCCTACGTCGACAGACAGAGTAACCACTTCAAACAGACCGGTTAACGCCATAGCATCTAATAGAGCATGGACCATTGGAGGATAATGGGTGTTTGAAATCAGCGCCAGGCGATAATGCTTCGAAAGACGTTTCAGCAGGCCTGACGCACCCGGGACAGGCGAAACCAGGTCTGACCAGTCTTCCATGTATTGCCTGGCCAACTGCTCTTTCTCTGTCCGGGAGGTATCGAGTCTTAATTCGCCAACGACAAGATCACAAACTTCACTCAAGTGAAACTCGCTGCTATCCGGGGCACTTGCCTGTTCCATTTTCAGGAAAGCGCTATCCCATACCTGAATATAGTCTTCATAACCGATGGCACAGCCAAGTTTTGCCGCCTTTTTAAAGCTACGAGAAAAGTCCTGCGAGGTACGCCCGGCCTCATAATCGACCAGTGTTCCAAACAGGTCGAATATCAGGCATTCAGGCATTTCCTGACTAACTAGATTCCGGGAACCGGAAACTTTTTGCAGAAGGTTTCGACGGCAACCTTTATTTCACCGATAACGGCTTCGTCATCAGGCGATCGCAGGCAACGATCAATCCACTCGCCGAGCTGCTTCATGTCTACTTCGACCATACCTCGAGCGGTCGCGGCCGGGGTACCAATTCTGATCCCACTGGGTCGCAGGGGCGGTAGCGGGTCATCGGGAATGATCTGTTTGTTGGTTGTAATATTCACCTTATCCAGCGTTTCTTCAGCAACCCGGCCATCAAGCCCGTAACTCTGCATCGTATCAACGACCATCATATGATTGTCTGTACCGCCAGTGACCAGGCTTGCCTGCCGTTGCATCAGTTCATTCGCGAGGCTTTTGCTGTTCACAAGCACCTGCTGCGCGTAATCCTTGAACCCCTGTGTCTGGGCACGCTTTAGGGTCAAGGCAATGCCAGCAACGGCATTCATATGAGGGCCGCCCTGCAGCCCGGGGAAGACTGACTTGTCGATTTTGCTCGCAAATTCTTTCTTACAAAGCACCATCCCACCTCGTGGTCCTCGGAGGGACTTATGCGTCGTCGTCGTCACTAAGTCAAAACCGAAATCGAAGGGGTTACGCATTGCCTCACCCGCGACCAATCCACCAAAGTGAGACGCATCAGTCATTGTGATCGCGCCAACTTCATCGGCGATTGCCTTGAACTTTTCGTAGTCGATATCACGAGGATATGAGGTATAACCGCAAAGCACCATCTTGGGTTTTTGCTCAAGCGCGTCCTTTCGAACCTGGTCGTAGTCAATCGAACCATCAACAGGATTGGTAACATAACGAACAAAATTGAAAAGCTTACCCATGTGCGAAACCGGCGCTCCATGCGTCAGGTGACCACCATGGGATAAATCCATCGCCAGGATGGTATCACCCGGTTCAAGCAGCCCAAGATAAACCGCCTGGTTCATTGCAGAACCTGACAGTGGCTGCACATTGGCGTGCTCACACTTAAAAACGGCCTTTGCCCGATCCCTCGCCAGCGTTTCAATCTGGTCTGTATATTCCTGGCCCCCGTAATAACGGCGTCCCGGATAACCTTCTGAATATTTGTTGGTGAACACGCTGCCAAGCGCAGACAATACTTCAGGGAAGGTATAGTTCTCTGAGGGAATGAGTTCGATGCCAGACTTCTGTCGCTGTTCTTCGCCGATGAGGGCCGCGTATATGTCCGGGTCTTGTTGTTGTAGGATCTCTAAGTTACTGGTCAATGGGCTGACTCCCGTATTTGGTGGTGGG
>JABJED010000519.1 GCA_018665025.1 Gammaproteobacteria bacterium
GAAAGCAGTACGAACAATTTTAGAGCAGACGACCATGACCTATCCCAATTCGATCAAAATCGTAGACCTGATGATGGGCATACCCGTCAGCGAAACAAATCAGGAATGGTACGACAGCTTCCTGCCACTACTGAAAGACAAGGAAAGCATCCAACAATTTAAGATGCCGGCACAATATTTGTTTCGTGACATACCGCAACTCGAGGCAACTGACGATTACGTCGCGTTTTTAGTGGGCGAAATGGACAAGTACAACATCGATGTCTCCCTGGTCGGGTACTTTGAAGGCTCTGAAGCTGCGGTCTCTGCGAAGGAGAACTTTCCGGACCGGTTTATTTTCGACTTCCCTGTCGATCCCAATCATGGCATGGACGCAGTTCGAGCAATCCGCCGTGCCCACACCGAATTCGGGATCCGAGCAGTCAGTGTTTTCCCCTGCGGCTGCAACCCACAGGTGCCTATCAATGATCGTCGAATGTGGCTGATCTATGGCGTCTGCTGCGAACTGGACCTGCCAATCCTAGTTAATGTAGGCGTTCCGGGCCCCCGCGTCCCAATGGCGCCGCAAAAAACAGAGCTGGTAGATGAAGTTTGTTATCACTTCCCGGAACTGAAATTCGTCATGCGCCATGGCGGCGAACCGTGGGATGAACTCGCGGTCAAACTCATGTTGAAATGGCCGAACCTCTACTACTCAACTTCCGCATTCGCACCACGACACTATCCAGAATCTATCATCAGATACCTCAATACTAGAGGGGCTGACAAGGTAATGTACGCCGGTTACTACCCGCAGGGCCTCAGCCTTGAAAGGATATTCAAAGACCTGCCAGACCTTCCAATCAAAGATGACGATATCTGGCGAAAATTTCTAAGTGACAATGCACGCAAACTGTTTGGCCTGCCGACGGCCAGTTAAAGGAGACACACAATGAGTGAAGCGAGACAGCTTCAGGATGCACGAACCGCCCCGGTGCTAGTCTGGAACCAGCTCAAGGACCTCACGCCCGTGGAACTGAGCCAATGGCGAATCGATCCGATTAAAAATAGTCGCTCACCCGAGGAACGAGACATTAATCTGCCCATGCCCTATGGCTGGTTTGTCGTCTGCTACAGTGATGAACTGGCAATCGGAGAAGTAAAACCAGTCAACTACTTCGAGCGTGAGCTTGTTGTGTGGCGCGGCGAAGATGGCAGCCCCAGGGTGCTTGATGCCTATTGCCCACATCTAGGGGCCCATATGGGCTATGGGGGCAAAGTCAATGGCAATGACCTGCAGTGCCCATTCCACTCCTGGCAATGGAATGGAGAAGGCGCCTGCGTTGACGTTCCTTACTCGAAATCAATTCCACCCAAAATGAAAAAGCCATCCTGCGAACGTGCTTACCACACATGTGAAACAAGCGGCTTTGTCTGGATGTGGTACCACCCGGAAAATACCGAACCAACTTATGAACCTCGCACATTCGATGAAGTCACCGACCCTGACTGGTCTGACTACGAAAAACACGAATGGATCGTTTATGGCCCAATGCAAACCATTGCAGAGAACGGTGCCGACGCTGCCCACTTTCAATACATCCATGGAGTTGCTGACAGCCCTGACTATGACATCAGTTTCGACGGGCATCGTCGAACCGCAGAAGTACGCGCCAGGATGGGAACACCCAAGGGCATTGTCGATGGCACCATTGCTTATGGTGTTGACGGACCGGGCCAGCCCTGGACGAGGTTTACGGGTATTTGCGAAACACTGATGCTTGCAGGTGTGACACCCATTTCAGAAAGCATTACCCACCTCAGGTTTGCTTTTACACAGTTGAAGTCAGACAGAGATGGCGACAACGGCGGTCTGGCCAAAGCTGTCATCAAGGACATCTGCAAACAACTTGATCAGGACAAGGTGGTCTGGGATCGCCAGAAATACATCGAAAACCCACCACTATGCCAGGGTGACGGCCCAATCAACGATTTCCGAAACTTCTTTCGTCAATTCTATGCCGGCGAAGAATTCGATAAGTATCGGGAAAAGGTGGCCGAGCAACGCAATATTAGCCGTTAATGACCAAGGCAAAGTATGACCCTGCCCTGTCTCTAATGCCTGAAGCTGCAGGGTCACATCGGCGCCCCCTGAGACCAATTCCTTCTGGCTACGGTGTATCAGCACACCTCCCCGGCGCTCGCACGTGATTGACGCGACCGTCATACCCAATCTGATATTGGGCAAGTCTCATGTGGAGACTGTGCTGATCGCCGAAGGGGCTGCAAACGAAGCCCTAAACAGCAGGCTAGCTTTATAATATAAATAGAATCAGACAGCAGGAGAACTCTCATGGCAACAATCGCACTGACAGGCGGTGCCTCCGGAATCGGTGCGACCCTCTCAGAACAACTTCGGCGCGATAACCACACGATCATCAATGTAGATATCAGGGATGCTGACGTCATCGCCGATCTCGCGACGAACGAAGGTCGAAATACCGCGCTCGCGGAAATAGCAGCTCGTGCGCCTGACGGTCTCGATGGATTTGTTCCGCTAGCAGGCCTTGGTGCAGCAACCGGTCATCCGGCAACGCTCATTACGGCACTCAACTATTTCGGTGCGGTCTCTCTGGTTGAAGGGCTGCGGCCTCTGTTGGCAAAAAAATCAGGCTCAGTGGTTCTACTCTGCTCAAATTCTGCGCCCATGTCCTCCCGCGAGGACCCACTGCTTGCCCCACTACTGGAAGGTGACGAAACCGCCGCGTTGAAAGTCGCGGAACAGGAAACCGGCATGGAATACATGGCAGGGAAAAGGGCTCTCGCATACTGGATGCGTAAAAATTCGTTTGACTATGCTCGCGATGGCATCCGTATTAATGCGGTGGCCCCTGGCCCCATCCAAACCCCCATGGTTGAGGCGCTTTTTGAAAAACCCGGCATGAAGGATGCGGTCGATACCCTGCTGCGGATGACGCCAATTGAACGCATGGGACAGCCTCATGAAGTCGCAAACGCCATTCGTTTTCTACTCGGCGGCGACGCAGGCTATATCTGTGGGTCGGTACTTTTCATTGACGGCGGCTACGATGCTGCAACCCGGCCTGAAAGCCTATAGCCAACCTGGGTAACCGGAATAGAAACATGCGCCCGCTTAATAACCCGGCGCTAGATTTATCCTCGCGGTTCTTTTGGCATCTGCAGCCCACGCTCTGAAATCACGTTTCGTTGAATCTGATTGGTACCTGCGTAGATAGTGTCAGCGCGAGAAAAAAGATACATGAGAGACAGATCCGTTAACTCGTAGTCAGGACCGACTATTTCGCCCCGCTGGCCCAGGACCTCCATCGCCAACTCTCCCAATTCCCGATGCCAGCTTGCCCAAAAGATTTTGTAGGTGAATTGAGGGCCGCTGAGCGCACCGGATTCAGCACCCGACAGCATCCTGAGGGCACTAGCTCGCATCGTCTGCAGACCACGCCAGGCTTTGGCTATTTTCTGACGTACGAGTGGATTTTTATTCTGTCCGTTCGCATTGGCCGCATCAATAATCTCTGCAAGCTCGTTCCTGAAATGCATCTGTTGCGCCAGTGTTGACACACCTCGCTCAAATGAAAGTGTGCCCATCGCTACCTGCCAGCCCTGCCCTGGCTGGCCGACGACATTTTCTTCAGCCGTGACGGCGCCATCAAAAAACACTTCATTGAAATCA
>JABJED010000520.1 GCA_018665025.1 Gammaproteobacteria bacterium
CCAGGCTGTCGAGTGATGGAGAAAGGTGACCTTCATTTCGAACGGTCTCTGTGGACTCTATGACGGGGTCGGCCTTTACCCTTTCTCCTGCCTACCCTCGAGTTTCCCTCTCAATGGTCTGCAGGTCCAGCATAGGATGACGGATGGGATTAGTTTCAGGCGCCGCGAAATGACGGGTCAGGACGGATTATCTTCATAGAAAGGCTCATCGGAACCGTCACTCAACTGCAGGCGCCCTTTGGCAGTATTCTGCTTGCCGGCTGCCGGTACCCACTCACTGGCTTTAGCCAGGCCAAACTCGGGCATGTTGTTGTAGACCGCCTCGTATTGCCCTGCCTTGACCATAAAGGTCTCATGCCAGATGCCGAAGTCGCCGTTTGAACCAATCCGGCGATTAAAATCCGCCCATGCAGGCAGGTGCTGCGCATCTCGCATACGGGCGTAAGCATGAAGATGCTCGAACGACCGCCAGTACTGCACCATTACCGTGGTCCTGCCGTTCCACATTTCAACATGCAGCATGCCATGATCACGGTTCGCTTCCAGTTCGCCTACCATCCGGCTCATGGCTCGGGCAATCGGGAAAAACGACAAAAATTTCCACCAGCGATTTAAACGAGCACCGATCAGGAACACCACAAAATCACCCTCGATTTTCGCTGCTACCCGCTGGTTAATGGTTTGAACCATGACAATGCCCGGTCAGTATCTTGAAGAGCCGCCAGTTTACCCCATCAGACAGGGCTCGAAATACAGGTAATGGACCAAACCCGGAGATCCCTGGTGTATCATGGCCCGGGAACCTCGCGGGCAACCTACTGTCTATAATCACTTCAGTCAGGATCACCCCTATGGGAACCTTGATTTAGCGATATCTGACCCCATTTCACTAGAGGCAAGAGTTGGGGCAAGACTCGCACCGCGTTTATTGGTAGATTTAAGGAGTTGTAATCGAGCTATGTCACATCGCGCTCATATTGTTGAATTGCAGAACTGGCTTGCGAGCCGGATTATTGGCCAGGAAAAACTGGTCAACCGCCTGGTCATGGCGCTACTGGCTGATGGCCACCTTCTTGTCGAAGGCGCCCCGGGGCTAGCGAAGACCAAAGCGATCAAAACCCTGGCCGATGGCATCGAAGGTGAGTTCCATCGGGTCCAGTTCACCCCTGACCTATTGCCATCGGACATTACCGGTACAGAAATTTACCGGGTACAGGACGGCAGCTTTGAATTCCAGAAGGGCCCGATATTCCACAACCTGATCCTGGCCGACGAAATCAACCGTGCACCGGCGAAGGTGCAGTCTGCACTGCTGGAAGCCATGGCAGAACGCCAGGTCAGCTTCGGACGCCAGACCTTTGAGCTGCCACCGTTATTTCTGGTGATGGCCACACAAAACCCCATTGAACAAGAAGGCACCTACCCCCTGCCCGAAGCGCAGCTTGACCGGTTCCTGATGCATGTCTCGATCGATTACCCGGACGCCGTTTCTGAACGCAGCATTCTGCAACTGGTCAGGAACGAAGCAATGGACGCTGAAGCTGACGCGCTACCCGCAAAGGTCTCCCAGGAAACAATCTTCGGCGCAAGGCAGGAACTACTGAACTTGCATATGGCTCCCGTGGTAGAGGAATACATCGTGCAGCTCACCATGGCCACGCGAAACCCCGGCGCCTACGGCGAAGACCTGGCCAACTGGATCGACTACGGCGTATCCCCAAGGGGAACCATTGCCCTTGATATCTGCGCCCGCGCCAACGCATTCCTGTTAGGCAAAGACTTTGTTTCGCCCGATGATGTGCAGGCAGTGGTGCATGACGTGTTCCGGCATCGCGTTATCGTCAGCTTTGAAGCAGAGGCCATGGGCGTCGACGCAGACAAGATCCTGGACATTCTGGTACAGCGGGTCGCTGCAGCTTAAGGAACGACATTGTTTAAGGAACGACTGTGGCAAAGCGCCTGACCAGCCCCATCGACGAATTCCGCGCCCTGCAGGAATATCGCGGCGCCTATACGGATCTGCGTGACTTGATTCGCCTGCGATATACAGCGCGGGAGATGACCGATCTTACCGGTAACAAAACCTCGAACCCGCTGGCTGGGCTTTTGTCCTCAAACTTCAGGGGCCGGGGTATCGATTTTTCAGAGGTCCGTGTTTACCAGCCCGGAGATGATGTCAGAACAATAGACTGGCGCGTCACAGCCCGCACCCAGGTGGCCCACACGAAGGTATTCCAGGAGGAAAAAGAGCGCCCCGTACTGATCCTGGTGGACCAGTCTGCCTCCATGTACTTTGGCAGCCAGGTAACATTCAAGTCAGTCCTCGCCGCGCGAACAGCCGCCATCATTGCATGGGCTGCGCTTGAAAGGGGTGATCGCGTTGGCGGCCTTGTGTTCTCGGAACTGGGGCACCGGGAAATCAGGCCCCGGCGAAACAAACACGCGGTACTTCGATTGTTAAACGAAATGCATGATTTTAACCATGCGCTAAAAAAAGAATCTACCATCGAATCCGCAACCTATAGCGATAACTACTTTACTGAGGCGATCTCGAACGTTAGGCGAGTCACAAAACACGGTAGCGTGATTTTTATCATCAGTGACTTCACTAATTTTTCAGAAGAGTCCCGCATCCACCTGCAACCATTGGCGCGACATAGTGATGTTGTTGGCATACATATCTCTGACCCCCTTGAGCAGCACCTGCCGACCCCAGACCTCTACAGCATTACCAATGGCACAGAACGAACCAGGATCAACACTGCCAGCGGCAAAACCCGTGACGCCTACGAGCGAGGGTTTCAGCAACAATTAGCGGCTATACAGGAAGAATTTATGCGTGTGAAAGCGCCGCTTTTAATGCTGCAGACCCACCAACCCATACTGGCTGGCCTAAACCGCCAGGCCAGCTTTGCGGCAAAAGTGTAACCCGTGGCCGCAGCACCACCAGTGACCGGCGCTCCACCTGGCATGATGCAACAGGCGAGCGACCCGCTGGCGCAACTTCGGGACATACACGTGCCGGGCATGATAGAAGCGTGGCCACCGGCACCAGGCTGGTGGATCCTGGCTGCGCTCGGCGCGCTGCTGGTGATCGCCGGGCTCACCTGGCTATTCCGCTACTGGCGCGCCAACCGCTATCGCCGTGAAGCGATGAATGAACTGGCCCAACTACTTGAAAACCACCATCAAGACGAGGATGACCAGGCCTACCTCGAGGCTCTTCAAAAACTGCTAAAGCGCGCCGCCCTGACCTGCTTCCCGCGTGAAGAGGTGGCCGGGTTGACAGGCGAGGCCTGGGTCCAATTTCTGGACCGAACCAGCGGCAGCCATGACTTCAGCATCGGCGAAGCAGAAGCATTAATAGACGGTACCTACCGGCCAGATATCTCGGTTGATGTAGAAAGCCTGCACCTGGTCGCAAAATCCTGGATCCGGAAACATCACCCACGGCATCTTGAAGCCGAAAAGCAACGACTTGATGATTTGGCACTCAACCGTTCGGGCCAGGTCACATGATTGAATTTCTCTGGCCATTGGCAGCCCTCGCACTGCCGCTACCCTTGCTGGTGTACTGGCTGGTACCCAAAGCCAACCGCCAGGAACCGGCCCTGCAGGTGCCCTTTTTCGGCCAGGCGTCATCGTTCAGCCAGGGGGTAGGCAGCGGACAGCGGCGCTCGTTTATCCGCCGCCTGCTCATGATTCTGATGTGGTCAGCCCTGGTACTCGCCGCCACTCGACCGCAATGGATTGGCGAACCCATTTCATTACCCACCAGCGGCAGAGACCTGCTGCTGGCAGTCGACATCTCCGGCTCCATGGGCGCGGAAGACATGAAAAAAAATGGTGCAACGGCTACTCGCCTGGCCGTTGTCAAGGACGTCGTCGGCGACTTTGTGGAACGCCGCAAGGGCGACCGACTTGGACTGATCCTGTTCGGCACCCGCGCTTATCTGCAAACGCCGCTGACTTTTGATCGCAATACCGTCCGCACCCTGTTAACAGAAACGCCACTTGGCATTGCCGGAGGCAAGACCGCCATCGGCGACGCTATTGGACTGTCCGTCAAACGGTTGCAGGAAAGACCCGCCGAAAGCCGGGTACTGGTACTGTTGACCGATGGTGTGAACAATGTCGGCGAAGTCGACCCTGTTCAGGCAGCCAAACTTGCTGCCCAGGAAGGCATCCGCATTTATACCATCGGTTTCGGTGCAGACGAAATGGTCGTGCCTGGCTTCCTGTTCCAGAGAACGGTTAACCCCTCTGCCGAACTGGATGTCGAAACCCTCACCCAGATCGCGCAGTTGACGGGCGGCATTTTCCAGCGGGCGCGTTCCAGCGAGGAGCTCAAGTCTATTTACGAGGCACTCGATGAACTTGAACCGATTGAACAGGACCTGGAAACATACCGGCCTGTACGGTCCCTATTCTGGTATCCGCTCGCCTTCACCCTTGTCCTGACGTTGCTGTTTGGCCTGCTGCATCCAACCCTGACCAG
>JABJED010000521.1 GCA_018665025.1 Gammaproteobacteria bacterium
AGCAATCGTTTGAATGGTCAGAAAATGGCGTTGAATCAGCGAACAAGTGGCTCAGAACCAGGCTTTGGAATACGGTCGTCGATCATCTCTCCGGTGGAGCGCCCCCGACACTTGATATTGCTTCACTGTCGAGCGAACAAAAAGACCTTCGCCGGTTGGTGCACGAAACGCTGGCAAAGTGTGAAGATGATTTTGGTCGCCGATTGGCGTTTAACACGGTCGTGGCTGCCGTTATGTCGCTGATGAATCAGGTTACTAAATTTGAGGATAGTTCAGGGCAGGGCCGCGCAGTCGTCCATGAAGCCCTGACCGCAGCGGTACTGATCATGTCACCCATCACCCCTCACATCTGTCATTCACTTTGGCAGATGCTGGGTCTTGGGGATATTGAGATTGCTGACTGGCTGCCTGTGGATCAAGGTGCGCTAGAGAAGTCAGTGGTTGAACTTGCTGTGCAGGTGAACGGGAAACTGCGCGGAAAAGTTGAACTCTCGCCGGATGCAGAACAAGATGAAGCGGTGAGGGTTGCCAGGTTGCAGGAGAATGTTGAAAAGTATCTTATCGATAAAACGATTCGAAAAATCATTTACGTTCCGAACAAGATCCTGAATTTTGTGGTTTCCTGAAAGCGTAGCCAGATATGTTGTATTGGCGACCCTTTTAGGGGTTGCTGGTTGCGGTTTCCAGCTTCGCGGCACAGAAGCTGGTGGTCTCGAATCGTTGAATATCATAGGTGTCAGCGCTGCGCCGCTCACTTCAAAATCCTTCAGGCAAGCCCTTGAAGACAGGGATGTCCAGATTGTGCCAGCCGGCGCAGGTGTTATTTCAGTCCATATGCTTGATGAGCGATCTCATCGCAGGTCGGTCGCCACCACGGATGTGTTTGACGCGGCGGAATACGAACTCCGGCTTGAGCTTGATGTGTCCATTTCCAGGGGCGAAAACTTCTTGCTTGAAGACGCGACGCTGGTTTCGCAGCGAGTCTACGCCGTTGATTCGGGCAATCTTTCTGGTAGTTACGAAGAGCAGGCTCTGCTGTTGTCCGATATGAGAGTTAACCTGGCTGAGCAGCTGATTCGTCGAGTCAATTTCCTCGCGGTGCCTGCGCCCTGATGCGATGAAGGTCTACGCTAACCAACTGGTTGAAACACTAAAGCAGAAAAGCCTGCGAATCTTCGTCGTCAGTGGCGATGAGCCGCTTCTCGTTCAGGAAAGTTGTGATCTCGTTCGCCGCGGACTCAAGGCGCAGGGGTTTGTTGGAAGGGACCTTTTCTATGCAGAGTCGGGCTTCGACTGGAGTGGCTTGCTATACAGCAGTAACAGCATGTCCTTGTTCGCTGAGAAAAAGCTGATTGAGGTTCGTTTACCCACAGGCAAGCCGGGTGATGCAGGGGGTAAGGTGTTGACCGAATTGGTGTCGAGCCTGTCGGAAGATAACGCCCTGCTGCTGGTGCTTCCGCGCGCGGACCCGTCAACCCAGCGGACAAAGTGGTTCAAGAGCGTTGAGGCGGTTGCTGGATTTGTCCAGGTCTGGCCAATCGAAGCAAAGGAGCTGCCCAAGTGGCTGGAGAACAGGTTTCGCCAGGCTGGGTTAAAAGTAACCCGGGATGCCTTGCGGGCGATGGCGCAGCGGACTGAAGGCAATCTGCTGGCTTCTGTGCAGGAAATTCAGCGCCTTAAATTAATTGTTGGTGAGCGAGAAGTTAATGTTGATGATGTCAACGCAGGCGTTGCAGACAGCGCGCGTTACGATGTTTTTAAACTCATTGATGCCGGGTTGGCAGGTGACATAAAACGTTGCGTTCGGATGACTAGAGGGCTTAAGGCCGAAGGAATAGAGCCGCTATTCATCGTTAGCATGCTGGTACGCGAAATCAGGTCAATAGAGAGCATTAAAACAGCGATCAACCAGAATCGCGGCGCTGGCCAGCGAGAAGCTTTTAAGAAAGCCCGGGTGTGGGACAAACGGGTTCCATTGGTCACAAAATGCCTGGACCGACATGATTCGCGGTCACTTCAGGAGATGTTGCTGCAACTGGGGTCAGTGGACCGAACCGTAAAAGGCCTGGAGTCAGGCGACCCGTGGCGAAAGTTGCAGGATGTGGTGTTTCGGCTTGCGGGTCTCAAGGGGTTTTCGAGAGTCGGTGCACTTTAGATATTAAGTTCGGTTTCGTGACTAATTCACCGTTGTTTTTGCTTCACTGCCTCTGGAAACCAGCTCAAGCGCGTCTCCGTCTGTGAATGACCATCAAGATTCTTATCATTTGAAGTGGCTACCCATCCGCATGCTGTATATCGCATAATCGGTGAGGGTTTTATCGTAACCAGGCGTGATGGGTGAATAGCATTTTTGCCCTATTAACGCTATTCTTGCCCACCCGCACGACGTCGATATTTCCTGTTTATTGGTAAGTTGAGTCGAAGGCACTAAGTCACCCAGATGGCTTTGGTCGAAGGGTAAGTATCGTCAAAAATGGCGAAATAAAACAATAGGATTCAAACAGTTAGGTGTAGCAGTCATGGCAGAAAAGCAAGGTGCATTGGAAGGCGATGGTATCCCTGATACCCAGGTTGATGTAAGGGAAGTCTTTGGGATGGATGTGGATTTACAGGTGCCTGCTTTCTCACAGACGTCTGAACATGTCCCTGCATTTGATAAAAGTTATCTGTTCGACCACGAGACTACGCTAGCGATTCTGGCCGGGTTCTCGCATAACCGTAGATGCATGATCCAGGGTTATCATGGAACTGGGAAATCGACGCACATTGAACAGGTTGCCGCTCGGTTGAACTGGCCTTGTATCCGTATCAATCTTGATAGCCACGTCAGCAGGATCGATCTTGTGGGCAAGGATGCAATTGTCCTCAAGGATGGTAAGCAGATCACCGAGTTTAAGGAGGGGTTACTCCCCTGGGCATTGCAAAGAGGCTGCGCACTTGTCTTTGACGAGTATGATGCCGGACGCCCTGACGTCATGTTCGTCATTCAGCGTGTACTTGAGGTTGAAGGTAAGCTCACGCTGCTCGATCAGAGCAAAGTAATATCACCACACCAGTCTTTCCGAATGTTCGCGACAACCAACACAATTGGCCTAGGTGACCCCTCAGGGCTCTACCATGGTACGCAGCAAATCAACCAGGGACAGATGGACCGATGGAACATCGTCACGACTTTGAACTATCTGCATCGTGAAAAGGAAACAGATATCGTTGTTGCGAAGCTGCCGGATATTGACCGCTGGACGGTCGCTAACATGGTGTCAGTCGCTAATCTTACGAGACAGGGCTTTATGAATGGCGACATTTCAATTGTTATGTCTCCTCGTACGGTCATCATGTGGGCAGAGAATGCCAAAATTTTCAATGATTATGGCTTTGCCTTTCGGTTGACGTTCCTCAATAAGTGCGATGAAACTGAACGTGCAATCGTTGCTGAATACTACCAGCGATGTATGGGTGACGAGTTACCGGAATCCAGTGCGAACGTGGTGCTCGCCTAAGGGTGTAATGTGATTTCCGATGATTCCACGGAGTTGTTCAAGCAAGCCGTCACCTCTACGATGCGTGCCATCTCAGGTAATGAAGAGCTGCAGGTAAGTTTTGGCCGCGGTAAGCCCTACCTGCAAGGTAACCGTGCGCGAATCCCTTTGCCAGATGGCGGCATGACGACAGAGCAATTAGCCTCACTGCGAGGAAATGCAGATAAATTCGCTCTCCAAACGCGATTCCACGACGACGATATGCATCGCAAGAGCCGCCCGGTTACGGGGATTTCGCAGGAAATCTATGACAGCGTAGAAGAGGCTCGTATCGCCTGCATTGGTAGTTACCTGATGAAAGGTGTCGGTGACAACTTGCATGCTCAATTGCTCGAGCATTGTACAAACCAGGGGTTTCAGCAGATAGAAAGTCAAAGCCAGGCACCGCTGGGAGAAGCCCTTGGCATGCTGATTCGCGAAAAAGTCACCGGAAGGAAGCCACCCGTCGGTGGTGATGTGGTGCTTGATCTGTGGCGAGACCATCTTGAATACGCGTTAAGTGACGACCTGATTGATCTTGAAAACCTGATGTTTGACCAGGAAGCGTTTACCCGGCTTGCCAGGAAAATGATTTCAGATCTTGGATTATCTGACGAATACGGTGAAGACAATTCGGATGGTGAGTCAGAGGAACAGGACAACGAAGAAGAGGATACGCAGTCCGAGTCGGGAGACGAGGCGGCCGAGCAGGACATGAGTGGCGATTCGGATCTGGCAGATGCGATCGAGGGTGAGGTTCCTGTAGACATGGACGCTATGGAAATGGCGGAAATGGAAGGCGATGAAGATGAAGCCGGCGCGCCACCGGATATGGCGGGCGAACAAAACTGGCTTCGTCCCAAGGAGAATAGCTACAAGTCTTTTACCGACAAATTTGACGAAACAGTGGTTGCCAGTGAGCTTTGTGATCCCGTTGAATTGGAGCGGCTGCGTGGTGTGTTGGATAAGCATCTCCAGAATTCCCAGGTCATTATTGGGAAACTGGCGAATCGCCTGCAACGTAAGTTAATGGCCCAGCAGAATCGAACATGGGAGTTCGACCTTGAAGAAGGCATGCTGGACACGTCGCGGCTTACCAACGTTATTACTGATCCTTTCCATCCACTTGCGTTCAAGCAAGAAAAAGACATGAAGTTCAGGGATACCGTCGTCTCTCTGTTGATTGATAGCTCTGGGTCCATGCGAGGCAGATCTATTACCATAGCGGCAATGTGCGCAGACATTCTGGGACGTACACTGGAACGTTGTTCGGTGAAAGTAGAAATCCTGGGATTCACGACGCGCGCATGGCGAGGTGGCCAGTCCCGTGAGCTTTGGTTACAGCAGGGCAAGACAGCTCAGCCAGGACGTCTAAACGATTTGCGGCACATTATTTATAAGGGCGCGGATATGCCCTGGCGGCGGGCGCGTACCAATCTTGGCCTAATGATGAGGGAAGAGCTGCTCAAGGAGAATATCGATGGCGAGGCGCTCCTGTGGGCTCATAACCGAATTGTAGGACGACCGGAAGACCGGAAGATATTGATGGTGATCTCCGATGGCTTACCCGTCGACAATTCTACCTTGCTGGTTAACCCCAGTAATTATCTTGAACAGCATTTGAAATACGCGATCGACCAGATTGAAAACCAATCTTCGGTTGAGCTCGTAGCGATCGGTATAGGACACGATGTCACACACCACTACCATCGTGCGGTGACGATTACCGACGCAGAGCAGCTTGGTGATGCGATGACGGAACAGCTTGTTGATCTGTTTGACGAAGAGTCCAACAAAAAGAGCCGTCCGGTTGCAACGGATGTCAGCTGAGAATGCTCGTCAGCCCCTGCTGACGCTGCTTGAAAATTACCTAAAGGCTTGCCCCGCCGAATCGGAGATGACTTCCCGTTACATTTCCTTTGTAGAGGAAAATGAGCATTGTTTTGATAGATCCTTGTCCATCGGCCATGTGACTGGATCTGCGTTCATTATTGACAGTGCATGCAGGCGGGTTTTGCTGACTCATCACAAGAAATTGGGGCGTTGGTTTCAGCCCGGTGGCCACGCTGATGGTGATTCGGATGTGGCTGCAGTTGGTCTAAGGGAAGCAGAAGAAGAATCTGGCCTTGAAGCCATTCGTTTCTATATTCCTGAATTGCTGGATGTTGATATCCATACTATCCCTGCACGAAAAGGCGAACCGGAGCATTTTCATTACGATTGTCGTTTCCTGCTTCGCTCTAGTGGTTCGGACGATTTCGTTATCAGTGATGAGTCTAATGATCTTGCCTGGGTACCCTTTGGTGACATTTTTCAGTACACCGATGAAGAATCGATTCTTCGCATGCTCAAGAAAACCCAGAGGATTCTCTCCTGCTGAGAAATCGAGAATACATTCCTACGCTCGGAAGTGTAGATGAGAAGTGCAGATGGGAAGTTTAGATGGCAAGTGCAGATGGGAAGTGCAGCGGCTTTAACTAAGCTGCGTATTTAGTCAAACAGGTGGCATGCGACCTGACGATCGCCGGACAGAGCTATAAGGTCCGGTGTCTCAACCAGGCAACGATCCATCACTTTGGGGCAGCGATCAGCGAAACGACAACCTGCTTGTACATTCACCGGAGAGGTGATCTCGCCAATAATCGGTTTGAATGCGCGACGACGTTCCAGATCGGGATCCGGTTCAGGGTTCGATTCTACAAGGA
>JABJED010000102.1 GCA_018665025.1 Gammaproteobacteria bacterium
AGTGTGTTTACGATCAAACTAAATTGGTTGTGTTGCACGAGCAATATCGCGAGCTGGATATCAATCCTCAGTTCCTACAGTACGCGACCACCGCCGGCTTCAAGATTAAGGCTTGCGAGGGGTACGACCCAGAGAGCAAGGTGTTGAATTGCACCGAATATTGAGCCAATTGTCGCTAATATTTGCATATTGGAGTCACCCACCTCCAAGATAAAAAACACAGTGCAATTCGGCGCCTGAGACGATCCAGGCGGGTTAAATTCCTGTGCAAAACCCGGGTTAATCTTGCATGCAATTCAACACCTTGTTCGGAAAATGTGGTTTATACTTCCTATCCTCTGAATTTTATCGACGAAACATTATGCAAAAACTCATTGTCGCCATGGTATTCGGTCTGCTGAGCATTCAAGCTCAAAGCGCACCTTCTAAATACGAGATCACAATTCTGGCTACAAATATCGCGAACTACGGTGGACGTGGTGAATGGAGTTTCGGAGCACTTTACGAGAGCGACACCGAATCTGTTTTATTCGACACCGGCTTTGACGAAGAAACCATGCTACACAACGCTAAACTGCTGAACAAAAATCTGGCTAAAGTAGAGAAAGTAGTCCTCAGCCACTTTCATTCAGACCACACCGGCGGTCTGCTGCGACTGCGCCGAGAATATCGAAAGAAAAACACCAATGCCTTTACGAAGGTTTATGTGGCTAAAGGTTTTTTTGCTCAACGTTATGACCAAAGTGGCGCGCAGCTCAGCGATGGCAAAACCGGTCCTGGTTCGTATGGGAATGCCGCAGAATTCAAAAAAGCAGCACAAGCACTGGGGATTAAGTTCACCGTTACCGACGCGCCCCTTGAAATTGCACCCGATCTTTTTATCACCGGACCGGTGGCAAGGCGCCATGAGGAATATGTCGGTCCCGCAGGGCTATTTATTAAGACGGGCGAAGGCAGCGTGCTTTCGCCAGACATTATAATGGACGATCAATCCATGGGAATGATGACCGAGCAAGGCTGGGTAATGATGTCCGGCTGTGGACACTCTGGCATTATGAATACCACAGAGATCCTGCAAGACGTAGAAGACAAACCCATTTTTGCAGCGATGGGCGGTTTTCATTTGTGGCAGGCCAGTGATAGCGCTATTGATCAAACCGCGAACTGGCTGGTCGAAAAAGGCCTCAAGAAATTCATGGGGGGGCACTGCACTGGCATTCGTGCGGGCCGCAGAATTGCAGACGTTGCGAAAATCAAGCGCACCGACCACTCTCATACGGCTGTGGGCAGCACTTTTTCCCGGCAAATGGAAATCGGACGAAGTTCAGTCGAATAGCTGTACGGGCCGATAAGCTGCTCGCACCAATTCATCTAGGTTGCCTGAACGACTAGTAAACACATTAGGTAATAAGGCTAGTGACGCCTAAAGCTAGCGGTGAACTTCACCCTCGCCGCCAACTGAAGCCGCCAAAAACTCTACAGACTTTGTCATCTCTCGTCTCTTGCAAAACCGATAAGGAGCGGTAGACAAAATTGAAAGCCTTTAAACACCCCACATGCACATTCATTTAAAACCGTATCTATTACTTTTCCAGATTAGTCCCTGTGAACCTGACTGCTTTTGCTCATAACCATGCATTATCCAATCCCTAAGAAAAAACTCCGAGAGTACGAAGGGAAGCGCGCGTTGGTAAAAAAAGTCTTTTCAAAAAACTGTTGCTGGTAAAAGCAAACCGGCGTTTAACCACCAATCGTCATTCCGCTCCACTCTTTCATCAAACAACCAGGCAACCGAGCTGATTCGATACTCAGACTTTCGATCGAAAAGCCCTGTTATAATTCCTATCCTCAACTTATCCAATTCACCATCTTTCAGATGGCGTTCTCATAGTTCTCGAATGAGATGCTGCATTGACTGTATTCAGCGAGTAACTCCATTGAAAGGATAAAAGTACTCAACTCCCAATGGATCCAGCGATTGTTTTAACTCGTCCGAAGGGTTCCCATAGATCTTTGCTCTAGTCATGTCGGCAAGGGAAAAAAGTGTGTCGAACATATGCCCGACATTCCCCAAATGGGTCAGGAATGCTTCAGAGTCCTTGAACTTCTCCAATAGGTGACACTCTGTTCCATCTTCGTTGATATACCATTCGTAAACCAAGGTATCCGGCTCGCG
>JABJED010000522.1 GCA_018665025.1 Gammaproteobacteria bacterium
AGCATTCGAAGCACCAGCTTTTCATTCACCTCTGACAGGCTCGGCATGTCTATAACGACGAAATCCTCATGGGAGGCTGAAAAAGCCTCCAGACAGCGAACCCAGCGCACCTGGATGCCATGTTGGGCTTCTACGCACGCTTTCAGCCAGATGGGCTGCTGAACACTGATAACCGTCCATTTCTTTAACGCGCCGCCTGAGGGTTGCCCGATAGAACCCAAAATACCATGGGTACGATCCTGCAACTCCTGATCAGACAGCCTGCAAACTGTCCCGATAGCTTGCCCTGCATCTACGAGGCGCTTCACGCTGATCAGCCTACCGATATGTTCTTCCGTGTAGTAACGATTATTGTTTTCACCACGGTTCGGCTCAACCACACCATAACGACGTTCCCATGCACGGATGGAATCCGTAGAAATCCCTGTTAACTTCGCCACCGCGCCGATTTTGTATCCTTTATCCATCTTCTCTACTCACTGGAAACTATGTAAATACTTACGCTCGGAGTTGGGTTTCGTCTCACTATTATCCAATTTTGGCCTGACTTCCTACTTATCTAACTGGGCGCTGCGGCGCACCCAAACGACATCAACCGGTTACCGGATGATGTCGTTTCGTTGTTAGGTGGCGGATTCCTTATCGAGGCTTCGCGTCAGCCGAGTGCTGAAACGAATTCTTCCCTGAGTTGGCGCTTATTGATCTTGCCAGAGGCTATACGCGGCAAGGGTTCTGACGATATTTCCAGATACCGGGGTATCTTGAATCGGGCAACGTGTTCTACCAGGAATCCGCGAAGTTCGTCTGCATCAATCGCATCATCAGCAAAAATCGTGGCTCCTACCTCTTCACCCAGGCGATCATCCGGTACGGCATAGACAGAAGCTTCCCTGACCTGCGGATGGGCAAGTAATCCTGCCTCCACCTCCGCGCAACCAATATTCTCGCCCCCTCGAATCACCAGATCCTTAATTCGATCAACGATGTATAGGTAACCCTCATCGTCAATGTAAGCGACATCACCGGTTCTCAGCCAATCTCCATCAAACGCTTCTAGATTGGCTTCTTCCCTGTCCCAATAGCCCTTGATAATGGAAACGCCACGAATCTGTAGCTCCCCCCGCTCAAGCGGAAGCAGTTCTTTGCCTGACTCATCCAGCACCCTGAGATCAAGCAGAGCAGATACCCTGCCTGAGCTTTCAGGATGATTAACATAATCTTCACCGCCAATGCCGGCACCGATAGCATTAGTTTCTGTCATGCCCCAGCCGGTATTCGGCAGCGCCTTTTCAAACGTTCCGGCAATCTTTTGGACCTGTTCCGGCGCCCGAGGGGCTCCGCCGCCACCGACAGTTAGCAAACTGCTAAGGTCTCGGGTGGCTGTCCTGGCCGCCCGCTCCAGGTCCCCGGTCATTGCGGCAGGGGCAATAAACACAGCAACTTTTTCTGCCTCGATGAGTCGCTGCGCTTCCGGAACGTCCCATTTGTACATCAATATGAGTTTTCTCTGGGACCGATAAGACGCAAGCATTACCGCATGGGAACCGGTCGCATGAAAAAGAGGTACAGCCAGCAGTGCCGTTATCTGATAGCCCAGTTGTGGTGCTTCTGCTCCGCTTAAGGCAAGGCCAACCTTGCCATCCAGCTCCCAGGACAGCAGCGCGCTAACAATATTTCGATGACAGGAAACAGCGCCTTTGGGATGTCCCGTCGAACCCGACGTATAGAGAATTGTCGCCGGGTCGCCGGGATCAATATCAACATCCGGCAATAGTTTTGATACTTCGCCGGCCAACAGGTCCTCAAGCGCCGAAGTATTCGCAGGTTTGTTGGTCGCTCTTACTGAGATCACATCCAGGTCAAGGTTTTCTCGAACGGGCGAAAGCCGGTCCAGGCGTTCCTGATCTGCAAAAAGCACCTTGGCGCCACTGTCCTTTAGCCCGAACTCCATCTCCTCAGAAAGCCACAATGAATTCATTGCGACTGCGATCGCTCCAATGGAAGTTGCCGCATTAAACGCAAAGACCCATTCGGGGAAATTCCGCATGGAAATAGCAACCCGATCACCTTTTTGCACACCGAACTGGTCAATGAGGATATTCGCGATCTGGGCAACCCGGTCATTGGTTTCAGCGAACGTATAACGCTCATCTTCAAACACAAGAAACGTCTCATCACTGCTCGCAGCCTGGTAAAGGTCACGCAGTGTAGGTGGAGCATTTTTAAACATTCTGCAGGCTCTGCCCCACACCTCACCAGGCACAATTTCATAGTCCATACCAGGTGCCGTAAGCCCCGCTATTGCGGCAAGTCGATCATTATTCATGGTTTTTACTTCTGGATAGTTGGGTTGTTAGCTGGAAGTGATTCGCTAAATATGGAGGTCCAGTAGATTATAGTTCTTGACCACCTGCTCCCGCGTCTCTTCGTTAAAGTTATTCTCGGCCTCAAAACCCGCCAGAGGCTTATAATGATAATGTTCTTCATTCGGGTATCGCTGCGTTCTGGCGTCAATGGCGATCGCGATCATTCTTGAACGTTGCTTCACCCTGGCTTCGTCATAGTGCACAACCTTGCCATTCAATAGTTTCGCACTGGCACCAACCACCGACGCTTTTCGGTGAAACCCAAAGCCTACAGAAACACGCCAGTCATCTGAAGTGTTCGCAAAGGAACCATGAATGACCTGACGGTTACACATCACAACATCACCTGGGTCACAGATCATCGGGACCGCGCCAGAAATCCTGTCACTGCCCACCTCAGTAAGCGACGAAATATCCAGCTTGCCCTGCCTGTGCGTACCGGGAACCACCCAGACAGCATTCGCTGCGGTACAACCATAGAGCTGCGCCATGAAGTTAAATCCATGCGTACCCTCATCTAGATTCGGGGAATCCCAATGCGTTGTTGCATCCTGGTGCCATGCAACCGCCGCGCCCAGGCCGGGTTGTTTTACAAAAATAGCTTCATTAAATGGCGTGAAGTCAGGGCCGTTCATGGCTTCTGCCACCTTCAGTAACTGTGGGTGGCCATACAGTCGTAAACACGAATCAAGGATATGCAGGGTGCCGAAAATCACCTGGACAACCTGTGAAGGAGAACCCGCGTCCGGCATTGGCGTCATCATTTTTACGGGATGACGACCCGCATTACGCTCGGTTCCACCAACAGAATCGCCGAGGGGGGACACCAGATGAAAAGGTGGTATTGAAAGATCTGCGCCTAGCGAAGGACGACCCTGCTGGTCCAGCTTCGATTTATTTGACACTGGCGCGCGCTCAAGCGCCCGCTTTACTTCATCTTTAAGGTCGTCGAGTTCGGGCTGCTCAAGCACACCGGTAAACACATAGAAGCCGCAGCGAGAGAAAGCATCCGTAATGTCAGGATGCAAACCACGATCGGCCTGAAACCTCACAGGTCCACGATTACCCAGTGCCAACGCTTGCTTGGCCCCTTCCTTCAGGTATTCCGCCATTGATTCGGCATGTTGTTTTACGGTTAGCGACATTTGACTGACCTTGCATTCCCGATCCCTCAGCGTTATTTGTACGTGAACTGGATGCCACTTGCAATCCTTCCGGCCTTTGGTTCATTGTCGGCCTCTACCAGGTTTTTGGAATTCACTATGAAACTCAATAATAGAGTCGCTATCGTTTCTGCCGCTGGGCGGGGCATCGGCAAAGCCATTGCCATGTCTCTCGGGTCAGAGGGCGCGACGGTTATCGTCAACTCCTATGGCGAGGACACCACAAAGGGTACCGTCGAAGCCATCAATGACGCTGGCGGCAAAGCCATCGGAATGCCAGGCGACATCACTGATCCTTATCGAATTATGGAAGTCGTCAATGCGACGATAAAGGACTATGGCCAGATCGATATTCTTGTTAACAATGTCGGTGCCGGACCAAAGACCGTTGATGATCCACCCTCGCACCCACTTGCGACTGTGGAAGCAGTCTGGAACGCGCTCTACAACCAGAACCTGCTTCCAACAGTCCTGATGAGCGAAGCCGTCGTTCCCCACATGCGCGAAGCAAAATACGGAAAAATCGTTCATATCTCGTCAATCGCCGGTCTGGGATCCTTTTCACCAGCGATGTTGACGGGATTTGTCCACCCCAGCTACAACGCCATGAAGGCCGCACTTATCAACTACACTCAGACTCAGGCCGATTTACTTGGCCCCGATAATATCAATGTTAATGCGGTATGCCCGGGCATTGTCTACACCGACGCCTGGAAGGGCAACGCGCAGCAGGCCGTTAAACGGATGCCGGAATTCGAAGGTATGGACCCAAGAGAATGGTTCGAGGGCATCTTCAATGACAGCTACCCCACTATCTTTGAGCGGACGCCGCTCAAGCGAGAACAAACGGTCGAAGATATGGGAAATGCCGTGAAATTCCTGGTGTCGGAAGATTCCATGAACATAACCGGGCAAACTCTGGTTGTAGATGGTGGTATGGTTAAGATCTAAGAAAGATAGACGCCTCAAGAAATTGTCGCTACCCTCACCAACCACACTTCATCAAACGTCCTTCACAAACGGAACCGAGCCATGGCATACGCACCAACAGACCGCCCCTTCTATGATGCAGATAGTCACATTATGGAACTGCCGAACTTCCTGAAAGCCTATGCGGATCCGGATATCCGTGACGAGGTCCCCGAAGTCAGCTACAGCGCTTCCCTCGTGACGGACGAAGAAGTAGACATCATCATGGACCAGGGCGGCAAACACAGCGAAGCACATGTCGCTGCGCAGGTAGCGCTCGGCGATAAGCTGATCGAGAGCTCGAAAGAAATTCAGGCCCTTGGCGCGTTCAATAAGTCAGACCGAACCGTTGCAATGGACATGCTTGGCTTTAAGAAACAATTAGTTTTCGCCACCCACAGTGTCGCCATGCCGTTTCATCCGAGCCAGAAAAAATCAGTCAAACTAAGGTATGGCGCAACCCGCGCCCATAACAGGCATATGACTGACTTCTGCAGCGACGATGATCGGCTCATGGGTGTAGGCATCGTTCCTCTGGATGATCCAGAGTCAGCCTATACTGAGCTCGAATGGGCGATCGAAGCCGGGTTAGAAGCCATCTGGGTTCCACACCGAGCGCCAGGTGAACGATCACCGGGCCATGTCGATCTTGAAAAGTTCTGGGCGTTGCTCGCTGAATCAGGCACACCATTTGTGCTGCACGTTGGCGGCTCTCCACTACAGGCACTGAAAGCATGGAGCAACAATGGCCGCGCAGCCGTCAAAGACTGGATGGGTGGCGGTGAAAATGTTCGCACAAAAGATGCAGCCCTGATGCATCAACCACCAGAAACCTTTGTATCCATGCTGGTGCTGGATGGCGTATTTGATCGACACCCTAACCTTAGAGGCGCGGCTGTCGAATTAGGTGCCGGATGGGTGCCTGAAATGGTTCGCCGCCTGGATTGGGTCGCTAAAATTTATGGCAGGGTGGATAAGTCAGTGCAATTCGATCGCACGCCATCTGAACAGTTATCCCAGCAAATGGGGTTCACGCCATTTCCGCACGAGGACGTGTCCAACCTGATTGATCAATCCAATCAGGATTTGTATCTCTTCTCTAGCGACTACCCGCATGTAGAGGGTGGTAGAAACCCAATAGGCAAGTTCGAGAAATCGCTAGAAGGCAAAGACGAAGGCACCAAGACCAGATTCTATAGCGAGAACTTTCTGCGCCTGTGGCCAGACGCCCGGGTCGCCTGAACCTGGTTCACGGGTTCTTCTCAAAACTCGAGGTGCCCGACAGGACAAAGACAATACTAGCCTTATCCGGCAGAACCCGTGTAGAGGCTGTTGTCGTTTGAAAGCGCTGCCGCCCGCGCCTGCATGATTTCCTTCCATTCCGGATGAGTGAGAATCCAGAAGTCGTCATTAACGATGGCATCCATCACCATATCCGCGACTTCTGATGGATCTTTGCCTCGTTGGGCGAGCATTGTACCCGCATGCTTTTCGAACGCTTTTTCCTCCGCAGACGAACTATGGTCTTTCGCGGATTCGGCATCACGATTGCGCTTACTGAAGACAATCTGAGTATTAATCGGTCCAGGACAAAGCACCGATGCAGAAATATCCGAGTCGTCAGCATCCAGCTCAAGGCGAAGGGTTTCAGTCAGTGCGACCACGCCGAATTTGGCAACGCTATAAGGCGCAATCGCCCCCGAGGCCTGCAAACCATTCACAGACGAAGTGTTAATGATATGCCCTTCGCCAGACTGTCGAATCAGAGGCAAAAATGCCTTAATACCATAGATAACGCTCCACAGGTCGACACCCAAAACCCATTCCCAGTCCGCCAGCGTTAACTCGGCAATTGGCCCTGAAACAACAACACCCGCATTGTTGTGTACGACATTTACAGCGCCGAACTCAGCCATTGTTTTTTCAGCGAGCGCCTGAATCGCATCCCACTTGGAGACATCCGTCGGTACACCCAGAACCTCATGGCCCATGTTGCCCAAGGATTTAACCGCATCTTCCAGGGCATCTTCCTGTATATCCGCCATAACCACTTTCATTCCAGCTTCAGCAAACCGCGATGCCGTCGCCAGGCCGATGCCGCTTGCCGCACCGGTAACAACTGCTACTTTCCCAGAAAATTCTTTCATGCTCATACTCATACTCATGTTTTGCAAACAAAGAAGATGCACCGCCTTACCCCCCATGTAAAGAGCCAGACTATTGAGACTTGCGCTGACATGCTATCGTCATTGATCGTATGTATTGGACTTTCTCGTATGGCGGCCTGGAACTATCAAAAAGGATTACACGAAACCGGTAACGGTATTTTTAGCTATCTGCAACCAGACGGTAGTTGGGGATGGTCCAACTCAGGCTTGATTGTAGATGGCGGGCAGTCGCTGCTTGTCGACACGCTATTTGACGCCCCAATGACTCGCGAAATGTTGGCGATCATGGAGGACGCCACCGGCATTAGCGCAGATCAAATCAACACCGTCGTCAACACCCATGCTAATGGAGATCACACCCATGGAAATGGGCTATGTACACATGCAGAGGTTATCGCCAGTGAAGCAGGCGCAAAAGAGATGGCGGCTTTTGGCCCTGAAAGGCTGAAGTCCATGATGGAAATGGCGCCTGACCTGGGTGAAACGGGTCAATACTTTATCGATATATTCGGACCCTTTCATTTTGATGACGTAGCAGAGAAGCTGCCTACCAAAACATTTACCAATGAGTTAAAGCTTAGGGTTGGTAACAAAACTGTACAACTAAAAGAGGTGGGGCCGGCGCATACCCTGGGCGACATCCTGGCATTTGTTGATGAGGACAGTACCGTGTTTACGGGAGACATCCTGTTTATCGATGGTACACCTATCATGTGGGCCGGGCCGGTCAGTAACTGGCTCAAGGCATGCGACCTGATTATCGATCGCAATCCTGAAGTGATCGTTCCCGGGCATGGCCCAATTACCGACGTCGCGGGTGTACAAAGGGTCAAGGACTATCTTTCCTACATCGATGTTGAAGCCCGCAAGAGATTCGACGCTGGCATGACAGCAAAAGATGCCGCCTTTGATATCTCAATCTCTGACTTTGAATCCTGGACCGACGCAGAGCGCATTGCAGTAAACGTAGATACGTTATACCGCGAATATACCGGAGACACCTCGACCCCAAACACCATGGAAATATTCACGCTAATGGCGGAAATCAAACGAGACAAAAGAACGTAACTAACCTTCTTCCAGTCGAGAAAACCCTTGGCCTACCTCCCTATCCTAAAGACAGAATCCGAAACCCTGCCAGCAAAAATCCTTGTGGTGGGCGACCCTAAGAGACTCGACATGGTTGCCGGGTCTCTTAAGGATGTCGAGCCGATCAGCCAAAATCGCGAATATCACAGTATCCGAGGTTCTTTTAATGGCCAGATCATCGGCGCGGTTTCCCATGGTGTCGGATCAGCTGGCGCGGGTGTTTGTTTTGAAGAACTGTGCCAGTCAGGTGCCACCAGGATTGTTCGGGCGGGTTCTGCAGGCGGGATGCAGGCGAACGTTAGCGCAGGAGATGTTGTTGTCGCCACGGCGGCAGTTCGTGAAGAAGGGCTTTCCCACAAGCTGGTTCCACCGACTTACCCCGCCATCGCAACACCGGACGTCTTGATGGCGATGAGAGCTGCGGCAAGCTCCCATGGCGTCGAATTTCACGAAGGATTATTACTGACTTCGGATATGTTCTACCCTCACGACCTTCTCGGCAGCGACCTGCCGCTTTGGCAGAAAGCCGGGGTTAAGGCGGTTGAGATGGAAGTCGCGACACTGTTCGTTATCTGCGGCCTGCATGGCGTTGAGGCAGGAGCGGTCGTCGCTATCGATGGTAACCCCCTGGAACAGGACGCTGGCTCAATGGAAACCTACGACCCACACCAGGAGAAGGTTAAGACTGCTGTTTCAAACTCCCTGCTGATCGCTCTTACAGCACTGGTCAGTTAATCCTCCAACAGAACTACGTCTTCTGCAAGACAAGACCAATCTGCCTGCAGTCTGCAACAAATGCGCCCGTGGAATCCCATAGCCCTCCGGTTTCAATCATTCTTCCATCAACAAGGTCATCTGTGCGGAATCTTCCAAGAATCCATCCCGGCGCTGGTCTACGCCTTACATGAACCGTTAGTTCGATAGTTGGAACCCAGCCGATCATGCCGAGTTTGCCGAATGGCGAAGGGGGAAATGTATCGCAAAACAGCAGGAGCGATCTTGTGTCAGGTTCGCGATCATCCGTGAACCGGATCCACCCGGAGATCTCGGGAACACCCGACTGCCCTGGCATGGCCTGATCCGGGTGCATCATAACGTGCAGCTTGTTAATCATTGGAATATCAATACCCTGTATGTCTCCACTTCTGGCGACGCAGGATTCCGGGGGCGGCAACCTTGGCATTTCGATCGTAATATCGCTGTCGATACCAACGGGGTGGGAAAGATCGCCATAAGCCGCAATTATCTCGACCCTTTGCTTGCCCTCCTGCCAAAGCGAGGCCCGAACCGTCGATAGTGTCCGGCCCTGCCGGACAACATCTACAATCACCTCACACTCGACGCCTGGAACACCAGGCCGTAGATAATGTGCAGTGAATGAAAGCGGGTCTGGATGATCCACCGATTCCGCTATCGCGGCACTGACAATCGACAGCAGATAACCACCGTTAGGATTAACGCTAATATTCCAGCCCGGATCAACCAGTCCTTTAAAGCGATGATCATCAATTCGTTCAACATGCGTGTCCCGTTCAAACTCAGACAATAATGTCTCCCTGTCTTGCGTTGTATACCAGCGCCCCGCTATCGCGAAACTGTTCAAATACCTGAATCGCTGCATCAGTCCTAACACCATCGGTGACGACTATCCCCCGGTGTTCCAGCTGACCCACCCAGTCGGGGTGGATCGGACCCTCGTCAAATCCCGTGATCTCTTCCAACTCTGGACCACTTCCGGCCACAACAAGTGAACGGACGCCTGACCAGACCAGTGCTCCATAACACATGGCGCATGGGCGCCAATTAACAACCAATTGGTGTTCCGCCATGTTATCTGCACCAAGGTCAAAACTACCCAGTATCTGCTGCGCCAGGGAAAGCGCCATAACCTCCGCATGAGCTGAAGAACACTGATGATGAACAACCCGATTAACGCCAATGGTTACCAGGCGTCCGGATAGCGTTTCAAAAACGCCGGCGGCGAACGGCCCGCCGGTCCCGAACTCAATATTCAAACGGGAAAACCTGATCACTGCATCCATGCGGCCCTGAATATCAGGAAGATATTCAGGCAGCTGTTGTAATTCTTCCGCAGCCCAGCCAGGCTGGCCAAGCTCAAACTGGGTTATCAAGGATGATCTACCGAAATCCCGACAGGACGAAAGACGCCCTTTCCGTACTCAAAGGTCAGCCTGGCCATTGTCCATCTCCTTGTGTGCTTTACCCAGAAACACCTGCATTTCCTTCCGGGATTGCTTGTCACCCTGCCCCTCGGCGATAGGCATACCCGCCTCAAATGTGCTGATCGCTTTCCCGGGCTCCCCTTGCTTCAGGTATGCCTTGCCAAGAAGCTTGTAGGCAGCAGAGTAACTGCCATCCTGGGCAATGCATGCCTCTAGATGTGTCACAGCCAGGGGAAATTTACCGTCATTGAAGTAGGCACTGCCGAGCCCGAAACGAAGCATCGCATCATCACGACCCTTCGCCAGCATTTTTTCCAGATTCTCGACCATACCCATGCGGATTCCCTATTCGAGGTTTACGTAACTGTCCGCGCAAAAGCGTGGCGTGCACAGACAATAAAACCTGAAATCAGACTCACCCAGCGCAGTCACCCGCTGGGATACTCCCGGCGGAATCACCACCTGGTCGCCAGCGGCAATATTAAACCGATTTCCATCAACTTCCATCAGGCCACTGCCCTCAATCACGACATAGGTCTCGGTCAATGCGGTCAAGGAATGTAGTTGTGTCGTCACTCCAGGTTCCACTCGAGCGATCGCAAGTGAACCGCCCGGCGCATAACCGGTGTTACACAGCTCCGTGATAAAACAACGTTCATCTGTCCAGAACTCTGCGGCCTCATCACTCTTTACAAAGTAGTCCGTCAATGTGGTTTACCCATTAGTTTAGAGCCCGTGTGGTTTTAAAGAAGGCAGCTTCTTTACTGACACACTACCAATGATATGATGCGACATCAAAAGACATTAGGTATTTACATGGGCGGCATTACACTTTCACTCGACGGTTGCAACGCACTGGTTACAGGCGCCGGCAGCGGCCTGGGCACTTTTCTGGCCGAAGCACTCGATGCGGCCGGGGCTTCAGTTGCTGTTCACTACCACGGCAACAAGAGCGGCGCAGACGAACTGTCCAGTCGACTCTTACATCCGTCGGTTGTTATTCAAGCAAATCTGGACGACCTGGAAGATGTAACCCTGCTGTTCAATAAGGCCGCAGAAGCCCTTGGCCCAATCGACATACTCGTTAACTGTGCGGCCACGCAATCCCAGGACGTTTCTGATCTACCGA
>JABJED010000103.1 GCA_018665025.1 Gammaproteobacteria bacterium
ACGTCGGACAGCTGTTCCAAACTGAAGCCGGTCAGCGAATGCGTAATCACATGGACATGTTGCTCGACTGCAACATCTCTATGTGGCGCTCACAACAGGTAGTCACCCCCGACGAGGAATAGCTACCTAAGGAATGCACGTGTTGCCAGGTGGTTAACCTGATAACACGCGCATTGCCCAACTTTCGCGAATTCAATCGGATCCAACGGGTGATGCGATAGGTGAGTTGGCAAGTCTAAGCAAAACCTGTACTTTGCCTACCCTGTTGTTGGGGCTGTATCGGGGAGCTGGGTATAAGAAGAATTAGCTACATTTCTGCTTCATCAGCCATGCACATAATCCCCTTAAAACTGGGTTTGTAAAACAGTAGTCATGCCTATGTACATTGAGGGCAGATAACTCACACCCTCTTAATCCTTTTCTTACATCACCAAAAAACCACAGTTGCGACTATCTACCTGCCCGGTCGAGCCTGGCAGCAATCCTAGGCAAGCAAGTCTTTTCGACCACTAAACCTCGCTTCGGTGGGTTTTTTTATGACTAGCTTTTGGCTCATAATGAAATGATAGATTCACCGATGACAAAGAAGGCTCTACCGTGAAAAGACAGTTTGCAGTGACGCTTTTTCCTCTTCTAGCCGCGCACGTATGTATGTAGTGGCATAGTAAATTTAAAGAGCATTTATCCCGTTAGATGCGACTGTAGTCACCCCCGCATCCGTCAGTTATATTCAGTCTAAGGATCTTTCTCGTAAGGGGTACGCTGACATGGGACAAGAAAACCGGGATACCCGGAAATTTGAGGTCCTGATCATTGGCGCTGGCTTCAGCGGCGTCTATCAACTCTACCGGCTGCGTAAGCTGGGCTTTGATGCCAAGCTGTTTGATGCCGGGAACGACTTTGGTGGGGTTTGGCATTGGAACTGTTACCCCGGCGCACGGGTTGATTCCCACATTCCCAATTACGAATATTCCATGGAAGAGGTGTGGCACGACTGGTGCTGGACAGAGCGCTTTCCTGGCTGGGAAGAGCTACAACGCTATTTCGCGCATGTCGACAAGAAGCTCGACCTTAGACGCGACACCGAATTCCAAAAACGCGTCACCAGAGCATCGTTCAATGAAGAGGATTGCCAATGGCGCATCACCTGCGCAGATGGAGAAACCGTTAAGGCGCAATTTGTGCTCACTTGTATGGGCTTTGCCGCCAAACCTCACACACCAAACCTGCAAGGGCTCAGCAACTTTGCTGGCGCTGCGGTCCACACGGCCCGCTGGCCAAAGCAGGGGCTTGATATGTCCGGTAAACGCGTCGGTGTAATCGGCACCGGCGCCAGTGGGGTACAAGTCATACAAGAGGCCAGCAAGGTTGCGGCGGAGCTGACGGTTTTTCAGCGCACGCCAATGATTGCGCTTGCCATGCAACAACGCCAACTGCATGAAATGGAAGAGAAGGTAAAGAAGCCAGGTCTCAAAGAAATATTTCGACTTCGGAATGCATCGGGCGGCGGCTTCTATGATCTTGAAACGGATGACCGATGCGCCCATGAAGTCTCAAAACAAGAGCGCGAAGAGGTTTTCGAAAAGGCCTGGGCCAAGGGTGGGTTTCATTTTTGGACGGGAACCTTCAGCGACATCATCACCAATGTTGAATCAAATCGCCTGGCATACGACTTTTGGCGAGCGAAAGTGCAGGCACGCGTTCAAGATCCGGTAACCGCTGAATTACTAGCACCACTATCGCCTCCACATCCATTCGGCGCTAAACGTCCATCACTCGAACAATGGTACTACGAGGTTTTCAACCAAGAAAATGTCACATTGGTGGATATCAAGAAAAACCCCATCGCCGAAATCTTACCCCAAGGCGTTCGCACGTCCGAAGACAGTTACGATTTGGACCTATTGATTCTGGCTACGGGATTTGATGCTGGTACCGGTGGCTTCACCCAAATCGATTTGCGCGGGACCTCCGGTCGGACGTTGAAGGAGATTTGGCAAGACGGCGTCGACACCCAACTAGGGCTGGCCGTGCCGGAATTCCCAAACCTGTTGATGCTGTATGGTCCGCAGAGTCCAACCGCATTTTGGAATGGCCCGGCCAGCGCAGAGGTTCAGGGCGACTGGGTCGTTAATTGTCTGATTCATCTGCGCAACAAAGGCGTCAAACGAATCGAAGCCAAACACGAAGCCGCGAAGGCATGGACCCAGCACATGGAAGAGATGGGCGCGAAAACGTTGATGCCTTTGGCTGACTCCTGGTACATGGGCGCAAACATTCCGGGCAAACAGCGGCAAATGCTGTTTTATATGGGCAGCGCAGCCTACATGGCGCGTTGCAATGAAAGTGCTGAAACCGGTTATGCAGGATTCGAGCTGCGTTAAAAACATTGCGCCGTAAAACGGCACAGAACTACAACTCACGCCAGCAACGTTGCATGGCAACCGCTACTGTCCTGAATGATAGCAAGGGCTGAGAAGCTCTCTTTCTGTCGTAGCCAAAGCGTGGCTATATTGACCTAGAAATCCTGTAGGCCACTGTTTATAGGTATATAGCCATAAGGCAGACTTGTGTAAAACCGGTCTTTACCAGTACGCCATTTACCCTCCCAAGGACCTATATTTGCAATGACTTATGTTATGAGCCTGCCGGCGATGCATACCGAGCCGCAGACTTAAGCATGAAGCACAGCGCAATATTGAATTCACGTGGCTCATCGAAACTGAAAATGCATAATGTTCCAAATCCACTTTCACCCATGAAGCCACTTGCGTATAAAGCCAGTGATGGCACCGGCTGGCACCATCGTTTTATTCATTATTCCGCGAGCTTCTCCTTGCGCGCTGACAACTGCTGAAGATGTTCGTCATGATCTGCTCGAGTGATCCGGTATTTCGAGACAATCACCAAACCCAATACGTATAAACCACAATAAATTGGCAAAAATAAGGTCGCTAAATCCATTCGAATCTCATTGGTGACATCACCCAAAGAAGTAATACCGTCCAATCCAACCAGGGACACAATCGATCCAGCGCCAATGATGCCACCTGCTGAAACTGCCTTGGCGGCAAAACCGCGAGCTGCATAAAACAAACCCTCCGAACGGCGCTGGGTTTTCAATTCGCTGTCTTCCACCACATCCGCCATCATCGAGTCGAGGAGCACGCCGCCGATGATCCCGCAGATGACTTCCATCACTATAAAGCAGCTATAAATATACAGTGAGGTCCAACTGCCGAGTTCTGGCCAGTAGCCAGTTAGCAATAAAATATAAGGTATCGGATAGAGCGAAACATTCACAAGGATCGCGAAAATAGCGGCTCGTTTCTTGCCAAATATTCGGCCTAAGTAGGGCGCGGCCCAATAAGCGATCACCGGCGAGATTAAAACACCAATTGCGGTTACGCTGATTTGCTTACCTGAAAACCCAAAAAAATAAGTTGTATTGTAAAGATAGAGCGCTGTTCCCAAGCCGCCCGCGATGCCAACCGTCAGTCCAAAGAAAAATAGAGCCGCAAAGTTTTTGTTCTTAACAGACTGAAAGATCTGTTTGATTTCACTTTTAATGGCTAAAACTCGGAAGGGTTCACTGGGCCTGGGTAGTGCTGCCGCAACCTTCTGGGTCCCGAGCGATGAGATCAAAATCGCAGCTGCAATTACAAGCGCGCCCGCGATGCCATAAATACTGTAACCCGTCTGAGATGCGACACCATAAGCACCCACCCAGAACATGAAGTTGATCATGTGTATGCCATTACCGCCTGTCCAACCAAAGAAATGACGTAACGCGAGCCACTTGTTTCGTCGATCGTAGTTGGTTTCAAGGTCTGGCAAGAGCGCGGTGGAAGGCACTTCAAAGAGCGTGGTGCCGGTTCGGATCAACAGCGCCAGCGCTAAGACATAGAAAAAAGTATTGTCTTCATTGAGCTCAATCACCGGATTGAACAACGCGTAAAAGGTTAGCGGCAAAACAAAGAAAGAGGCGTACATAAACGGGTGACGGCGACCCAGGACACTGCTTGTTTTATCAGACCAATGTCCAAGCAGAAGATCCGACACCGCATCCCAGATCATCGCGATCGCCAAGGCGAGCGAGGCAAGGTATCCCGGCAAGCCTAAAACCTGATTGGCGTATATCAGTAGTAGGTAACTGAAGGCATTGTTCTTAATTCCATAAGCAATAGACGCGGAACCATAAAACCAAAACGTCGGGTTTTTCTCTAAGACAGGTGATGACATAGCTACCTCTTGTTATACAACTTGCCGATTCCCGTGAACGTATCTACGCGAACTGCGCCTTCAGCAGAGTCTGCACGTAGCGATTTCGATACCAGTGCGGGCAGACATCATTCTGAGGATTCGGACCGTTTCGCAGGAACCGTCTGTTCAAGTCCCAGGATCTCGCCGGTCCGGGTGAACTCTTCGAAGACTGGTTCGAAATTGTCGCCGAGCCAGAACGCCTTCTCCTGATCGACATCCATCTGATCTTTCATGGTTTCGGTCCTCCGGAGCGGTGAAGCGCTGACCTCCGAAGGGTCGCCTCGACAATTATTGAGTACCACTATATATAGTGGTACTCAAGATACCAAGAGGACGCTCGCTCGTCTGATTCAATTTCCTGCGATGTCCGCGGATCAACTGAATAATCCTGGCTTACCAGATCTAATTGTTGACAATCTTGTGCTGTGCCGCCAAACGCGGGCTTGCCAGCTAGCGGGTTCACCCAGCTCTCTGAACGGCTAAATATTTGCAATAAATGTTGACTCTATTCTCAGTCGGACGTTTAATTTAAGCCGTTATACTAAAGTTAGCCGTTTGAAGAAACCGCAGACAACATCCGGGAACTCGCGGCGCTGCCCGCGGTGTCGCAAAGCTGATTATTAAGGGATTTATGCCCGCATCGACACGGACAGCGACCGATGGCGTATCGCCCCTCGAGCAAGTGATGGACCTTGGAACTGTGGGTGAACAAGCTACCGGGCGAGGAGTACTTCGGTCAGTGCGACAGTGGGCGCGCCGCCGACCTAAAATATTGATTTGAGTTTTCGTTTCTAACGAATTTTAAAAAGGAGTATTTTTGTGGAACTAGTTCAACAGTACCAGAGTGCGCTGCCGATACGTCAAGAGATTCATGAAACGCATGCGGCGGCAGCGGAACACTGGGCATCGCCCGGTACGTGGTGGACCGCAGAGGAACGCGGCGCAATTGTTGCCGAAGTCCGGCGGGCGTGGGATGCCGATCCGATGCCGCCCTGGACGACCCCTTCAAGTGTTTCCGGTCTGATTCCCGCTGATCACATACTGCCATCAGCAGCAATCGATGTGATCTGGCGCTTGACCAATCATGTCACTACACTTACTCAGAGTTGGTATGAATCGTATGTTCCAGAGCGATTATCGCCAGCGCGGTATGTCGAAATCGTAGGCATGGTGGCGCAGATTACACTGACGGATCGCTTTGCAGATGGCCTCGCGCTCGATCGAATTTCGCTGCCGCCACCGGGCGCAGGCGAACCCTCTCAGGCACTTCCGCAGAATGCAGAAGTGAGCACGCATTGGGTACCAACGGCGCCAATTGTTGATGGCTCGTGGAATCCAGCAACCCCCAGTGACGTACCTAATGTGCGTAAAGCGCTGAGTCTTGTAGCTGCGGAACGGATTATGCAGTGGACGCTAATCGATGCACACTACGTTGCTGGCGGAGCACTGGCAGACGACTTTGGGCAGGATCATTGGTCGCTGCAGCGATCTCAAATCGAGTTATTGGGAACACGGACCTCGATCGTGAACGACTGCTACTACTGAGCCGCTAGTCACGCGGTCCTGCTCGGTCGGAGTGGGCAAATATCAGGTAGCGAAATTTCCATGGGCCTTGTAAAAGAATTGGGTGAAGACGATGGTGGCGTCGAGCATGGCGCCTTGTTGGCCAGGTTGTGCGACGCCGTTGCCGGAAAAGATGCGGCAGCAATGGCTGAGATACGCGCGGAAGTGTTAAGCGCGATGGGGCCGGACCAACTGGTCGATGCAGTGGGTGTCAGCGCGATGTTCCACATGATGAACCGGGTTGCTAATGCAACTGGAACACCACTCGATGCAATCATGCGTGAGGCTGCACCAAAAGTCGAAGAAGCCATCGGTGCCGCCGGGTTTCTGAGCAGAGAAGTCACGACCCCGGAGGGGCCAGCTTAAACGCCACTCGACCACTTTCGATTTTCTACTTGCCACTTACCACTGGGCATCGGTAGGCGAACACCTATCGATCGCCTTCCTGCCTCGCCATCAATCCTCGATTACTATATTCTACGCGCCTCAGTTAGCCGCTTGTATAGTCTTCATTATCCCGTCCCCAAGGTGTGTGCGATTGTGGTGATCATCGTATTTTTGCTGTGTGTGTTCGTTGCAACCTATGTTCAGACCGTCACGGGGTTTGCGATGGGTATGATCATTCTGGCAGTGATTGGTGGACTGCGGCTGATGGATATCCCGACACTAACGGCGGTCGCGAGCTTGATGTCGCTTGCTAACGTTGTGCTGGCGCTGCGCTCAACGGCTGGTCACATTCAGTGGAATCTATATCTTTGGCTGTCGCTTGGCCAGCTACCCGGAATCGCACTCGGCGTATGGTGTATTACCTATTTGGACGGGGAAGCTCGATGGTTGGCTGAGCTGCTGCTGGGATCATTTATCACGCTCGGCAGCCTGTCCATGATGCTTCGGCCCCATTCCAAGTCTGCTGTTTCACCCTGGTACAGCAGCTTGGGTGCCGGCATTGCGGGCGGCATTGTTGGAGGTATGTTCTCAGCGTCCGGGCCGGTATTAGGTTGGTTCAACTATCGGCAGCCATTGCCTTTGAATGCGATCCGAGCCACGCTGTTTGCCAGCTTTGCACTAACCACGTTACTTCGAACGGTCGTGGTTGGCAGTCAAGGGGGGCTAACGTCCGATGTCTGGTTGTACAGCGCACTGGCGTTGCCACTGGTCGTGGCGGCGACCTGGTTGGGCAGGCACTTTCCACCGGCACTTCCCGAAGCGAGCATGAAACGTCTGGCATTTGGGTTATTGGTGGCGATGGGGCTTTGGATCATCGTCTCGGCGCTCGTCATCGGACGTAATGGTTAGCGCGTGGCTGGCCGCTCCGGTGGGGTCCAGAGCCGGGCGAATAACACCCCAAAAACCAAGACGGCAACAAAGTACACCGTAGGCAATACCGCGACATCCGTTCGCTCAAGGATGCTGGTTGCCACGAGAAATGCTACCGCCAGATTCCGGATGGAACTTTCCAGTGCAATGGCAGCGCAAGCAGAGGTCGGCAAACCTACCCAAGCCGCGACCCCGTATCCGGCCCCGAGGGTTGCGCCGCACAGCACCAGAGACCAGGCCAGTGCCGGCAGCAAATGCCCACTCACAAGATCCCACTGTTCCGCAAGGATCACCGCCACGACAACGTAAACCGTAAGCTGCATTAACCGCTGAAACTTACTTTTGTATCGAATAGCCGATCTCGGAAAAGCTTGTCGCCACCATCCCCCCAGGGCGGTAGGGACGACGATGAGTACTAGTAACTGAAGCAACGTTGTAAGTACAGGGACTTCAATGCCGACGGCCCCCTCCGGTAGGAACTGGGCAAAGCCCCAAAAGAACAGCGGGATCGTCAGAAACGACAGTGCTGTCGAGATCGTTGTTAAAATCACAGACAGCGCAAGATCTGCTCCAGCCATGAGCACCAAAACATTCGAAAAACCACCGCTAGGGCACGCGGCGATGAGGAGAGTACCCACCAACAGAGCGTCATCGACTGGCAAGTTGAACAGCACGACGACGCCGATAAGAGAGAGTGCAATGCAAGGAAATGCAAACGTGTGAATCAATGTACCGAGGAGTGGCAACCGAGGTTGGCGAAGGACGGTAGCAAATTGTGAGGCCTCCAAGTCCAATCCCACCGACACCATGGTAAAAAACACCACAAGGGGCAACACCATTTCCTGGACGCTAATTTCCATCAGTTGTACCTCTCATGAGCCCCATTAGGCGCTTGCCGGAATAAATCGGTGATCTTGAAACGCGGGTAACGCATTCAAGCGTGCGGACAAAGCAGGTAGTGCGACGTGCGCTGTTTCTGCGAGTCGCGGCAAGTCGATGATCTGCATAAAATCGTAGAGGACAACCGCGTAGATGTCGGCCAGG
Organism: Gammaproteobacteria bacterium; assembly: GCA_018665025.1. Lineage (GTDB taxonomy): Bacteria > Pseudomonadota > Gammaproteobacteria > Pseudomonadales > Azotimanducaceae > UBA9659. The sequence goes on from JABJED010000103.1 coordinate 8,188, forward strand.
GTCATGGCATCGCCGTGCAACCAGTCGCGTTCCCCTAGCGCCGCTTCCAGCGCTGCCAGACCTCCACGCGCTTGATCAAACAAGCGATCGAGCCAGGGACCATGGATAAGCTCGCGGGGGCGTCGAAACCGCTCGTAAGAGCTCGCCACGCCTTTTTCCATGGCGCCGGTGGCAATGGCGCATAGATACAGCACGCGGCGGCGATCATAACCTGTGGCTGGCAGCAGGGCCTGTGTGGGATCTCCGACTTCCAGGATGTGATCGATGATCGCGGCGCTGTCGATGAGGGTTTCGCCGTCTTCCAGAATCAACACCGGAACCCGGCCAAGTGGTGTGTGTGGCGCGAGTTGCGCGCCGTCCTCGATGGCAGCCAGCACCTGACGCTCGAACGGGACGTTCACTGTCGCCATCACAATAGCGGTCCGGCGCACAAAGGGTGAGAGATCTCGACCAATTAACAACATAGCAGGTCCTCCTGGCACTACATTACTCCCAATGCAATGTGCGGGGACAGCGAGCAGGCGCCGGGGCTGAAATATAGCTTCATCGTGGATTTGATTCCATCATTTATGGCATTGGGCGCGCTTAATTGGTGCTCGCTTGTTTGGCCGTGTCGCCGCGCAGTTGCGGCATCACCTCCGTGGCGAACAACCGCAGTGAATCCATCACCATCGGCCATGGCTGGCCACCATAGTCGCCTTGATAGATGAAGCGGTCACAACCAGATAACTCAACCTGGTGGCTGATGCGATCTGTCACCTCTTGCGGGCTTCCCACCACGATCGCACTGGTCGCCTTCTCTAGCTCCATAATTCGTGGTGGCAACTCCACGTCCTTGGCGTTCACGCCAAAACGCTTGGCAAACACCCAGCGCTGAAAATCGAATTGATATTTCTTTAAATGATTAAAGGCAGCTTGTGACGTTACCGCGCAATGGACGTGAGAGAGAATAGTGATCATCGGGGCATGCTGGTGGCCGCATTCTGACCAAATCGCGCGATAGTGATCACACATATTGGCCAGCACATCGTTATCGACCGCCAGCGTTGTGATGACGACGCCGATACCCAATCGTGCAGGGAGTTCAACGGACTCAAGGCTACCCGCCGCAACGTAGATGGGCGGGTGTGGCGTTTGAATGGGCCGAGGCTCCAGCGTCACTCCCTCCAGCGGGGTGCGGAACTGTCCTTGCCAATACACGTCCCGTTCCGTCCACAATTTGATTAGCAATTCCAAGCCTTCGGTCTGCATGTCTGATGCGTTTTTTGCCTCTTGATCAAAATGTCGATACAGGCCTGGTTCGACGCCTTTGCCCACCCACACCTCGGCGCGGCCATCGGATAGCACATCAAGCGTGGCAAAGTCTTCAGCGATCCGTACGGCATCATGATGGGGTAATAGCGTCACTCCGCTGGCCAGTCGCACTTGACTGGTTTGAGCGGCCACCCAGGTCAGGAACATTTGTGGCACGGCCATGATGAAATCACTGAAGTGATGCTCCCCCGCCACCACGGTGTCAAAACCCAATGGCTCGGCTGCCGAGAGATATTCCAAAATGTTGGCGTGACGCTCCGCTTGACTGGTGCGAATGCCCGTTGTCGGATCCGCGCGGTGATCTCCAAGTGAACATAATCCAATTTGCATGTCGCTTTCTCGAAATTAGCCATTCGTAGAGTGACGGTATCATCGGCCAGATATATAGTAGGCGTCAAGTCCTAAATCTATAATCCGGCGACTCGCTCGCCCAGGTGCATGACGTCTGTAGTGAACCAATCCATACCAACCCGACCGCTAATGACCCCTTAAGTGGTCGCGGGCGTCTTGTTGACACTACCGGTCGATGGCTGGCGCAACGGCCACCGTCTGCCATTTCCGCACGCTTCTTGGCCAAAGAGGCGGGTGTGCACCCCACGTTCGTTGGGCAATGCTTCACGCCCCTTTCTCTGCTGTTTGAGCAGGCGCATAACGCGTTAGCAGAACGGTTTATGGGTGACATCGAAGTTGATGACGTCTTGATGCAAGTCTGGACCGAGCCGCAGGCGCTGGCCGGTCATTCGGATTACTGGCGGGCTCATGTCCATCTCATGCTGGATGACATCGATGTCCACCTTGCGCGAGATCACCCGGTGCAACACCTTCAGCGGGCCATCGCCCGGCACCAGCCCCGCCAATCGTCGATCAAGGGGGCGGGGTTAGCCGCGGCCTGGTGGTCAATGCAAATCGGTGTGTTGGTATTTGAGCGGCCACTCGATCAAGGCTTTGGGGTAACCCCCGCCAACAAGGCTCGGGTGAAACGACAGGTACATGCGGTGATTGACGCATTGATTCGTGGTAGAACTCCCCGATTGCAAAAAACGTCGATTGTGACCGCGGCCGAACAGCTACCACCATTCGGTCCGGCCGAAGGCCGACAGGGTGCCGAACACGCATTGCTCAGGGCAGCGATGCAATTGTTTTGTGAACGCGTTGATGTCGGGGTTTCCGGGCGTGAACTGTCCAAACTGGCGGACGTCAACTATGGCTTGATTCATCACTATTTTGGGTCCAAAGAGGCGGTCTTCGATCAAGCCTTTCTGAGACTTCATGATCACTACGTCAAGGATATGATGAGCGTGCCCTCGTATGAGCGTAGCCAACGCATGACGCAGCATGAGTCTTTTCTTCGTGGCTGGGCTGCGCGAGAATTATCGGGTTCGGCGTTGCCGTCCATTGAGCTGAAAGGCATGAGAGCCTTGCTCCAACAACTCATCGAGAGGCGCGGCATTGATCGTCGCAATAATATGGCCATGGCGGCGGCGCGTGCACAGAGCTATGCGGTAACGGCCATGTTGTTAGGTTGGACCTTGTGTCGTCCCTTGTTATCGACGGCATTACAGACCGACGAGTCAACGTTACTAGGCTATCTATTAGCGATACAAGATCATATTCTCAAAGAAAAATTTCAATAGCCCAACGTTTAGCGGAATGACATCTGTTTCCAATAAGTGTCTTTGCGATAAATTTTTTCGTCGCGCACGGCATACAGATCCACAACATTGACGTGAAACGGTGCGCCGGATTGATCTAACCCTTTTGTGGTAAACGTTTGCAGCACGAGATCATTTGCGGGTCGTTCAACGAGATTGTCGTACTCAACATTCGACCAGTGTTTTCGGCGCCACTGCAACTCCTCCATCATGGCATCCACCCCACTAAGCACTCGACCGGTGGGGGTTTGATCAGCGGCGGCGCCGTAGTGCATATGCCACACGAAATCTCCCGTGAGAATCGCTCTCAGCCCGTCGGCATCGGCGGCGCCGTAGGCGCGTCTAAACTGCGTCATGATTGTGTTCACAGTCGTTTGATCCAGCATCGGAATATGAAACCTTGTGTCTATTGGAAGGGAATATTCTACGCAATTAACCGCTATCTACAAGTGGCTAAATACGCACAGCTCTCGCGGCCCAGTGAGCACTCCGTTTTGATCTGCTCAGCAAGCTATCGGCAATCTTTCGCGCCATTTTTCCCACGAGAGCTTTTGCGCTTAAAGCGACAAGTTCAGTGTTCACATGTTTGGAATGATGCTGTATCTCGATTATCGGATTGACCGCAAACGATGCCGGGAAATCTCTAAGGAGCAAATAGCGCTTTGAGTTTATTCGTCCGTGGTAGCAAGCTCCAGCGAATACGAATGAGGTGATCAACAGGTCTGATGGACCAATAATCGCGACCCGATTGAACTATATTGAACTATTTCGGTAAAACGCAGAAACTAGGGAATGATTAGTTAACAGAAGGTAGACGTTATGAGAATAATTACAGCGATCTTGTTTACGCTGATAGCACCCATTGCATTGGCTTCAGGAGGTGGCGGGGGTATGAGTGCGCCAATGTCGCAACCGGAGAGCAAATCTCCGGCTCAATTGGCTGTTGATAGTTATAACCGAGGTATCAGAAATCGTGACAAGGCATGGAAATACCAGGCACAGGCGGCCAAGTCTGATAACCCAAAGAAAATTGCCAAATTTGAAAAAAAAGCACTAAAACAATTTGCGAATGCTGCGAAACGATTCAGGGCAGCCATCAAACATAATTCGAATCTGTACCAGGCGCACAGTTCCCTTGGTTACGCTTTGCGCAAAACAGGTGACTATACGGCCTCTCTGGCAGCTTACGACCGCGCTATCGCAATGAACCCTCGTTATGGCGAGGCGATTGAGTATCGCGGAGAAACCTATCTTGCATTGGGTGAACTGGATAAAACACGCGAGGCGTATTTGCAGCTCGTGAAAATTGACCCAAAACTTGCAGGAGAATTGATGACTGCGATCCAGCATTGGCTGGATAGCTCACCGGAGACGGTAACTGGAGACAAATTACAATCATTCAAAGCCTGGGCAAGTGATCGTCTGGCGCTTGCTGAATATTTACCAAGCTCATCGTCAGCGGATCATTGGCGACAACCCTGATTCGATGCGGATTTGTAATACTAATTGGTATCGTCTGTAGCACATCGATTCAGGCTGAGTTCGAATGGGCGCTTCGGGACGGCTTTCCGCCGCCGGAAATTTTGCCTCGCGAGAAAGCCGTAGAACTTGGCAGAGCGCTTTTTTTTGATCAGCGACTCTCCAAGAATAACAACATAGCCTGCGCTACCTGTCACCGACCAGAGCTTGCCTACACCGATGGCCTGGTAAAATCGTCAGGTTCGGACGGGGATCGGGTCAGCAGAAATTCAATGTCGCTGGTTAATGTGGCCTACAACAAAACTTTTGGCTGGGCTGATAACACGATTCATGACCTGGAATCACAGATGCATCGACCAATGTTTGGCAACGATCCGGTGGAGATAGGCGCGAGTACTGCAACACTCGACCGAATAATCGATGATGATAATTACCGACGACTGTTCGCCAACGCGTTTCCTGATCAACACAAACCGGTTAACTTCAACAATATTATTGCGGTTATTGCGGCTTTCGAGGTGACACTCATTTCCGATAGTTCACCCTTTGATCGTTGGTTACTGATGGATGAATCGCCATCAACCATCGCGGCGCGCGGCTTTCACCGTTTTGTATCATTAGGCTGTAGCAAGTGCCACGCGGGATTGCAGCTTCGAATTGAAGGTTACTTCAACACGGGGGTGCAAAGTACCGATGTTGGTCTGATGAAGGTCTCAGGCGAAGAGCAGGATCGCGGCAAATTTAAAGTACCAAGCTTACGCAATATTAGTGTCACAGCGCCTTACATGCATAACGGTGCACTGCAGACACTTGAAGAAGTGCTTGATCACTATGCAAATGGGCCAAACCCGGAATTAGAGCTTCAAGGTTTTGAATTGACGAGAGCCGAGCGAGAAGAATTGCTGGCATTTTTACAATTGTTGACAGACACCCGTTTTCTTAAGCTTCAACAGAATTCGAATCCAACAAATTGACCGTTAGGCTGGCCTAGGCTCACGAATAAAAAGATCGGTCGTTTCGTTTGCAGAAAAAAGTCCGAGTGGCAGGGTTTCTGCCAAAGAATGGTCGATGGCTGAATTATCGCACTAGTCAGCATCGCTACGTTGATCCCTAAGTCACGTAGAGCGTCACCACTCGCCTCTCACGGTGCTCGCTTAAAGCCTTTGCTGAAAGTGACTCTCAAGTGCCTGGATTCTTCATGGATGTCCGAACCATTTCTTCTTGAGCCGTCCAGGCTTCCGGCGATCGACACCAATGCTGTGCAACGGTGTCATACCAAGGCCAGTTTCCCATGTTGCCACTTTTGATAACGATACTGCGGTCCAGGCTCTGAACATTAAGCCAGTGCCTGAGTTGCCAATCACAGCGTGGTGAATGCGCAGGATGCGCAACCACCTGAATCCTATCCAACGAAGACCCAGGAAATTTCTGTAGAGCCGCCTGAATGACACCCTGGGTACTTAAATATGCGCCATCGTTCAAAATCTGCCGATCTTGAATGACGGCTTCCATGATCAAACGATTCACCCGGATCCTTTGATATTGCGCCAGGCCATCGGGATAGTCCTTGATCCCGGGCATCACACGCTCTTCCGTCGCCAAAGGCCCAAGTTTCGGGCGCTCAAGATTTTCAAGCGCGAGCCCGATGAACGACCGATAAAAATTCGGTTCATTCAGCAAGTCATCGAGGCCCTTTTCAATATCCTGGTCCGATTCAGGCAAGTACGCCAGCAAGGTCTTTGCAAAAGGCACTGAACTTACCGCCAAATAACCTCGAAGCTTTGCGCCGTTGACATCGCCCGGGGCAAATTTCGGGGGTGCAATTACCAAAAGATTCCCTAACTCACGCCACGGTTCAAGCGCGTTCGAAGACAAAACCTCAAGGGCCTCAGCAATTTCCCATTGCAGTGCCAATCCTGAGTTCACCGATATTCTGGCGCCCTTGATTTCCTGAAAAAGCCACTCAGCGAGCTTCAGATTATGAGGTCCTGCCGAGCCATCCGGCATTAAACTGAATGCAAATCCAATAACTAGCGCTCTTTGATCCATCTATCGCACTCTACTTCCAGTTTTCTGAGATCACGGAGAGGTACCCCGTTGCATAACAATGTCGCCCCACTCAACCTGTTGGCTTAGCGGAAACAATTCGTTCTTCAGGTCCGGGACCGAGTTCAGCGCTTGGAAAGCGTGAAAGTAACAGACTGAAAATGGTTGCGATAGTGAGCAGTCCAACGGCGCCCATCAAGGCGAAGTCATAATCCCCGTAGGTATCATAGATAAAACCAGCGATGGCTGGACTCAATCCCGCTCCGATGGTGAAGCCGCTATACAAAAAAGCATACAGGGTCGCGTAGTTACGCATACCAAAATACCTGGCGGTAAAGTAGCCAAGCAGGTCTACCTCAGCCCCCATAGCAAATCCCAGGGCAATAGCAGTGACAAATGCCAATTGTCCTCCGCCGAGCAGAAAGCTCAGGCAGCCAAGCGCCACCAGCGCGAAAATTGTAGCGGCCACCCAAGGGGCAAACAGGCGATCGATAGTAAAGCCAGTCACCAGTCTACCGCCCATCACTGCCGCACCAATCAGGGCCCCGTAGGAACCAGCCTGTGTTGCAGTAAAACCCATATCAAGCAGCAGAGGGATAAAGGACACCAACAAACCGCTCACCGCCAGAGCCACCAGAAAAAAGATTCCGGCAAGGAGCCAGAAATTTTTATCTGTCATTGCCGTCCGAACGTCTACCCCGGTCGCAGCAGCCTCTCCAGTTGTCCCTGATAGCTCAGTCACCGGCGGCGTATCGCGAATCCAGTACCAGACAATCGGAATCGCCAGCAGCACGATTCCACCCAGCACCTGGTATCCCGATCGCCAACCGTGATCTGCGACCCACGGTGTTAGAAACATTGGCAGCAAAACGCCGGCAACGCCGGTACTGGACAGAGAAATCCCCAGGGCCAAACCGCGATTTTGAACGAACCACGCCGTGACCGCCCGGGTAAAGGCGATAGGTGACGAGCCCACACCGACAATGGTGTAACCAACCACAATGACATAGTAGATTATCAACGAACCATTCATCTGCGACAGGGCGAAGACCCCCAGCGCATACAGCACCAATGATACAGTCGTAATCTTACGCAGCCCGATTCGATCGATGGCCCGACCTATCAGCGGTGCAAACACAGTGATCGCTATTACCGACAGGATCCCGGAGAATCCAATCTGGGCTCGTGTCCAGCCGAACTCTTGCTCCAGCGGCTTAATAAATACACCGGTGGAGTAATAGAGTAGCGACACCATCGACACACCGACCCCCAGAAACGATGCTGTTAGAACTCGCCAGCCGCGCCGAAACTCATGGGACATCGGAGGATTAGACATACTTGTCAGCCCTTAAGTGATCACCGAATTCTACACCATACTTTTTCGAATTATTGAAGCTAGAAAGGGTGGAATCGCCTATCGGCTCCTCGCCCACCAGGGTAAAGAGGCCGGAGTATAGTTCGAATTAGGCACGCCTCCACGTTACTTGCCAGGTATCTCCCAGCCTTAAAGCCGCGCATTTTTTAACCGTCGGATGCAAGCTAGGTTCAGGGCAATGAAGTTGAAGAAACTCGATACCTCTTCCAGTTCAACCCAATGGCTTTGTTTCTTATTGAGCTAAGGCTAAGGCTGATGTTGATTTGGGGATATAACAAGAACCATCCGAACTTCGGGTAACTACACTCCCCGGGTTTCGCCGCGCCCAAACAGCTGCTTCTTGATAAGTCTCAAATCGAAACTCTCTCGATTTATAACTTGGATCATATGCTCCAATCCCAAAGTGCTGCATGACCGCATCACCAACATCACACTTAAATTTGGCCGCCAGTTCACGGTCTTCCATTAGAGCAATAGCCAGCCTCAATAATGTTTGCTGTGGTCCGTTCGGACTATCTATTGCCGAATTAGAGGCTTCAAGTGCACCTGTGTATTCTGCCGGGTCAATGCCGCTATTCTTTGCATAGCTCATTGCGTACTCATTTCCCTGCCTGGCACCATCCAACTCTTCAAGAATAAACATGTATGCAAGTTCGCGGTTCGGTATTTTTTTTATTACAACTTCGGAGAATTTTTTTACAGCAGCCGCATACCCGTGGTTCGAAATGTATTTTTGGACATTTTTTGGCGTTGGTGCGGTGGTGCACTGACTAGTCATTCGTTGTTCTTTTGCTATGTCGGTTTGAGACACGCGACTCGTGGTTAGTTCTCTCGCTTTGTCGACGTTAAAACCATTTTCCCTGACAATGCTGGACCACCTGTAGCCCAGTTGGTTGTCCTCTGGAACCCACCAGCCCTCGGCGCACCTCAAGCCAATGTTGTATTGAGCGGAGGCATAACCCTGATCAGTTGCCAGACGAAACCACTTCACTGCTTCTTTATCATCTTCGGGAATCTCTTCGCCGTTACGATACATCACACCAAGGTTATATTGAGCAGCGGCATAACCCTGACTAGCAGCCAGCCGATACCACTTCAGAGTTTCTTGATGATCTTCGGGAACCCCAAGGCCATTGTCATACGCCACGCCAAGGTTATATTGGGCTTCGGCATGCCCCTGATCAGCCGCCAGCTGAAACCAATTCGTGGCTTCTTTATGGTCTTCGCGAACCCCTTCGCCGCTGGTGTACATCAGGCCAAGGTTATTTTGAGCATCTGCCAATCCCTGATTAGCAGCCTGCCGAAACAACTTCATAGCTTCGTTGCGGTCTTCGGGAACCCCTTCGCCACGGGTGTACATCAGGCCAAGGTTACTTTGAGCATCCGCTAATCCCTGATTAGCAGCCTGCCGAAACAACTTCACTGCTCGCTGATGATCCTGGGGGACCCCTTCGCCGTTGGCGTAGTTCACGCCAACGTTATTTTGACCTTCCGCATTATGCTGTTTCATTTCATTTCTCCAGATTTAAACTATTTAGCAACGACCCCATGCCCTAGATGTTTCTTGTGCTTTTATGTGAAGCCTGGCCAGCCAATGTGCCCAGGTTCTTTTCTAACCACTTGATTTTAGAAATTCGCATTGCTGTAGATTGGGCAGTCGGATCAACACAACCCGCGTCAAACTCTTCAATCCATTGAAAGTTCATGCCTCTTTCCCAGCAGAATTCCATTTCAGCAGTAGATTGTGTGCCGCTATAAGTAGAACAACCTGTGGTCAGTGCGATGAGTAAGAAAGCCAGGATAGTCTTGTACATGTTGTTTGCCCGTTTACATATTTGGTTTATGGGAGGAGATTGTAGGGACGTCTTGTAAACGGGGGTTGATGCCAATGTGCACTAATGTAACGGAACGTGACCGAGCATGGATGCGCTACTACCACCCGATCAGAAAGATAGTAACCAGTGCATTCTCACCGCTACGTTACCTAATCGCGTTGATATCCTTGACAATTTGGTCGAGCGATTCTTTATCCGCTTCATCAACGATGGGAATGCTGACTTCAATGCGGTCGATCAGCTTAGCGTAACGTTGCTCTATCGTCTTGGCGAGTTCGTCATAACGGGCAACGACGACAAATTCATCCAACACGTCATCGTCAATCATCATAGCCATTCGATCCCAGGCCTGACGTTTACTCGCTGCAGCAAGCTCAACGCAGAGGTCTTCCAGGCCATAAAGGTGGAATGCGCGCGCATATGCTGGTGTGGAACAGTAAAAGGCCAGCCGCTGCCTTGCGATCTCTCTTCGTTGTAATAACGTTTCTTCATCGCGCGCAGTAGCAATCAGTGGTTTCAAACATATCTCAAAGCCGGTTCGCCGCGCAGCTACGGCCGGGTTTACGACTTCCTCAATGTAACGGGGTGAGCAAACAGGATGCAGACGAAGGCCATCTGCGACTTCTGTCGCGACCCTGCACATGTAGGGATTGACGGCAGCGACATGAACCGGAATGTTCGGCTGGTCTATCGGTTCAGGTGTGAAAAGGGGTACGGACAAATTCAGTTGGTAATGATCTGACTCGAACTCAAGCTTCGACTGAGTCTGCCAACTGTGCCAGATGGCGCGCACCGCATTGACGTAATCACGCATCCAGGGCCCGGCAGCATGCCAGTCCATCCCGTATCGCCGCATAATGTGGCCGCGCACCTGGGAACCCAATCCCAGTTCGAACCGCCCATTGGATATTTTTTGTAACGTCCAGGCAGCCTGGGCGATCACAAAAGGGCTGCGTGCGAACGCTATAGCAACGGATGTGCCGATGTTCACTCGACGAGTGGCGAGTGCCGCCATCGTGAGGACCTGAAAAGGGTCATCCTTCGTTTCTTCCATCAGTAACGTCTGATACCCAAGAGACTCGGTGGTCGCTGCATCAATAGCGACTTCATTCAGGTTCAGACTGTCATCCGGCGATCTAAGACCAGGGTCCAGTTTACCGAGGGGCAATAACGTTTCAGCTTTCATGTTACGAAGCCTAGGCTGAGTTGATAGTGCTGTCCAACATTCCACCATTTACCTGACAAGTTGCCAGGCAAGCAACCTCTATGCATCTAGCGCGACTATCCATTTAGCCCGACCGGTTGGCGTCATCAATGCCGTTCATCTCCATGGAGATGAACGGCAACCCGAAAAACCAAATAGATCTTTAGAAAGTGCAATTTTTTATCAGGTGATCAAACCACGTCGCTGTCGGTTGATCCCAGCAACAATGCAGCAAGCGCTTCAGCTACCTTAATACCGTCGATTCCTGCAGATAGGATTCCACCTGCATAACCAGCACCTTCACCAGCAGGGTATAAGCCCTTCATGCTCAGGTTCTGGAAATCCGAACCACGTTTAATACAAATGGGCGAAGACGTTCGCGTCTCAACGCCTGTGAGTAATGCCTCAGGCATCGCAAAGCCTTTAATTTTTCGATCGAAAACCAGAATAGCCTCACGTATTGCGTCAATGGCGAATTCAGGCAGCGCCTCAGACAAATCGCCGAGTTTAATGCCCGGTTTGTATGAAGGTTGGGCTGATGCCAGAGCAGTGGAAGGCTCATCAGCAAGAAAATCTCCGACGAGTTGCGCTGGCGCGCTGTAATCGCTGCCTCCCAATTCGTAGGCGAGTTTTTCGAGCTTTCGTTGGAGATCGACCCCAGCCAGCACATGTCCCGGGTAATCGGTCTCGGGATTAATACCGACAACAATGGCCGAGTTTGCATTGCGCTCATTTCGCGAGTATTGCGACATACCATTCGTGACGACATGGCCCTCTTCAGAGGTCGCAGCAACAACTGTCCCACCCGGGCACATGCAGAAACTATAGACACTTCTACCATTGGCACAGTGGTGGACTAACTTATAATCCGCCGCCCCAAGCATCGCGTGACCAGCATTTTTACCGAACCGGGCGCTATCAATCACAGACTGAGGGTGTTCAATACGAAAACCAATTGAGAAGGGTTTGGGTTCAATGTACACACCCTGCTCCAGCAACATCGAAAAAGTATCACGCGCACTGTGCCCCATTGCCATCACTATGTGGCGGCTGTTCAAAATAGTCCCGTCGGCCAAGCAGACTCCTGTCACCTGCCTCAGGATATTTTCGTTTGCTCCTTCAGTGGTTAATGTATCGCGATGATTCGATTCGGAATCTACAAAGGGTTCATGGAGCAGGCGTACCACTTTCGCATCGAAGTGAATCTCACCACCGAGGCTGATTATTTCAGCACGCATCCGTTCAACCATCGTTACCAGCTTGAATGTACCGATGTGTGGCTTACTCAAAAAAAGGATCTCTGGTGGAGCGCCAGCTTTCACAAATTCATCAAGCACCTTACGGCCTAGATGTCGTTTATCTTTTACCTGGCTGTAAAGCTTCCCATCAGAGAATGTTCCAGCACCACCCTCACCGAATTGAACATTGGACTCAGTGTTTAATTGACCTTTACGCCAGAAGCCCCAGGTATCTTTTGTTCGTTGCCTTACATTGGACCCGCGCTCCAGAACGATAGGCCGCAGTCCCATCTGCGCCAACAACAGTGCTGATAATATGCCGCACGGTCCAAATCCAACAACAATAGGCCGTTGTTGCGCCTCGTTCGGAAATACGCTTTCAGCCATCGTCACAAATTGGTAGCGAGTATCAGGTGCAGACCTGCAGATTACGCTTTCCCTGCCCAACAAATCCTTTTCTAACTCGGCGCCAAGCTGAACATTAACCTGATAGATTAGCTGTATGTCAGCCTTGTTGCGTGCGTCATAGCTTCGTTTGAAAACGGTAAAGTGGACAACTTCTCGAGTACTAATTTCCAAGCGGCTGCAAATTGCATCCAGCAGCGACCCGTCTGCATGGTCTAGGGGCAATTTGATGTTGTCCAAACGAAGCATTTGATTCGAAGAAGGCCAGCCAGCCAGTATTTTAACACGGCCAGGAGGCATTCAGTCCGACTAATTCAGCCCCCGGTAGTGAGACAGTGAGACGACGCCGATAGTTAGACGTTATTTAGATATAGCCGGGTCATCAATTTGTCAAAAGTGTCACTCATAAATGAAACTGGTCTTTGGCAGGTGGATATCCTCAAACGAAAAGGCCAGCGGCGTGGCCCGATGCCCAAGCCCACTGGAAGTTGAAGCCCCCGAGATGTCCGCTTACGTCAAGGACTTCACCGATAAAAAACAGCCCCGGTTGGTTGCTGGTTTCCATCGTCCTGGAACTAATACCGTTGGTATCTACACCACCCAACGTCACCTCGGCAGTGCGATAGCCCTCTGTGGCGGACGGCTTCAATTGCCATCGGTTCAATTTGCTACCAATCTGACACAGTGCAGTATCGCTAAATTCAGCCAGGGCAAGGTGGTCTGATTCGGACCACCACAGTGATGCCAGTTCTTTCACCACCGATCGGGGCAACTTATGGGTTAATACGGTCCGGAGAAGACTTGCTCCGTGATTAGCCTTCATGTCGACAAGCCAATCTGCCGCCAGAGTCCCCGGTAACAGATCAACTTGAATTTCGTCACCTGGATGCCAATAATTGGAGATCTGCAACACCACTGGGCCGCTTATGCCACGGTGAGTAAACAGCATGTTTTCGGTAAAAGATTGGCCGTTGCAGCTAAGCTCAACTTCAAGAGAGGTCCCGGCTAACCGGTCGCAAGCAGCTTTAAGCGTATCGGTGAACATTAGGGGCACGAGACCTGCCGTTTTCGGCAAAACCTGCATGCCAAACTGTTCTGCAATTTCGTAACCGATACCACTGCCGCCCAACGTTGGTATAGACAGCGCACCCGTGGCAACGACAAGTGATCTGCAGGTCATTGAAACCGCCATTGTGTCGCCCTGTTTTCGCGATTGGTCGAGTCGAAGCGAGAACCTGGCGTCGCCAACACCTGCTAACGCTTCTATTTCATCCACCTCTACGTGGGTTTCGGTGATCACACCCGAACGTTCGCATTCATCAACTAACATTCCC
>JABJED010000523.1 GCA_018665025.1 Gammaproteobacteria bacterium
CGATAGTCAACACGCGGCTCATCACCTGCGGGTTGGTAGCAAACAAGTAGCGCAAGGGGAATGGGACGCTCAGCACCCACTGCCTGATCGGCCTCTTGGGCAAGATCTCATCAACCAGATGAGCAGCACTGTCTGCCATTCGCCTGGCCCCGCACGAAGGGCAAAAACCACGTCTCTTGCAACTGAACGCCACCAGCTTCTCATGATGGCAAGATTCACATCGCACTCGCAGAAATCCAGCATGCTGGCAGCTTATCTTACCGGCTGGATGGGAGGCCCACCGGTCTACCAGGCCATCAAAGGGACGGTCTGCCTGACCGATCCCCATGAACCTTTTCGTATCGGTCCTAAAGAGCGAGACCAGTGGTTAGCCTGCATGGACGAAGCATTGATCAGGATCGGCGCATCCGAAGAGCTGAAAACGATGCTGAAAGAACCATTGTTTCTCGTTGCCGATACCGTTAGAAACTGTGAGGATTCCGTACCGCGGAACAGCGGACCAAACATAATCGCTGTCAACTAGTTCACGAAACGGATCGATCGTGATCCTGCCAGTACAGCTGGCGTAATTCTGTTTTCAGAACCTTACCCGTAGCGTTTTTTGGTAGACCTGGGCTAATTTCCACGCTCTTTGGCACCTTGTACCCTGCCAGTCTTTCACGGGCGAATGTCAGCACCTCGCCCGGATCCAGTTCTTTGCCGTTCTCTGCGACAAGAATCGCATGTACCTGTTCACCCCATTTCTCACTAGGTATCCCAATCACCGCCGCCTCCAGAATATCGGCATGCTCAAACAGCGCGTCTTCGACTTCACGGGGGTAGATGTTTTCTCCGCCCGAGACAATCATGTCCTTTTTACGATCGGTGATGAAATAGAAACCCTCACTATCGCAGTAGCCCATGTCGCCAGTGTGCATCCATCCACCTTTTAATGCAGCAGTACTGGCATCAGCATTCCCCCAATATGCTCGCATCACTGCCTCACCACAGCAGACAATTTCGCCTACATCACCCAATGGCACCTCGTGATCGTCGTCGTCAACGACGCGAACCTCCATCCCGACACCAGCCTGACCGGCACTGGCTAGAAGGTCAGGTCGAGCTTCCGGATTATGGTGTTCAGGACGAAGTACCGTCGCCGCGCTAGTTTCCGTCATGCCGTATAGCTGCAGAAATTCACAGCGGAAGGTCTCGATCGCTGACGCAAGAACCGAAGGTGGCATGGGCGACGCGCCATAGGCGATCTTTTTCAGCGACAACAAATCAGCCCTGGCCACCTCAGGTTGATGAATCACCGCATTGATCATGGTGGGAACCAGCAGTGCTGTCGAAACCTCGTGCCGTTCAACAAGGTCGAGGACAGCCAGCGGATGAAAGTCTTTCAGGAAAACATTGGTGGCACCGGCATAGGTGTATGAGTAACTGACATTCGAGGCGATATGGAAAAGCGGCAGACACTGTAAAAATATGTCCCCGGGACTGATCTGGTATTCAAAGAAATTTGCATTAAGCCGGGCATATAGCGACTGGTTGGTCAGTACCGCGCCCTTGGGTCTGCCGGTCGTGCCGCTGGTATAGAGAATCGTACAATCTGCCGACAGATCTATTTGAACTAAAGGCTTGTCATCCTCACCGACAACCATCTGCTCGTAGGCATCATCAAGAATCAGACAACTGATCTTGAGGTCATCTGATGAACTGACAAGTTCCCGACTCACGATCAGCAAACTCGGATCACAGTCAGAAATTATGTAAGCCAGTTCGGGGACAGCCAGACGAAAATTCAGCGGCACCAGAATCAGTCCACGTCGCATGCATGCAACCTGAATTTCAAGGTACTGATACTCATTCTTGGCAAGCAGCGCTACACGATCACCGGGTTTTAGACCCAACTCATCAAAGTAACCAGCCAATCGGTTTGCACGCCAGTGCACCTGCCGAAAACTGAGTTCGACATCATCACAAACTACCGCTGCTCGATCCGGCTGATTGCTCAGGCCGAAGGCGAGAAGATCTGTTGCCAAACTCCATTCTCCTTTCCTGCCATCCCCCGCTCCTATCGCGCCCGGTGATGTGGCGCCATATACACGGTTAGCCTGGTTGACTTGGATTTGCCAGCGTCTATCATTTCCGAAGTTTACATTGATCAAAGCTGTTCTGCCTGGGTATAGGAAGAATTAGCCACATTTATGGTTATTCCGCCAGATACACATTCCGCCCAAATCAGAGTTGGCTATATTCTTTGATCAAATCTGGTGGTTATTGATAAGTAAATCGTGCGGGTCACGCAGTTTTTCCCGTTTCCTCTGATGTTTTTGGTTACCGAACCGAGTTGGATCCCTCCTGCGTTGGTAAATGTCAGAATAGTTGGGTCGAATGGCTGAACAGGCTTGACGGCGGTGAACGATTTCGGGTTTGTGATTCTTCATCCAGGCCGACATGTTTCAGAATCTTTTCAATGACGGCCGGGTCTTCTATTGAGGCA
>JABJED010000524.1 GCA_018665025.1 Gammaproteobacteria bacterium
GCAGGGTGATCCTGAACTTGCGCCTCAAGGTCGACAGCAGGCTGTTGCCGTCGGTGAACGGCTAAAGCATTTTCCCATTAATGCGGTTTACGTGACCAGCCTGCAGAGGACAGTGGAAACCGCCGCGCCTTTGTGTGCCCAACTCGAGATGGACCATCGGGTCGATCCGGATTTAAGAGAAGTACATTTTGGGGATTGGGAAGGCGGTAAGTTCCGTATCATGGTCCATGAAAATCATCCTTTGTACGTTAAAATGAATGAAGAGCAGCGTTGGGATGTCATTCCAGGTGCTGAATCGAAGGAGGCATTACAGGAAAGAGTCGGAAGAGGCCTGCATCGAATTGCGCAGATGCATCCGAATGAGTTGGTCGTTGCGGTGCTTCATGGAGGTGTCATCGGGCACATCATCGCTGAGGCGACTGGATCTGCACCATTTGCATTTAACGGTTGCGACAACGGCTCTATTTCCAGAATAGTGATCGTCGATGGAAAAATAGCTGTCCGTGGGTTCAACGATGTCAGCCATCTCGGTAATGCAGAGGCGTTGGCGTCATTACCCACCTAATTGTCTACCTGAGAAACTTAAAACGAAACCACCAGGGGGAGCCCGTATGAAAAATGCCTATGAGCGGTTAACAGAACATTTCCAAAAAGTGGGTGATCTGGACCACGTTTATTCGATCAGTTCGTGGGATGAAGCTACAATGATGCCCGAAGGTGGTGGCACTGCGCGTGGCCAGGCGATGGCAACCCTTGGGGTCGTGATTCATGAAATGCAGTGTAGTGAAAAGATTGGCGAGTGGTTGGACGCTTGTTCAAACCTCGATCTGGATGATTGGCAGGCGGCTAATATCCGAGAGATAAAGCGCGAATATGACAGTGTGACCTGTTTGCCTTCGGACCTGGTTCACGCCGCTTCACTTGCGTCGTCCAGAAGCGAACAGGCATGGCGAAAGTGCAGGGCAAACAATGACTGGCAGACGATGCAACCATTACTTGAAGAGGTGGTTAACCTTGCGCGCCAGAGTGCGGTTGTAAGAAGCGAAAAAACCGGGCTATCCCTCTACGATTCGCTACTCGAAACCTATGAGCCGGGGATGCGCTCGGGAAAAATCGACCTGTTATTTAGCGGCCTGAAGGATTTTCTGCCGGACCTGATCGAACAGGTCGTTGAAAAACAGTCACGGACGCCTCTGGTGCCAATGGGAAACAATTTTGCGATAGATAAACAACGAGACCTGGGTATCAAGGTCATGGGCATCCTGGGTTTTGATTTTGATCATGGTCGCCTTGATGTTTCTCACCATCCATTTTGCGGTGGGGTCCAACAGGATGTGCGTATCACTACTCGATATACCACAGAAAACTTCGTTGAATCACTGATGGCAGTGGTTCATGAAACCGGCCATGCAATGTATGAACAGGGCAGGCCAAAAGGATGGGACGGGCAACCGGTTGGTGTGGCTCGTAGTTCTGGCGTTCATGAGAGCCAGTCGCTGTTAATGGAAATGCAGGCCGGGCGGTCACCGGAGTTTCTGAAATTTTTAGCACCGGTTATTCGTGAAAACTTTGGCGTAAGCGACGATGAAGCAGGTTGGTCTGATGACAACCTGCACCGTCTGTACACCCGCGTGGAACGAGGGCTAATTCGGGTCGATGCAGATGAGGTTAGCTACCCGCTACACGTGATCCTTCGCTATGAAATTGAGAAGGAGTTGATCGAAGGTAATGTACAAGTCGCTGACATTCCTGAACTCTGGAATAGCAAGATGGCGGAATATCTTCAGCGTGATACCCGTGGTGATTACAAGAATGGTTGCCTGCAGGATGTCCACTGGAATGCTGGTTTGTTTGGATATTTCCCGACCTACACCCTTGGCGCGATGATGGCGGCCCAGATTTTTGCAGCCGCCAGGCGAGCGATGCCAGGTGTGCTCGATGATATTGGCCGGGGCGCATTCGGTAACTTACTGGATTGGCTGCGTGAGAATGTGCACAGCAAGGGGAGTTACCACTCTGTGAGTGATCTCCTGGTATCTGCTACGGGTGAGGATCTGAACGAGGCGTTTTTTGTCAATCACCTGAAACAGCGTTATTTGGCCTAGCATCGGCGCCGCTGCCCGATGTCTCCTCAACTGAGCGTCCACAATATTTGGTACGTAATGATTGGTACACTGCAGCTAAGTTGAGCGATCTAAAGTACGGTTACAAGTTGCTTAAAGCCTTGCCCAAAGCGCGTCGAAAGATATTTTCATGGCGCTGCTAATCCCTTCGGAATCCATGATGACGACGGTCTGGTAGTCCCCGCCCAGGAGTGAAATCATCGCGCACTTGGTGCCGTAGATGGCCACATAGGAAGCTGCCTGGTCCTGCTTGGTATCCTCTATCCATTTCCGGTCGGACAGTGGTTGGTCCTCACCCCCTTCACCAATAGCAAGTACATTTACGTGTATGCCAGCTTTAACTCGTGCTCGGGTAAATCCAGGAAAGGGCCTGTAGAGGTACTTCCTGATTCGGCGGGATGAATAGACCCGATAATGCTTTTCCAGTGATTTTCCGACGGTATTTAGAATGTCTCTTAAAACATACTCAACGCCTTCATCTCCTTCGTAATGAAACACGCTGGTTTGCGTGGTGTCTGGCATTATTTCCTGAAGGTTTGGCAGTATCTCCTGCTCAAGACGATCCGCGGCCTCATTGGTTTGTTGCTGGATCTGCCTTGCCCGTCGAACCAACACGTCGGGTGGTTCGGCGCAGAAGAACTTTCGTTTACCCTGGGGGAAGTAGGTCACCAACGACATGGTGCGCAGGCGCTTCAATTCCTCATAAACGGTACCGCGGTTAATGCCCGCTGACGAAGCGATATCTCTAATTGAACTGGGGCCTAGCTTCAGCAGGGTGAGGTAGAGGTCTGTCTGGCGCTCCGATATACCCAACTCTTTAAGGGTTTCGTGAATTATCATGTCAAAAGGAAGCTGACAATAGTGGCTTAGAAATCATAGCCCATAATATTAAGGGCTTTGTCTGCCTATAACAAGTCATCTAATTTATGACATAAATTTCATTTGATGATTTCCAACGAACCCATCAAAATGCAGAGATGAGTTTCTCGAGTTTGAATGATACAGAGACAGCCGCGTTTGAGCGCGATGGATACATCGTGGTCAGAGATATGGTGCCTGCGCAACGGTTTGCAGAGTTACGTACCATCGCGACCGATCACCTAAGGCAATTGATTGCGCCAATTGAGTTCGAGGTAGATGTTGGTTACCCCGGCGCACCGGTCGATGTGGGCTCACCGGGTGCGGATACCTCGCGGCGTTTACTGCAAGCATTTGCCAGGGATGAGGCGTTCAGGCTTTGGGCGCTTGATCCGGAAGTAAAGCGCACCCTCGCTTGTCTCCTGCAGACCGAGGAAAACCTGTCTTTATCCCAGTGCCACCATAACTGCATCATGACCAAGGC
>JABJED010000525.1 GCA_018665025.1 Gammaproteobacteria bacterium
ATCTTTCACCAGTTGATCACAAGACTGGCTGCCCACGATTGGAGAATTAAAAATGGCAGGAGCTACCAACAATACTGACCCCATCCTGATCGAAATATACTCAGATTACATATGACCATGGTGCTATCTCAGTACGGTCAGTATTGAAAAATTAAAGCAGGAAAAGAACGTCGTCACCCGCTGGGTTCACTTTCCGCTGCATCCTGAAACACCGCCGGAAGGTATCCCCATGAAGGACCTTTACCGCAAACGGAACAAGGAAGAATCAAAAGCAGCCGGCGATCATCTGCGAACCTTGATGGCAGAAGCCGGTTTGCCTTACAACAAAAGAACCCGACTGGATAACAGCAGGGTATCCCAGGAACTGGGCGCGTGGGCTGATACACAGGAAGGTGGAGAAGCTTTTCACGACGCCATGTTCAAGGCTTACTTTATAGAAGACAAAACAATTAGTGATGTCGGTACTCTGCTCGATATTACCGGTTCAGTAGGACTTGATGTTGAAGCTGCTCGTGAAGTGATCGAAACCCGATCATTCGGATCCCAGGTTACAGCGGACTGGGACCGGGCTTATGAAGATGGCATTACTGGCGTACCTACATTTTCCAGCAGGGATTTGTTCGTGTTCGGCTGCCAACCTTACGAAGTACTAGAGCGCTTCTACAATCATTTGGTCAAACTTCGAAACGAAGCAGCAGCCCAATAGTCCAGAAGCGGTCAAAGCAGTTTGAGGACTGCTCGCTTCGCCATCACAGTGCAGAGATGAGCACGGTATTCCGCCGTGGCATGAAGATCGCTGTTCATTTCACCAGCATCCAGGGTGATGCCCTCGAGTGCCTCGACTGAAAATTCGCTATTGAGCGCCTCTTCCATGTCCGTGCTACGAAAAACACTTGGCGCTGCGCCGGTGATCGCGACGCGAACCCCTGACCCCGTTCGGGCAATGAACACACCGACGGTGGCGTATCTTGATGCCGGATTTGGGAACTTTATATAGGCCGCGGCTTCTGGTTTTGGGAATTTAATTTTGGTGATCAATTCACCCTCTTCCAATGCCGTTTCGAACATCGCTGTAAAGAAATCGTCCGCCGCAATTGTTCGCTTGTTGGTGACTATTTCAGCCCCCAGCCCCAGCACACCTGCCGGGTAATCTGCCGCGGGATCACTGTTCGAAACGGATCCACCTATGGTTCCCCGGTTACGTACCTGAGCATCGCCAATGAGTGAAGCAAGCTCTGCCAGCGCCGGGATCCCTGACTGAACAACAGACGAAGTCGCTACCTCGTCATGCGCCGTCAACGCCCCGATTTCAAGATCCGCGCCCACATCCTCAATGCCGGACAAATCGTCAATACCTGCAAGGTCAATGACATCAGTCGGCGCAGCCAACCGCTGTTTCATCGAGGGTAACAGCGTATGCCCACCGGCAAGATAGATGCCGTCTTCCGCCCCCAAAAATAATTGGATTGCTTCATCAATGGAATCAGGTTTGTGGTAATTAAAATCGTACATGGTTAAGCCCTCTGCTCCTGAATTGCACGCCATATCTTCTCAGGCGTGGCAGGCATACTAATATCGCGCACCCCAACAGCGTCCGTTATCGCGTTGATGATTGCGGGCGGCGAACCGATTGCACCTGCCTCACCGCAGCCTTTTGCGCCCACTGGGTTATGGGTACACACCGTGGTTGTCATGCCCACTGTAAAGTTGGGTAGATCATCCGCTCTAGGCATGCAGTAATCCATAAATGAACCCGTTTGTAACTGACCCGACTCATCGTAGACACACTGCTCAAACATGGCCTGCCCAATTCCCTGGGCGACACCACCATGCACCTGCCCTTCAACAATCATTGGATTGATGATGGTGCCAAAGTCATCGACTGCCGTGAACTTCGTAATTTCGGTGACGCCGGTTTCCGGATCAATTTCGACTTCACAAATGTGTGTCCCGGCGGGATAGGTGAAGTTAACCGGGTCGTAGAAAGCTTTCTCTGCTAGACCAGGCTCAAGCTCCTCGATGGGATAGTCGTGAGGCACATACGCGGCAAACGCGATTTCCTGAAATGTTTTGGATCGATTGCTTTCTTTCAAACGAAATTCGCCATCCTCGAAATCGATATTATCCACATCGCCTTCAAGCAGGTGCGCCGCGATCTTACGGCCTTTTTCAACCACTTTATCTGCCGCTACTGACAGTGCTGAACCGCCGACAGAGAGCGACCTTGAACCATAAGTACCTAACCCAAAATCCATTTTCCCTGTGTCACCGTGAACAACTTCGACATCATCGACCGATATCCCAAAGCGACTGGCGACTAACTGGGCAAACGTTGTCTCGTGCCCCTGACCATGGCTGTGAGTGCCTGTCAGGACGGTCACACTGCCCGTAGGGTTCACCCGAACTTCACCTGACTCCCACAAACCAACGCCAGCACCCAATGCGCCTGCAAGCGCCGATGGTGCTAGACCACAGGCTTCTATATAACAACTAAGCCCGATACCCCTAAGCTTTCCATTGGCTTCTGAATCCGCTTTTCGGTTGGCAAAGCCCGCATAATCTGCCATTTCCAGCGCCTTGTTCAGGCTTGCCTCGTAATCACCGATATCATATTCAAGCGCAACCGGAGTCTGGTAGGGAAAATCCGCTGGCTGGATCATATTTTTGCGACGAAGTTCTGCAGGATCGACACCGAGTTCTTTTGCGGCCAGATCAACAATTCGTTCGACAAGAAACGTCGCCTCTGGTCTGCCTGCACCTCGATAGGCATCCACCGGCGCGGTATTGGTAAAGACAGAATCTACCTCAACGTAGATATATGGCGTTTTGTACTGCCCGGCCAGCAATGTCCCGTACAAATACGTTGGAACCGCCGATGCAAAAGTAGACAGGTAAGCACCCATGTTTGCCGTGGTTTTGACACGCAATGCCAGGAAATTACCCTCTTCATCCATCGCCAGCTCCGCTTCAGAGACATGATCCCTGCCATGAGCATCGGCCAAAAACGATTCAGATCGTTCAGCCGTCCACTTGATCGCCACGCCAAGTTTCATTGATGCCCAGGCCAGCGCGGTTTCTTCGGAATAGACAAAGATCTTGGAACCAAAGCCTCCACCGACATCCGGCGCGATGATACGCAACTTGTGCTCCGGTGCGATCTGCACAAACGCAGTCAGAATAAGCCGTGCCAAATGAGGGTTCTGGCTGGTGGTATACAACGTAAGTTCTTCGGTGCCGCGGTTGAAGTCCGCAATAGCCGCTCTTGGTTCCAGTGCGTTAGGGATGAGTCGATTATTAGTGAGTGAGTATCGCGTGACATGTGCGGCGCCTTCTATTGCCGCGTCTGTCGCTGCTTTTTCACCCAATTCCCACTGGTAGCAGGTATTCCCCGGGGCTTCCGCATAAATATCCGGACCACTTTGTGCCGCGGCGGTCGAAACGACGGCGGGCAGCTCTTCATAATCAACCGAGACATATTCAGCTGCATTTTTTGCCTCATCAAAACTATCAGCCACCACCAGAGCCACGGGTTCACCAGCATAATTTACTTTTGTGGCAGCCATCACCGGGTGCAGCGGTTGCTTCATTTCACTGCCGTCTTTCGAATGGATCATCCAGCCACAAGGCAGGCCACCAAGCTCATCTTCTGCTACCTGCTTGCCCGTAAGAACAGCAACGACACCGGGCATGGACTGTGCTTCAGACGTATCAACCTCCCCAACTACCGCATGAGCGTAGGGTGAACGAACAAAGTAACCATAAGTCTGACCGCGTAAATCAATGTCGCCCGTATAGCGGCCATTACCCGTGATAAAACGCAGGTCTTCTTTGCGCAGTACCGACTTGCCAATACTCTGCTCGACCATGACCTAGTTCCTCATCTTTTTAGCGGCGGATTCAACGGCTAGAACAATGTTGTGGTAACCCGTACAGCGACAGATATTACCCTCGAGTCCCTCCCTGATAACCTGCTCATTAATAGCGGGCTCACGATGAACCAAATCTACCGCCGACATAATCATACCGGGTGTGCAAAAACCGCACTGCAGACCATGGCACTCACGAAACGCCTCCTGCATTGGATGCAAGTTGTCTGTGTCCCCTAAACCCTCAATCGTCGTCACTTGGGCACCCTCGCACTGCGCAGCAAGAATTGTGCAAGACTTAACCGCCCTGCCGTTGAGATGCACCGTGCAAGCACCACACTGGGAGGTATCACAACCGACATGGGTACCGGTCAGTTCCAACCGCTCCCGAATAAGATCCACCAGCGTGGTATTCGATGGGCAGTCTAGTGTTACAGACTTGCCATTGACCTTTAACTGTACCGAGATTGACATGATGACTCCTTGCCTTGCCTGCTCATTGGGTTATTCACTAACCTTGTTGTGGTTGTAAGCCCTGCTTATCTGCGTCTTTACCTGAGACACCTTTATCTAAGACACTTTTATCTAAAACACTTTTATCTAAAACACCTTTATCTAAAACA